>JBGOTW010000407.1:0-2512 GCA_041476685.1 bacterium | reverse complement strand
CGTGTCCAGGCGCACCGCGGCCAGCACGCCGGCCCGGTCCACCTCCAACCGCCCGTTCTCCCAGCGCGTGCGTGACCCGAACGCCACCTCCCGCACGGGAAACGTCCCCAGCTCCAGTCGCATCACGCCGCTCATCACAGGTGAACTGCAATCAACAGGCACAGCGGAGGCGCACTGTTCTCCCGCACCGGCCGCGCCGCTAGGCCAGCGCGGGAATGGCGTCCGCCTGCGCCAGCGGATCGAAGAGCGTGGGGCCCGCGACCGGGCGCGCGATCGCCTCCAGCGCCGTCGTCACGATGCGCATGCCGTAGGCATAGTCCTTCTCCGGCCCCAGGTGCGGATCGCCGCAGACGTGTTCGATGCGGGCGCCGCGGATGACGCGCGGCGCGCCCGTCGTCAGGGCGAGATTGTAGATTGCCGAGATCATGCCCACCGGGATGCCCACCCGCTCGATCTCCTTCGCGATCGTTGCGCCGCAACGGTTGCAGGTGCCTCAGGTGGCGACGAGCAGGGCGCCGTCCACGCCTCCGGCCTTCAGGTCCTCGGCGATGCTCTTGCCGAGCTGGGTGGCGATGTGCACCGGCGTGCTCACGCCGGGCAGGGCGTACATGTATTCGTATACCGAGCCGATCCGCTTTTGACTTTCCAGGTCGCGCAGGAAGCTCAGGGGCAGGATGTAGTTCGGATTGGAATTGACGATATGGTTGAAGTAGCCCGCGTGGTAGGCTTCCCATTCCTGGGGCGAGAGGCGCTCGAGCTGGGCGACGGAGTGCCTGTGGTAGCGCGTGGCGTTGGCGGCCACCTGCTTGTCCGGATTGCCTTTGCGCACCAGGCCGCCGGTCGTGACCAGCCCGATTTTCGCGCGCGTCAGGTCGCGCACGGGCGCGGCGGGCGCGACGCGCTCGGGGGCGCGGAAGGGCACCTCGCTCACGTAGGGCTTGCCGTGCAGCTTGGCCAGCAGCATGTCCAGCGCCCGCTCGTAGCCCGGCCGGCCGCGGTCGAAGACGACGCGCACGCCGCGGGAGAGGATCCCTTCCTGCTCGGCGGGCCCGAGGGCTTCCTTGCGCGCCAGCTTGAGCGCGATGCGGGCCAGCCCGGCGGCGGCCTGGGCCATGGATGCGGCGCTCTCGCCGCTGGACACGATGACGAGGTCCGCGCGCTTGAGGGCGCCGGGATTGTCCGGGTGCATGGCCGTCACTGCGGGAATGCCGAGGGATTGGGCCGCGCGGCACACCTCGGCGCAGGCCAGGCCGTAGCGCCCGGAACCGAACGCCGGACCCGCAATGACGACGTCGGGCTTGAGGCGCTTGAGGTGTCCGGCGATCTCGGCGCGGGCCGCATCGGGACGCTCGCTCAAGGTGTTGTCGCCGCAGACGACGGTCGCGGCAATCTCGCCCTTGCCGGCAAGCGCCTGCTGCAGCGCCCGGCCGGGGCCGAGCGGCCCCGCGGTGACGGAGACGCCGACGTTGGCCTGTTCCTCGCCCCCAATGCCGGCGAAGAACTGGTTGATGTAGTGGACGGCGCGGAAGGTCGGGGCCATGGCGGCGGTCTCCGGTCGCGGGCGGGAATGGGCAGGGCGGTCCGCCGGGCGCCGGGTTCTCCCCGGCCACCTGCTGCATGGCAGTCCGTCAGCATGACTATCCTGCATCGCAGCGGATCAGCGGAACCGCGGCCTGGTATGCTATGCGGGAACGTATCCCGACCGTAGGGGAGCCTGTCGCGGGGTGTCAAGGGGCCGCCTGAGCCCGCGCGGGCCCGGCCATGCGGCAGTGCCACGGAGATACGGCCGGCGCAGGGATGGGAACGCGGCACCGACGAGACAGGCCGAGAGAGGCACATGGCACAGGGCTGGCGGGCATTCTGGCGGGGCAAGGGGCTGACCCTGCGCTGGACGGGTTGGATGATCCTGGCGACCGCCGCGCTGCTGTTCGCCGTGGGACTGAGCTACGTGACCTATGCGCGCGGCGCGCTCGATTGGGCCGGGGGCGCGTTTCTCCTGCTCGGACTGTTCGGCCAATTCCTCCTGCTCGCCTTCCTGCTCTACCTGCCGCTGCTGCTGCTGACGGTGCTGCTGCCGCGCTGGGCGGCGGTGAGCCTGACGGTGCTGTCGTACTCCGGGCTGACGCTGCTGGTGTTGATCGACACGCGCGTCTTCGCCATCTACCGCTTCCACCTCAACAGCCGCGTGTGGCACCTGCTCACGAGCGGGGTGGCCACGGACGTGCTGCCGCTGACGAGCGGATTCTACCTGCTGCTGGGGGGCTATCTTGCGGCCATCGCGGCGGTGGTGGGCCTGGTGAGCTTCGGCCTGTGGGCGTGGGTGAAGCGGCGCGGCTCGCGCCTCGGCTGGGCGGTGGCGCCCGTCGCGGTGCTGCTGGTGCTGGTGGGCCACGCCATCCATGCGTGGGCGGACGCGAACCAGGTGACGGCGATCACGCGGCAGGTGCGCTTCATTCCGTGGGCCGAGATGACGCGGGCCGGGGACTTCTTCGAGCGGCACGGCTGGGCCGCG
>JBGOTW010000406.1:0-2514 GCA_041476685.1 bacterium | reverse complement strand
GTGGAACGTGACCCGCCCGGCGAGCGCCGGGTCGAGCACGAGGCGGCCCTCCCGCACCAGCGCGGCGATGAACTGGGTGTGGTGGTATACCTCGTACTTCCCGTCGAGCTGCGGGTACTCGTTCTTGAGGCTGTTCAGGCAGTGCGGGCAGTTCGTGACGACCTTCTTGACCTTCAAGCCGTTGAGCGTGTCCACGTTCTCCCGCGCCAGGGTCTGGTAGAGCATCTCGTTGCCCGAGCGCCGCGCCAGGTCCCCCGTGCACTTCTCCGCCGAGCCCAGGATCGCGAACTTCACGCCCGCCTGCTTCAGCAGGCTGGCCGTCGCCTGGGCGATCTTCTGGTTGCGCTGGTCGAACGCGCCCATGCACCCCACCCACATCAGCACGTCCACCGGCTCCTGCGGCGCCTCGGTCAGGACGGGAATGCCCAGCCCCCGCGCCCAGTCGGCGCGCTTGTCGTAGCCGATGCCCCAGGGATTGTAGTTGCGCTCCAGGCCCTTGTAGGTCGTGTTGAGCTCGGCGGGCTGCGCCTCGTGCATGAGCGTCTGCGCCTGGCGCATGGAGATGATGCGCGGCACATGCTCGATGGACACCGGGCACACTTCCTCGCAGGCGCGGCAGGTCGTGCAGGCCCACAGCGTGTCGGGGTGGATCACGTCGCCGACGAGCGTCTTCCCGCCGGCGGTGGTGCCGGTGGCGCGGATCGCGTCGCCTTCCTCCTCGAGATGGTGGCGCAGGCTCTCGTTGAACCACTTCAGCGTGAGGGGCTTGCCGGTCACGTAGGTGGGACAGATGTCGTAGCAGCGACCGCACTCGGTGCAGGTGTACACGTCGAGGGCCTGCTTCCAGGTGAGCTGCTCGACCTTGTCCACGCCGAGCGCGCCCTTCTCCCACGCCTCCTCGTTCTCCAGGTCGAGCAGCCGCACGGGCGCGTGCGGCCGGTCCAGCGAGCCCAGGAACACGTTGGGCAGGGCCGTGATGACGTGGGCGTGCTTTCCGTTCAGCAGCAGGTTGAGGAACACGAGGACCACGCCCACGTGGGCCCAGTACAGCAGTTGGTAGACGCCCGCGTTGCCCGTCTCGCCCAGGTGCGCCAGCGCCCGCGCCAGCAGGCTGGCGAACGGCGCCCAGGTCATCTCCGTGTCCCACAAGGGGTGGCTCAGGTAGGGCAGGTCGTGGCCCCAGATGCGGATCAGGTTGAACTTCGCCGCGTCGTACAGCAGGTCCGTCCCCACGACGCCGATGATCATGACCAGGATGACGTTGGCTTCGGTATTGAGCGTCAGCCGGGCCGGGCGCAGGGCAAACCGCCGCCACAGGGCGAAGGCCACCATGCAGAACACGAGCGCCTCGAACACGTTGGTGACGAGGACGTAGACGTAGCCGCCGATCGAGTGCGCGCCCAGCAGCGGCAGGCTCTCCTGGAACCCGCGCTTGTACGCCTCGCCGATCAGCAGCACCTCCCGCAGGCCGAGCACGACGAAGCCCCAGAAGATGAAGAAGTGCATCGTCCCGGAAGAGCGTTCGCGCTGCCGGCCGATGAGCTTGCTCTGCCCGAAGCCGATCCGCAGCAGCATCCCGATGCGCTTGGGAATCTGGTCCAGGCGCTGCTCGGGCTGCAAGCGCGCCAGCAGCCGCACCTTCAGGTACGCCGTGTAGGCGAACACGCCCAGTCCGGCCGCCAGCGCCAGGGTCATCAGGATGGGATTCATGCCGTCACCGCATGCGGGTTGGACAGCAGCGCAGAATGCACGGCGTCCCTTGCCAAGTCTCTGGCCAAGGGGGATCGGGACCCAGGTTGCCGGGGTGGAAGGCGCAATTCAAGTGCGGGCCGGTCCTCTCCGCGCGCGTCCGCGCCGGCGGGCGCCGCGTGCCGTTGCGGCGCGCGGCGCGTCCCCGGATGCGCGGACCGGTCAGATGCTCCGGCCCGCGTCCTTCCAGAACGGCTCGCGCAGCCGGCGCTTGAAGATCTTGCCCGAGTCCTCGCGCGGCAGGTCGGCCTGGAATTGCACCAGGCGCGGCACCTTGAAGTTGCTCAGGTGCGCGCGGACGTGATCCTGCACCTCCGCGGCGCTGAGCCGGGCGCCCGGCTGGGGCTGGACGACGGCGGCCAGCGTCTCCCCGAACTCCGCGTCGGGGATGCCGAACACCGCGCAATCCTGCACCCCCGCCAGGTTCAGCAGCACCGCCTCGATCTCCGCCGGATAGATGTTGACCCCGCCGGAGATAACCATGTCGATCTTGCGGTCGGACAGGAACAGGTAGCCCTCCGCGTCCAGATAGCCCACGTCCCCGCAGGTGATCAGCCCGTCGCGCTCCGCCTCCCGCCGCTTGGCGTCGTTGTTGAAGTACGTAAAGTCGGTGAAGGCGTCCTGGCGCATGTAGACCGCGCCCACCTGGCCCGCCGGCAGCGCCCGGCCCGCGTCGTCATAGATGCGCACGGTCCCCCCGTGGGCGGCCCGGCCAACAGTGCCGCGGCGGGCCAGCCATTCCCGCGCGGTGCAGAAGGTGACGAG
>JBGOTW010000405.1:0-2537 GCA_041476685.1 bacterium | reverse complement strand
CATAGCCCGCGACGACACAGACCTTGCCGGCGATCATCACGTCTGTCGCGCGCTTGATGCCGTCGATCAGCGACTCGCGGATCCCGTACAGGTTATCGAACTTGCTCTTGGTCACCGAGTCGTTGACGTTGAAGGCGGGCATCTTCAGCTCGCCCCGGTCCTGCATCAGGTAGAGCCGGTGCACGCCCGTCGTCGTCTCCTCCGAGATGCCCTTCATCCCCTGGATCAGGTCCTGGCGCTTCTGGTGCACGACGAGCGTCAGGTCGCCGCCGTCGTCCAGGATCAGGTTCGGGCCCTTCCCGTCCGGCCAGGCCAGCGTCTGGTCCACGCACCACCAGTACTCCTGCTCCGTCTCGCCCTTCCACGCGAACACGGGCACGCCGGTCTTGGCGATCGCGGCGGCGGCGTGATCCTGGGTGGAGAAGATGTTGCACGACGACCAGCGCACGGTTGCCCCCAGCGCGGTCAGCGTCTCGATCAGCACGGCGGTCTGGATCGTCATGTGCAGGCAGCCGGCAACGCGCGCCCCCTTCAGCGGCTGCTTGCCCTTGAACTCCGCCCGCAGGGCCATCAGGCCCGGCATCTCCGATTCGGCGATCTCGATCTCCTTGCGGCCCCAGTCCGCCAAGCCCATGTCCTTCACTTTGTAGTCCGCGTGCGCCGCCATGCCCTGCTCCCTGAAAAGGCCCGCCCGACGGACGGGGTCGCATATTGGGGCAAAAGGCCCCGAAACACCGGGGGCGTATACCCCGAAGCACCGGGGCCTCAGGCCCCGAACGCAGAAGGAATCACTGCATCACACAATAGCGATGGGATCAAGCGAAAATCGTGCGCGGCGAGCAGGTTCCCGTGCCGAGCGCCTGCGTCTGGCGTTGGGTTCGTTTTCGCGAATCGGATGCAGTATATTGAAATAATGCAATATTACGATATGTGATTGCGGCATGGCTGCCACGACCCGTGTCTCCGGCTCTCCCGCGCTGCAAACGACAGTGCGGCTCCCGCATTGAATCGCCCGCGCACGGCAACTCAAGCCGCGCGCGTCCCTCCTTTCCCTCCTTTCCCGGAAAGCGTGCGCCGCTGGGGCAGGGTCTCGCAGGCATGACCAGCCCCGTGGGGCGGTCTGCTGCGACGGCCCGGTGACAGCACCCCGCCTGGATCCGTACCCATGACGGCATTCGTCAAGCCAAGCCCACCCTTCCTTCGCGGCGATTTGCCGCGGCTGGGCAAGCGCGTTGCCGCGCGGCTGCCCCGCCCCTATCGCCCGCGCTCGCGCCGGGATACAAGCGTTGCAGACCCACCGCACATTGTTCCGCCTGCATCTTCAAAGGAGCGCCCATGGCCAAGATCATCTATCCCGTCGAGGGACCGCTCGCCCAGTCGGGCACCTATTCCGGCAAGGTCGCCTTCTCCCGTGGCGTGAAGATCGAAGCCGGCACGCTGCTGTTCGTCTCGGGCGCCCTGTCCATGGACGCGCAGCGCAATCTCCTGGGCGCCGGCGACATGGGCGCGCAGACCCGGCAAGTGCTGCGCAATCTGCAGGCCGTGCTGACCGAGGCCGGCGCCAGCTTCAAGGACGTGGTCAAGGTGACGGTGTTCACCAAGGACATCACGCGCTTCCGGGAGATCCACGATGCGCGGCTGGAATTCTTCCCCGCCGATCACCTGCCCGCCTCCACCATGGTGCAGGTGAGCGGGTTCGTGCACCCGGATGCGCTGATCGAGATCGAGGCCATCGCCGTGCTGCCCGCGCCCCGCAGCGCCGCCCGCAGCGCGCTGGGGACGGCTGCCCGCAAGATGGTGCGCAAGGCCGTGCGCAAGGTCGGGCGCAAGAATGCGGGCCAGGCCGTGCGCAAGGCGGTCGGCAAGGCGGTCGGCAAGGCGGTGCGCCGGATGGGAGGCCGGGCGCGGCGCGGACGCTGAGCGGGTCGCGGAGCATCCGACGGGGGGACGTTCGGGCGACTTGGCAGGCCTGGGCGGGGCGACTCTCCCTGGCGCGCCTGAAGCACGCTTGTTGTAGCGCTCAGGTGCATATCGGGACGGTTCGCTGCTCCCCTGCGATCCGCTAGGGCCACACTTAGCCGCCGGTTCGGTTGCGGTCGCCGCGACGAAGGCGGGGATGGGCAGCCCGGAGGGGGCGAGTGTCGCGGAACAGCGGCCCCGCCTTTGGCCTAGGGAATCTACCCCTCCGCGACGATAGAAGGCACCGCGCCGGCGACGTGACTTCGCTCGCGTCCACTACGTGATACGCGCCGACTGGGCGCTGCGGGGAATCTGGGCGATGTGGACGGTCCGCGCCGACTGGGCGATACGGGGAAACTAGGTGCGGTGGGGCGATGCAATTTGGCCCCACGCACGGTACAACCCGGAACAAGTAGCCCCGCGACCGTGCCTCCTCATCCTGCCGAGACAGCGATGACCCGCGACCTCTACTTCGGCGACAACCTGGACGTGCTGCGCGAGCACATCGCGGACGCGTCGGTGGACCTGGTCTATCTCGATCCGCCGTTCAACTCGAGGCGTGACTACAACCTGCTCTT
>JBGOTW010000404.1:0-2583 GCA_041476685.1 bacterium | reverse complement strand
CTCTCCGAGGCCGACTACGCCGCGCAGCGGGAGCGACTCGAGGCGGACTACCTGCGCGTCACGGCCGCTCCCGACGGAGAGCCGGGCTAGACGCCCCGGGACGTGTCGCCACCGGCGCGGCAGCACAGCGACCCTGGCGGCGCGGTAACTCCGACGGCGCCGTGCGGCGGGGCTCCATTGGTTCAGTCGCCCGGTCACGTCGTCCGAGTCCATTCGGTCCTGCACCCGGCCGCCCATGACGCCGTATCGCTGCCTCCGGCCCGCCCTCTTCGCCCTGGACGCGGAACAGGCGCATGGGCTGACGCTGGCCGCCGCGGCCCTCGCGGCACGTCTGCCGGGCGGCCTCGCCGCGCTGAGCGCCGCGAACCGCTTCGAGCACCCCGCGCTCGCCATCGAGACGCTCGGCATGCGCTTCTCCAATCCGCTCGGCCTCGCCGCGGGCTTCGACAAGGACGGCACGGGGGTCGCGCCGCTGGCCGCCCTGGGGTTCGGCTTTCTCGAGCTGGGCACGGTCACGCCCCGGCCGCAGCCCGGCAATCCCCGCCCGCGCCTGTTCCGCCTGCCGGAGGACGAAGCCGTCATCAATCGGCTGGGGTTCAACAACCGGGGCGCGTCGGCCCTGGCGGCGCGCCTGGCCGCGCTGCCGGTCCGCCCCATTCCCCTCGGCGTCAATCTGGGCAAGAACCGGGACACGTCCCTGGAGCGGGCCGCGGAGGACTACGTCGCGGCCTTCCGCGCCGTGCACGGCGTCGCCGACTACGTCGTCGTCAACGTCAGCTCGCCCAACACGCCCGGCCTGCGCAGCCTGCAAGGGGCCGCGGAGCTGCGCACGATCCTCCGCGCCGTCCTGGCCGAGCGCGACGCCCTGGAAAGCCATGCCGAGAGCGGCGGCGGGGCTGATGACCGGAGCCGCGGGCCGGGCAGCGGACAGGGCAGCGGACGAGGCAGCGGACAAGGCGGCGGGCGGGGCAGCGGGCGGGGCAGCGGACATGACGTGCCGCTGCTGGTCAAGATCGCTCCGGACCTGGCTCCGGCCGACCTGGAAGCGACGGCCCAGGCGGCGCTGGAATGCGGGGTGGACGGCCTGATCGCCACCAACACGACATTGCGCAGGGAAGGCCTGCACGGGGACGGAGTGCCCGGCGCACCGCTCCGCAGCGCGGCGCGAACGGAAGCCGGCGGGCTGAGCGGTAGGCCGCTGCTTCCCCTTGCGCTGGACACGGTGCGGCGGCTGCACGGGCTGCTGCGGGGCCGCATTCCCCTGATCGGCGTGGGCGGGATTGCCGGCGCCGCGGATGCCTACGCCTTCCTCTGCGCGGGCGCGACGCTGGTGCAGCTCTATACGGGATTGGTGTATCAAGGCCCAGGCCTCGTGCGCCGCATCAAGCAGGACCTGGTGCGGCTGCTGGCGCGGGACGGACTCGCGTCGGTCGCCGCAGCGGTCGGCTCCGGCCGCCATTGAGATGGCCTGCCTGCTCCACGACGGCCCGTTCCCCCCTGCCCGGATGCAGCGCCATGCACCGCTTCCCCGCTTCGCCCCGCGCGCGCCTGTCGCACGAGCGCACCTCGCGCGAACGCATCTCGCAACGCCCGGCGGCAACCGGCCCCGGCCCAACCTGCATCGCGTGTCCGGACCGCGCGCGGCCGGATGGCTTGTCGCCGCGTCGCCCTCGCTGGGCCGTCCTGCCACGCGGCATGGCTCTGCTGGGGGGTCTGCTGCTTGTCGCGCTGTCCGTACTTCCCGTGCAGACGGTACAGGCCGCGCCGTCGGTCGCCCTGTCGTCGGTCGCCCCGCCCCCGGTCGCCCTGCGGCGGCTCATCCCCGACGAGCCCCTCCGCCGCCCGGTGCATCTGGCGGAGTTGCCAGACGGCCAGGGCGAGCTGGTCGTCGTGGAGCAGGCGGGCGTCATCAAGCGCTTCCGCCCGGAGGCGAGCCGCGCCACGGGCGTGTTCCTGGACCACCGCGCAAAGGTGAGCGACCGAGGCAACGAGGAGGGTCTGCTGTCCATCGCCTTCCATCCGCGCTTCGCGCAGAACCGTTTCTTCTATATCTACTACGCGGCGGCGGAGCCGCGCCGCACGGTGCTGGCGCGCCTCAGCTACGATCCGGCCCGCCGCGCCGCCGCTCCGGCCAGCGAGCGCGTGCTGCTGGAGGTGGCGCAGCCGTACTCGAACCACAAGGGCGGCCAGCTCGCCTTCGGGCCCGACGGCCTGCTCTACGTCGGGCTGGGCGACGGCGGCTCCGGGGGCGATCCCCACGGCAACGGGCAGAACGCCACGGTGCTGCTGGGCAAGATCCTGCGCCTCGACGTGGATGCGGCGGAGCCCTACGGCATTCCCCCCGACAATCCCTTCGCCGCCGCGCGGGACGGCCGCCGCGGCGAGATCTACGCGCTGGGCCTGCGCAACCCCTGGCGCTTCAGCTTCGACCGCGAGACCGGGCTGCTCTACGCGGGCGACGTCGGCCAGGACGAGGTGGAGGAAGTGGACCTGATCGTGCGGGGCGGCAACTACGGCTGGAACGTGCTGGAGGGGACGCACTGCTTCCGCCCCTTCGTAGGCTGTTCCCGCGCGGGCATGGTG
>JBGOTW010000403.1:0-2605 GCA_041476685.1 bacterium | reverse complement strand
GGTGCGAACGGGGCGGCTTGGGCGCCTTGGGCAGCGCGCCCGCGACCCAGGCGCGCACCTTGTCCCGGTACCGCTGCTGCTCCGGCGAAAGATTGAAGTCCATCGGGTGGCTCCTCTGGCGGGCGGCCGCGCTCCGGACGGGACGGTGTCCCGCAATCCCTCAGGGAACGATTGCCGGTGCGGCTGGCTCACCCTAGCATAGGATCGCATGCCGGGGGACGGCGGGGGGACTGGCTGCCCCCGTTGCCCCTGTGCACCAGTTGCCCCTGTGCACCAGTTGCCCCTGTGCACCAGTCGCCCCTGATTCCTCACTCCCGCCTCGCCACGCCGCGCGCCCTCGCGTCGCGGCGCCGGCTCGGAACACCCTGCGCCGCGCCACAGGTCGAATGACCCCGCTGATCCCGATCCACTTGCCCGGCCTTGCTCCCTTCGGCCTGCACGCCCATGACCAGCCGGACCGCTTCATCTCGGCGGAACTGCGGAGCCGCGGCGTGTGGGAGCCCTTCGAGTCGCGGGTGGCCTTGGCCCTGCTCGAGCGCGGGGAAGGATTTGTGGACCTGGGGGCTAATCTCGGCTACTACACGCTGCTGGCGGCCACGCGCGTGGCAGCGCAGGGGCGCGTCTTCGCCTTCGAGCCCGATCCAGACAACTTCGCCCTGCTGGAGCGCAATCTGGCGGCGAACCGCGCGCACCAGGCGCGGGCGGAGCGCTGCGCGGTGGGCGCCGCGGCCGGCGAGGCCAGGCTCTACCTGAGCCCGGACAATCTGGGCGATCACCGGCTCTACGATTCGGGGGACGGCCGGCGCGCGGTAAGCACGCCCGTCGTGACGCTCGACGGCTACTTTGGCGACCGGGAGCGCTTTCCGCGCGGCGCCGGGCCGCTGCACCTGGTCAAGGCCGATACACAAGGCTGCGAGGCACTCATCCTGCGCGGCGCGGAGGGTTTTATCGCGGAGCAGGGGCCGCGGCTGTGCTGGATGCTGGAGTTCTGGCCGTTCGGCCTCGCGCGCTGCGGCACGAGCGCGGACGAACTGCTGGAGCGGCTCGCCAAGCTGGACGTGAACCTGGCGATCCTGCGCGAGGACTTGCAACGCGCCGTTCCCACCGACGAAAACGCGCTCGCGCGCCTGGCCTGGGAAGGCCTGCATCCCGAGACCGGTCGCTTCCTCAATCTCGTCGCCGTTCCGCGCGCCAACACAGAGCGTTGGGCGCGCGTGCGGGCTCTAGGCGAAGAAGGCGCTTCGAGCTAATGCGCGGCGGCCGGCGGGTTGCGCGGCAGGTCGGCCATCAGCTGCGCCACCTGCGCGCGGGCGTCCTCGGGCAGCACGCCCAGGCCGTTGCGGTAGCCGAACACTTCGGCCAGCGGCCGGGCATGGAAGCCGGTGTCCATGATTTCCAGCCGCTCGCGGGACACGAGCGCGGGGTGGGGGACGCCGCAGGCGCGGCCCAGCTGGAGCAGCTCCTTGCGCATCGTGACGATGTAGTTCGCGCAGCGCACGGACTTGAGGGTCGGATCGAGCCCGGCCATCAGCCAGGGCTTCTGGGTGGCGACGCCCGTCGGGCAGTTGTCCGTATGGCAGCGCTGGGACTGGATGCAGCCGATCGCCATCATCGCCTCGCGGCCCACGTTGACCATGTCGCAGCCCAGGCACAGCGCCAGCAGCGCGACATCGGGGAAGCCCAGGCGGCCCGACCCGGTGAACACGATCTTGTCGTGCAGCCCGGCCTCGGCGAAGTGGCGGAAGACGCGCGTGAAGCCGATCTTGAAGGGCAGCGCCACGTGATCGGTGAACACCAGCGGGCCCGCCCCGGTGCCTCCCTCGCCGCCGTCGACGGTGATGAAATCCACGCCGCGCGGGGTCATGCTCATCTGCTTGACCAGCTCGCGCCAGAATTCCATCTCCCCCACGGCGGACTTGATCCCGACCGGCACGCCGGTCTCCCCGGCCAGCAGCTCGACAAAGTCCAGCATGCTGTCCACGTCGTGGAAGCTCGTGTGCGCCGCGGGGCTCACGCAATCGCGGTCCATGGGAATGCCCCGGATCTGCGCGATCTCGGCGGTGATCTTCGCCTTGGGCAGGATTCCGCCCAGCCCCGGCTTGGCGCCCTGGCTGAGCTTGATCTCCACCGCGCGCACCGGATTGGCCGCGACCGTGTCCTTGAAGCGGGCCAGGTCGAAGCGCCCTTCCGGCGTGCGGCAGCCGAAGTAGCCCGTGCCCACCTGCCAGACGAGATCGCCGCCCCGCTGGTGGTGCCGCGAGAGGCCCCCTTCGCCCGTGGTCTGCATGCAGCCGGCGGCCTTCGCGCCCAGGTTGAGCGCGGCGACGGCGTGCGAGCTGAGCGAACCGTAGCTCATGCCGGAAATGTTGATGATGGATGAGGGGCGGAACGCCTTGGCGCGGCGGCGGTGCGCTCCCATCACCTTCGCGCACGGAACGCGGTACTGCGGGTCGTAGTCCGGCGAGTCGTGCGGCGCCTCGACGAGCGGAAAGGCCGAGTGCTTGATGATGAGATAGTTGCTCGTCTCGTCCAGGTCGTTGTCCGTGCCGAAGCCGAAGTAGTTGTTCTCCCGCTTCGAGGAGGCATAGATCCAGCGGCGCTGGTC
>JBGOTW010000402.1:0-2630 GCA_041476685.1 bacterium | reverse complement strand
TTGTCATCGCGCAAAGATGCTTCAGCTGGATCCTGGCGCGTTCCGCACTTTGCAGACCGAGCAATTGCCCAGGAACCTGCTTGTGGCGCTGAAAACCGTGGAGCGCAAGCGCTTCCGTTCGAGCACCGAGCTGCTGGGCACACTGACGCGGATCGCCGGAGCGGCTCCGACCGACGAGGACAATCGGCTGATCGCCGGCCAGCTGCACCCGGCCAAACCCGTGACGACGGATTGTTTCGCGTGCCACCGCTGACTCCAGGCGGATTGAAAGCGCCGGATTGGGAGAGATCATGAGGCTGTCAAGACGGACCTTCATCGCCTCGGTAGGCGGCGCCGCAGCGGGGACCGCCGCCGTGGGGAGCGCCGTATTTAAGGCTTTGGGCCAGCCTCCCCAAAGCGTCGATCAGCTGCTGCAGGATTGGGCGAACTACGAGGAGGAATACCGCGTTTCAGTCTGCCAGCAGTGTCCCGGCGGATGCGGAATCCTGGCCCGGGTGGTGGACGGTAAGCTGGTCAAGATCGCGGGGAACCCCATCTATCCGGTCAATCAAGGCGGGCTGTGCATGAAAGGCCTGTCGGGGACGCAGGTGCTGTACGACCCGGACCGCATCCGAACGCCGCTGGAGCGCGACGGCAAGCGCGGGAGCGGGAAATGGAAGCCGATCGGCTGGGACGAGGCGTTGGACAAGGTGGCCGCGCAATTGCTCAAGCTGCGCAGGAACGCCAAGGCGCACACGGTGGGTTTTCTCGGGGGCCAGTATCGCGGACTGGTCGATCCGCTGATCCAGCGATTCTGCCGCGCCTACGGCACTCCCAACTACCTGCGGCTGCGCTGCATGGACTATGAGCAGAGCTCGCCGGGCACCTACTACATGCAAGGCCTGGATCGCCCGTTGGCCTATGACCTGGAGCACAGCCGCTACATCCTCTCGTTCGGCTGCAATCTGCTGGAAAGCTGGGTCTCCACGGTCAATCAGCTGAAAGCCTATGGCCGGCTGCGCGACCGCCCCGACGGCGAACGCGCGCAGCTGGTGATGGTGGACCCCCGCTACTCGATCACCGCCGCCAAGGCGGACCTGTGGATTCCGATCCGTCCGGGCACGGACGCGGCCCTCGCGCTGGGACTGGCCCATATCATCATCCAGGAAGGCCGCTACGACGTGGAGTTCGTCAGGGACAAGGGATTCGGATTCGAAGACTGGCAGGATCCTGCGGGAACCCGGCATCTGGGCTTCAAATCCCTGGTGCTGGAGGAATATCCGCCCGAAAAGGTGGCGGCGATTACGGGCGTTCCGGTGGAGCGGCTGTTCCAGGTGGCGCGCGGCTTCGCCACCAGTCCGCCCGCGACCGCCCTGGGCGACCGGGGCCCCGCTTTCCAGGGCAGCGACCTGTACACGCGGATGGCGATCCACGCTCTGAACGCCCTGGTCGGCGCGTTCGGACGCCCCGGCGGAATCGCGGTGCAGGGCGCCTTGCCCCTAAAACCCTGGGCCGACTTTCAACCCGACAAGGCGGCCCGGGCGAGCCTGGCTCAGCCGCGGCTGGATCGCCCCACGGGCCGGCCGAGCCTGCGCGGCGAATATGGCGCACACCGCCTGCCGCACAACGTGCTCGCGAAAGATCCCTACGAGCTGAATGCGCTCTTCCTGTATTACGCCAATCCGCTTTTCTCGTGGCCGAGCGGGGATCAATGGGCGCGCGCCCTCGAACAGGTCCCCTTCATCGCGAGCTTTTCGCCGTTCATGGACGAGACGACGGCACAGGCCGATCTCATCCTGCCGGACTGCACGTATCTCGAACGGTGGCGGGACGACGAGATCACGCACCTGGCCGGGATCACCGCGTTTGGAGTCGGCGCCCCCGTGGTGCCGCCCTTGTACCAGACCCGGGCCACGGAAGACGTCATCCTGCAGATCGCCCGCAAGCTGGGCGAACCGGTGACGGGCGTCCTGCCGTGGGAAAAATTCAGCGACCTGCTCCACGAGAAGGCGCAGGGCCTGTACGAGGCCGGGCGCGGCCACATCGCCATGCCCCTCCAGGACGAGCAGTTCGAGGCGATCCAGGCGCGGCAGGGCTACTGGCGCCAGAAGTACCCGACCTACGGCGAATTCTGGGAAGAACTGATCCGCAAAGGGGCATGGTGGGATCCCAACGACACCTACGTGGGACCCCGGCAGCTGATCAGGACGCCGACGCACAGGTTCGAGTTCTATTCCCGGTTGTTGCAGGGGGAAATGGAGGCCGCGGCAAAGGCGTCCGCGACCCGGCAGGGGACCGCGCCCGATACCCGCCGCTTCGCCGCGAGCCTGGGAATTCGGGCCGTGGGAGATCATCTCTACCTGCCCCACTACGAACCCATCCGCGAGCAGGAGAGCGACAAGCAATACCCTTACCTCCTCAATACCTACAAGCTGATGTCCCTGGCGGGAGGCAAGGGCGGCAACCAGCCCTGGCTCCAGCAGGAACCGGCCGTGCACCTGGAAGGCGGATGGGATGGCTGGGTCGAGGTCAACCCGGAGACGGCCGCCGCGCTCGGCATCGAGGATGGCGCCAAGGTCGCGCTGGAATCGCCTTCCGGCAGGATCGTCGTGACGGCCAGGCTGTTCGCAGGCACCGCCCCGGACGTGCTG
>JBGOTW010000401.1:0-2638 GCA_041476685.1 bacterium | reverse complement strand
GGCTGCGTCCGGGCGGCTCCGCTTGGGCAGGCTGTGGCGCGGCTAAAGCTGTGCTAAGTGCTAAGGGAGAGTCGCCGAGCTGGGTGCCGGCAGGGTGCGGCTGGACAGCCCGGCCGGTTCCGGCCGAGCGCTGCTGAACGGCCCGGCCGGTTCCGGTCAAGCGCTGCTGAACAGCCCGGCCGTTTCCGGCCGAGCGCCAACGCCGGCTGCCGGGGAGGCCCACACGTGGAGCTGAAGTACAAGCGCATCTTACTCAAGCTGAGCGGCGAAATCTTCGGCGGGAAGGAGCGCCGCGGCTTCGACTATGGCGCCATCAACGCGCTCGCCGTGCAGGTGCGGGACGCCTGGCAACAGAAGATCCAGATCGGCCTGGTGGTGGGGGGCGGAAACATCTTCCGCGGCACGAGTTCGGGCCAGCCGGGCATCGAGCGCGTCGCCGCGGACCACATGGGCATGCTGGCGACGGTGATCAACGCGATCTGCATGCAGGACGCACTGGAGCGCCTCGGGGTGCAGACGCGGCTCATGTCGGCGATCGAGATGCGCGCGATTGCCGAGCCGTACATCAAGCGCCGGGCGGACCGGCACCTGGAGAAGGGCCGCGTGGTGATCTTTGCCGCGGGGACGGGCAACCCCTTCTTCACCACCGACACCGCGGCGGCCCTGCGCGCCTCGGAGATCGGCGCGGACGTGCTGATCAAGGCCACGAAGGTGGACGGGGTGTACGATAAGGATCCGCAGCGCCACAAGGACGCGCGGCGCTTCGACAGCCTGACGTTCAACGAGGTGCTGCAGCGGGACCTGAAGGTGATGGACGCGACCGCCATCGCCTTCTGCAAGGACAACGGCATTCCGATCCTGGTGCTCGACATCGAGCGCCCGGAAAACCTGGTCAGCGCCCTGGCCGGAAGGCCGGTCGGCACCCTGGTGCACTGAGCGCGGGTGCCGGCCCCGACCCCCCGTGGACGCTCGCCCGGAGCCGTCAGCAGGAGGCGCGGTCTGCAAGCCGCGCTGTCTGTAAGACGTGCTGTTTGAAAAGACAGGGAGGACCTATGCTGCAAGAATCTCACAAGGCGCTGCACCTGAATCCCAAGCTGAACGAGATCCACGCCGAAGCGCGCAAGCGCATGGACCACGGCGCGGAAGGGCTGAAGAAGGAGCTGTCCAGCGTGCGCACCGGCCGCGCGCACGTGGACCTGCTGACCCCGGTGGTCGTCAACTACTACGGCACGCCCACGCCCCTGCACCAGCTCGCGACCGTCTCGGCGCCCGATCCGCAGATGCTGCTCATCACGCCCTACGACCGCTCGCAGGTGAAGGAAGTGGAGAAGGCGATCGTCGCGGCGGGCCTGGGGCTCAACGCCATCGCCGACGGGGCCATCATCCGCGTCAACGTGCCGCCCCTGACCGAGGAGCGGCGCAAGGACCTGACCAAGCACGTGCGCAAGGTCGGCGAGGAGGCGCGGGTGGCGATTCGCGGGGTGCGCCGCGACATCAACGAGAAGATCAAGAAGCTGGAAAAGGGCAAGGAGATCTCCCAGGACGAGGAGAAGACCGTCATCGCCTCGATCCAGGTGGAGACCGACGCGCACATCCGCGGCATCGACGAGATGGTGCAAAAGAAGGAGAAGGAAGTGATGACGGTCTGAGCTGCGGGCTTTGGGGGTCCCCTCCCCACCCGCGGGCCGCGCCGCGAACGGCATCGTCCGCTGCCCAGCAGGGACGCGTCTGCGCGGGCGGCCGTTCCTTAGCGTCAGCATCCGCCTTACCCCATTCCCGGCTTCCGCCCCCCATGCTCGCCAACCTGCTGTATGCCATCTGGCCCTACCAGATCTTCAAGTCCGTCTTCTTCCGCGGGGGCGTGGCGTTCCTGACGACGTACTGGGTGATCGTCGTGTGCATGCCGCCGATGATCCGCACCTTCCGGCGCAAGGGGCTCACCTCGGACTTCGCCCCGACGTCTGCCAGCGGCCGGCCCTACGCGGGCGGCAAGCCCATCATGGGCGGGATCCTGCTCCTCGCCGGGATCATGGTCTCGATGCTGCTGTGGATGGAATGGAACCAGTTCATGGTGGCGCTGATCGTCATCATGCTGGCGTTCGCGGCGATCGGCGCCTGGGACGACCTGGTCAAGATCGCGCACCGGCGGCGGGTCGAGCGCGGGCTGGCGGAGAAGAAGAGCTACACGAGCAAGGCGGACGGCGCGAGCGGGGCCCTGCGGCTGACGGCCGAGGTGATCGTCGCCACGCTCGTCGTGGTGGGCCTGTACCGCTACGTGGCCATTGACGGGCATCTGGTCATCCCCGGCATTCCCCTGAAGTGGTGGTATCCGTACCTGCCGCGCCTATTCTTCCTTCCCTTCATGGTCTGGATCATCGTCGCCGGGGCGAACGCGGTGAACCTGACCGACGGGATGGATTCCCTGGCGACCGTGCCGATCCTGACCTGCGCGCTGTTCGTGGGCGCGGTGGCATACATCGGCAGCGACGCGGAGCTGGCTATCCGGCTCAAGCTCCCCGTGCTGACTCCCGCCCTGAAGGAGCTGGTCGTGGTGGGAGCGGCGATCCTCAGCGCGGGCCTGGCGTTCCTGCGCTTCAACGCGCCGCCGGCGATGATCACGCTGGGCGACATGGGGGCG
>JBGOTW010000400.1:0-2650 GCA_041476685.1 bacterium | reverse complement strand
GGTCCAGCAGATCCGCATGCACCTCGATCGTATGCACCTCCGCCGCCAGGCAGGACAGCAGGGCCGCCTGGTAGCCCGAGCCGGTGCCGACGTCGAGCACGCGCTCGCTCCCGCGCAGCGCCAGGGCCTCCAGGGACAGGGCGTTGACGTATGGCTGGGAGATGGTCTGGCCGCAGCCGATGGGGAGCGGGGCGTCCTCCTCGACGTACTCCTGCTCCTGGGGCGGGACGAAGCCCTCGCGCGGGATGGCGGCCATGGCGGCCAGCACGCGCCGGTCGCGGATGCCGCGGCGCACGAGCTGCCGCTCGATCCAGGAGGGCCAGGAAGCTTCGCTCGCCATGGCATCCGGCGCGGCAATGGGCGCAGCGGGGGGGGACAGGAAAGGGATCAGGGAGTGGTGGTTGGGCCAGTTTGGAGACACAAGCAGATGTCTCGCTGCGCTCGAAATGACACTTCTTGTCACTCCGAGCGAATGCGAGAAGTCTGTTGTTGCGGTTCACGGAACCTGCATCCGACTGACCCACTATCAAGGGAGCGGCGCGGTTCCCGTTTGGCGCCAATCCGGGTTATGCTAGCGGCAAAGTTGCTGCGCGAATTGCCGCTGCTTCGCTATTAGTCACTGCTACGCTGTCAGTCACCGCTACGCAGAGCATAGCTCAATCCCCCGCTCCGCGCCTGAACCCCGATGACCGTGTGCTTCCCCGACGTGCAGGAGATGCGCCCATGAATAGCACCGAATACTCGATGGACCGGCGGGACATCCTTTTCGTGCAGAAGGAATTGCTGCACGTGGAGCGGCTCACCCAGCTGCCCCGCTTCAGCTCCTTCAGCGCGTCCGATTTCGACCTCACGGTGGAGGAGGGGGCGACGTTCGTCGAGGAAGTCTGGGCGCCGCTGAACAAGAGCGGGGACGAGCAGGGCACCGTGCTCAAGGAGGGCAAGGTCGTCACGCCGAAGGGGTTCAAGGAGGCGTGGAAGAAGTGCAGCGAGGCCGGCTGGCTGGGCATCACCGCCGAGCCGGAGTTCGGCGGCCAGGGCCTGCCCCTCTCCGTCGCCGTGGGCGTGCTGGAGGGCTTCTACGGGGGCAATCCCGCGCTGTACGTGTCGACCATGCTCACCGCCGGCGCCGCGGGGCTCATCACCGCGTTCGGCAGCGCGGAGCAGAAGGCGACCTTC
The DNA here is from genome assembly GCA_041476685.1 of bacterium. Taxonomy (GTDB): domain Bacteria; phylum SAR324; class SAR324; order SAR324; family JACQKK01; genus JBGPEV01. Next base: position 1,474 of record JBGOTW010000400.1, on the reverse strand, counting down.
TGCGAGAAGATGATCACCGGCCGCTGGGGCGGCACCATGTGCCTGAGCGAGCCCAACGCCGGCAGCGCCGTCGGCGACATCACCACCGCCGCCGTCAAGCCGAAGAGCGGCGCGCACTACCTGATGCGCGGCTCGAAGTGCTGGATCTCCGGCGGGGATCACGACTGCACGGACAACATCGTCCACCTCGTGCTGGCGCGGGTGCAGGGCGCCCCGCCGGGCCCGAAGGGCATCAGCCTGTTCATCGTGCCCAAGTTCCGCCTCGACAAGCAGGGCGAGCCCGCCGAGCTCAACGACGTGACGACCGTGCGCCTGGAGCACAAGCTGGGGATCCGGGCCTCGCCGACCTGCGTGCTGGAGTTCGGGGCGAAGGACGACTGCCACGGCTACCTGCTGCAAGGCGAGAACCTGGGCATGGCGCAGATGTTCAAGCTCATGAACGAGGCGCGCTTCACCGTCTCCTACCAGGGCCTGGGGGCGGCCTCGGGCGCCTATCGCAACGCCCTGGCCTACGCCCAGGAGCGCGTGCAGGGCATCGCCATCGACCAGGGCAAGGACCGCGCCGCCAAGCGCGTGCCGATCGTGCAGCACCCGGACGTGCGCAACACCCTGCTCACGATGAAGGCGCTGACGGAAGGCATCCGCGGCCTGATCTACTCGCTCGCCTTCTATACCGACATGGCCCGCCATGGCCCCGCCGAGACCCGCCAGCGCTACCAGGACCTGGTGGAGATCCTCACTCCGGTGGCGAAGAACGCGGGCGCGGACCAGGGCTTCGAGGTGACGCGCCTGGGCATCCAGGTGCTGGGCGGCGTCGGCTACACCGAGGAGTTCCCGCTCGCCCAGGCGATGCGCGACGCGAAGATCGCCTCGATCTACGAGGGCACGACCGGCATCCAGGCCCTGGACCTCGTCACGCGCAAGCTGACGCTGCGCAACGGCGAGCTGTTCGCCACGCTGCTCGCGGAGATCGGCGACCTGCGCCCGGAGCAGGCCAAGGGCGAGGGCACGCGCGCCGCGATCCACGAGTGGCAGGACGCCGTCTCCAAGCTCAAGCTCACCGTGCACTCGCTCAAGCAGCTGGGCGAGGAACTCGGCCCCCGCGAGGCGGTGCTGCACGCCACGGACGTGTGCGTATTCTTCGGCGACGTGATGAGCTCGTACTACCTGCTGAAGATGGCGCTGCTGGCCGAGGGCAAGCTCGAGCCCCTCGTCAACGGCAAGGACGCGCGCGCCACCGCGCTCCAGAACCCCGAAGCGCGCTTCTACTTCAACAAGGTCAAGACGGCCGAGCACTACGTGTTCGAGATTTTGCCGCGGGGCAAGGCGGTGGTGGCCAAGGTGCAGTCGCGCAGCTTCGCCGCACTGGATGCGGTGCTGGAAGCCTGACGGCTCGGCGGGAAGCCCGCTGGGCGGGACTTTTTCAAAACTCCGCGTTAGATCGCCGTTCGCGCGAAACCTCACCCCCGCCTGC
>JBGOTW010000399.1:0-2679 GCA_041476685.1 bacterium | reverse complement strand
GGTCGCGCCCCTGGAAGAACAGCCGCACCTGGTTCACGACGTTGCGGTACTCCTCCACCTCCACCGTCCCGCGGCAGGGGGCCAGGCAGCGCCCGAGCTGGAAGTTCAGGCAGGGCCGGTAGGTCTTCGTCCCGTCCAGCGCCATCTTGCTCGTGCGCAGCTTGAAGTGGCGCCGGATCATGCTCAGCGTCTCCTTCGCGTCCTTCACCGAGGCGTAGGGCCCGAAATACTCCGCGTCGCGCTCGAACTTCTCCCGCACGAGGAACAGGCGCGGGTACATCTCGCCTACCGTGAGCTTGAAGAACGGGTAGGACTTGTCGTCCTTGTAGTTGATGTTGTAGCGGGGGCGGTGCTTCTTGATGAGGTTCGCCTCGAGGATGAGCGCCTCGGCCTCCGTCTTGGTCTGGAACAGCTCGAGGTCGCGCACCTGGCGCACCATCGTGGCGATGCGCACGGTGTGATCGGCGGACGGCTGGAAGTAGCTGCGCACGCGGCTGCGCAGGCTCTTGGCCTTGCCCACGTACAGCACCCGGCCCTCCGCATCCTTGTGCAGATAGACCCCGGGCGCATCCGGGAGCGCGTCGAGCTTGGCGGCGAGGCCGTCTTCCATGGACTTGAACCCTTTCGACAGCCGGCAGGCAATCCGGCCCGGGGACGGGGAATCGCGCGCGGCCCCTTTGGGCATGACGCGCCTTCCCGCACGCCGGGGCGGGCGATACGGCACGCCACGGGCGGTGCGGCGCGCCACGGGCGGTACGGTACGCCACGGGCGGCTCGGTGCGCCACGGGCGATGCGGCACGCGCCGGGCGATCCCGCGCCTCCGGCCGGGCACCGATCACGCCCCCGCGCGCCCGAAGTGTCGCGCAATCAGGCGGCGCGCGCCCCGCTCGCGCTTTTGACAGCCCGCCGCAAATCCCCCACACTGGGCCACACCGGCGGCTAGCCTGGCGGCAACATGTGCCACACAGGGGCCGGGCGCACGCCGCTGCAGCCTTGGGCCGCAAGCGGAGCCGCTGGAAAAAGTGTACGGGAACCAGGAAAGGCGGGCAATGCGCGGCTTCCGACGTTCCATTCCCTGGCGGGGCCTGATCGCGGCGCTCTGCGTGCAGCTGCTCGCCCTGCCGGCCTGGAGCGGCGCCGCGCGCGCCGCGGACATGATGCTGATGGAGGAGTCGCATCCGGAAGCGAACCGCTACGCGTGGATGTGGATCGGCCTGAGCCTGATCTCCTTTGGCGTCGCGGCGAACGACTACGACGAGTCCCAGACCAACATCAAGCAAGCCAAGGCCGCTTACGCCAAATACCGTGTCTCCGCGTCCCAGCCCGATGCGCTGGTCTGGCGGGAGCAGACGACGACGCTCAGCCACCGCGCCCAGTCCTACGAGTCCACCGCGAACGCGGCGATCGGGCTGGGCGTGTTGTTCGCCATCGCGGCCATCGCCACGTTCCGCTCCACCGGCACGGATGATGCCACGCCGATGCTGCTCTCCGAACGCGGGATCGAGCTGCGGATCCGATTCTGAGCGGCAGCGCCGGGCGCGCCTGTGCGCGGCATCACCGGACGGCATCACCGGACATTGTCACCGGACAGCATTGCCGGACAGCGGCATCGGACGGCGACCTTGATTGGCGCATCCGAACGGTATCATTGAGCGGCGAACTGGGCGGTGAACCCGGGCGGCACGGACAGGGCCCATGCGGCGCCGCCCCGCCTCACGAGCGGCCATGCGAACCCTCGACGTCACCCTGCCCTCCGGCTCCTACCCGATCCAAATCGGGGCCGGCGTGCTGCGCAGCCATCTGCCGGGGCTGGTGGCCCGGGCGACCCGGGAGGCGGCCGTCGTCGTCACCAACGAGACGCTGGCGCGACTCTACCCGGCCCTCGTGGAGGACGTGCTGCGCGAGACGCGCGTGCGCGTGGCGACGGTCGTGCTGCCGGACGGCGAGCGCTTCAAGTCGCTGGACACACTCGCCACGATCTACGACGCGCTGATGGCGGCCCAGGCCAACCGCAAGACCGCCCTGATCGCCTTCGGCGGCGGGGTGGTCGGCGACATGGCGGGCTTCGCGGCGGCCACGTTCATGCGCGGCATGCCCCTGATCCAGGTGCCCACCACCCTGCTCGCGCAGGTGGACAGCAGCGTCGGCGGGAAGACCGCGGTCAACCACCGCGACGGCAAGAACGCGATCGGCGCGTTCAAGCAGCCGCTTGGCGTCGTGATGGAGCTGGAGTTCCTCACGACGCTGCCGGAGCGCGAGCGCCGCGCGGGGCTGTTCGAGCTGATCAAGCACGGCATCATCCGCGACCGGGCGCTGTTCGACGACCTGGCGGCCGGGCGCGCGCTGCTGACGGGCGCGCCGGGCGCGGGCGGCTGGGACTTCTGGGAGGACGCGATCGAGCGCAGCTGCCGGGTCAAGGCCGCGGTGGTGCAGGAGGACGAGCAGGAGCAGCACGTCCGCGCCATCCTCAATTTCGGCCACACCCTTGCGCACCTGATCGAGACGCACACGGGCTACGCGACCTACCTGCACGGCGAGGCCGTCGGCGTAGGCATGCTCTTCGCCGCGTTCGCCTCCCACGCCTGGGGCCTGCTGCCCGCCCAAGAGCTGGAGCGCATCCGCTCCGTGCTGGAGCCGCTGGTCACTCCGGTGCGCCTGCCGCCCCTGAACGAGGCGCG
>JBGOTW010000398.1:0-2693 GCA_041476685.1 bacterium | reverse complement strand
GGCTGTTCACCGAGCGCAATTCGACCGCGCAATGCCAGCGGCCGGCCGACGCCTCGGCGCGGCCGAATCCCGTCATGGACTGGATCATCGGGGCCTTGTCCGCCGCGCGGATGGGGAGGCGCCAGGGTTCACCGTCCGCCCCGCAGCCGGCGCAACTCGCGATCATAATCCTTCCGTTTATCCGAGTTGGCGAGGACCTGGTAGGCCTGACCGATCTTCCGGGTCATCTGTTCCGCCTGTTCGCGCACCCAAGGGAAGCCGGAATGGTTGTGCAGGTCCGGGTGATACTGCTTGAGCAGCCGGTGGTAGGAGGTCTTGATCTCCAGCGCGTTGGCAGTCTCGGGTACCTGGAGCACCTCGTACCACGTTGCGTCGCCGCCGGCCTGCTGTTTGAGCGTTGGCGCTTCGGGGCGCGAGAACTTGAGTTCGCGGAGCCTGGCGCCCACGGCCTTGAGGCGATCGTGAATGGGACCCAGCGCCACGTCGGGATCGGCCAGGCGCCGGTGAAACGCGGCGAGCTCCGCCTCCAGTTCCATCAGCAATGTGGTGTGCTCGCGGGCCACGTCGGCTTGCTGGGCCAGCCGCATCATGTCCTCGCTGCGCTGCAAGAGCTCTTCCACCACCTGCCTGCGGGCGGGCGAGGGTTCGGGCCGCGCGGGGCGCAGGCGCTCGGTCGGCCTGGCGGTCGCGGCGGCGGCACGGGCCGCGGGGCGATGAGTCGCCTGGCCACCATCCGCGCTGCGGGCGGAGTCCCACGCACCGGAAGCCGCACCGGCGGAGGCGTTGCGGCGGGGCGGGCGCGCGCCGGCGCCGGGCGGCGCGCTGGGTAACGGGCGGGGCCGGGCGGCGCGCTGGGTGACGGGAGGGGCCGGGTCGCCGAATCCGTCGTCCAGGGACGTTCGACCCAGGCCGCCCCAGGAGGACACACCGGCCGGTTCGGCCCTGCGAAAGCGAAGCATCAGGCGACCTCGATTGCGGTGAACGATGAATGCCACGAGCGCCAGCGCCAGCGCCATCCCCGCGCCGATCGGGAGCCAGCGGGGATAGGCGCTCGCTCCCGACCGATCCTGGATTTCAGCGAGCAAGGATTGGGCCGTGGGATCGTCCTTGTCTTCCCGCAGGGCTTCCTGGGCCAAGGCCGTGGCAGCCGGGAAATCGGCCAGGTCCATCCGCTCGCGCGCCTGGGCCAGCAGGCCGGCCACGCGGCGCCTCGACTCGGCTTGCCGGATCAGGCCGGCGGCTTCCTCGTGGAGTTGGCTGTTCGCGGGAATCCGCTCGCTCAGGAGGGTGATGGCAAGGGCCGTCTGGCCCTGCTTGAGGGCGTCGCGGGCCTGGTCCACGATGCGCCGGTCGGCTTGCGTCTTCAGCTCCTGCAAGGCTGCCAAGGCGTCGGCATCCTGGGCCCTGATGTTGAGCACCTGCTCCGCCCAGTGCCGGATGTTGTCCGCATTGCCTTCGCGGCGGGCGCGGGCCAGCCGCTCCAGGAAGTCCTGCACCTTGACGCTCGCCGGCACCTGGCTGAGCTCGCTCAGCAGGCTTGCCTTCAGCTTCGGCGACAGGCCCGTCTCGTCCAGCAGCCGCACATAGCCCTGCGCGGCGCGATAGGCCTTGGCCGCCTGCAGGCGGCGCACGTAATCCAGGGGCGACTCCGGCGCCGCGAAGCCATAGAGCTTGACCTGATCTCCCTGCGCGCCCTCGAGCGCCAGCACGTAGCGTCCGGTCGGACTGATGGCGAGGCCGTCCGCCGAAGCCGTCAGCTTGTCCTCGGGCCGCCACGCGGGGGGACTGGTCACGATGCGTTGCACCCCGCCCTCGCCCGGCACCGCGATCAGCACATGCCGGGCGCCCAGCAGGGCCAGGTCCATCGGTTCCGCGCTGCGCGGCAAGGCCTCCAGGAAGGTGCTCTCCCGGGCCTGCAAGTTCTCGTTCCAGTGCAGCATGTGCCAGCCGGTATCCAGCGACAGCCAGCCGCGGCCCTGGGGCACGACGCCGGCGACCGGGAAGCGGTGGCCCTGCAGGCTGCCCAGCAGGGTCAGCGCTTGCGGGTCCAGCAGGTCAATCCCCTTCTCTCCCGCGTAGTGCACGGCCAGGCCCGCGCCTGCCCGACCGAATGCGAAGCCGTTTAGGCGATGCTCCCCCCGCTCCGCACCCTCTGCCTGCCACACCGGCTGGTCGGCGGAAACTGCGGCCGCGGAGGCCTGGCGGCGGAACAGCGCGGAACCGCGGCTCCACAGCACTTGGGTCGGCGGATCGGAGAACGCGATCTGGGGGGTTCCCCCTGCTCCGCTCAGGGCCTGCTCCCAGAGGCGATACTGCCCGTCCAGGGGCTGATCGGGCTTGAGCGGAACGATGGGCACGTCCCAGAGCTGCACGGATTTGCTGCCCGCCACGAGCAGCTGGTCCTGCTGGGGCGAGAAGACCACGCGCGGGTGGCTGCCCACCTTTGCTTCGATCAGCCCGATGCGGATGCGGCTGGGCCGGTCGAACAGGCTGATCCGCGTCGTGCCGCCTTCCTCCCGTGCAACCGCGAGGATGGATTCGTCGGCATTGATGGCGGCCGACTGGCCGCCCGCGCCGAGGGGGAGTGTGCCCTCCAGGCGCAGCAAGCCGCGGGTCGCCTGGGCGGGGCCGGAGGGTGCTGCCTGGCTGCCCGGTGCCGCGGGGCCGCCCGGTGCTGCCGGGCCGGCCGGTGC
>JBGOTW010000397.1:0-2697 GCA_041476685.1 bacterium | reverse complement strand
TGGCAATGCTGTGGCGGGAGTGCCGCGCCTCCTGGCGGCGGCTGAGCCTGTTCGTGCTGTGCATCGCGGCGGGCGTGGGCGGGCTGGTGGCCGTGCAGTCCTTCAGCGACACCCTCGACCGCGCCATCCGCTCCGAGGCCCGCACCCTGCTGGCCGCCGACCTCGCGCTGCGCAGCAACCGCCCCTTCACCGACGGCGAGCGCGCCGCCGTGGCCGCCTTGGAGGCGCGGGGCGCTAAGATCGCCCGCAGCGTCGAGTTCCTCTCCATGGCGCAGGCGCCCGGGGGGCAGGTGCTGTTGGTGGACGCGCGCCTGGTCTCCGCGGCCTACCCCCTCTACGGCGAGGTGCTGCTCAACCCCCCCGGCCCCCTGTCCGGCACGCTCAACGACGACACGGTCGTCGTGCAAGCGGGCCTGCTCTACGGCCTGGGGCTGCACCTGGGCGACTCGCTCAAGCTCGGGCGCAAGACCTTCCGCATTGCCGCCGAGCTGGTGAAGGAGCCGGACAGCCCGGTCACCCTGGCCAATGTCGGCCCGCGCGTGCTGATGACGGAGGCGGCCGGGGAAGCGACGGGTCTCGTCACGTCCACGAGCCGCGTGCGCTTCGGCCTGCTCATCAAGCTCCCCCCGGGCGCGGATCCGAAGCAGGAGGCCGCCGCCCTGAAGCGGGCGATCGCCGGCGGCTATGCGCAGGTCGCCAGCTACGACCAGGCCCAGCCGGCGGTCGGCCGCTTCCTGGGTCAGCTCACGCGCTACCTGAACCTGATCGGGCTGATCAGCCTGCTGCTGGGGGGCATCGGCGTCGCCGGGGCGATCCGCGCGTTCATCGCCCAGAAGCTCGACGCGCTTGCCGTGCTCAAGTGCCTGGGGGCGACGGGCAATCAGCTCTTCGGCGTGTACCTGCTGCAGGCGCTGCTGCTGGGCGCGGCGGGGAGCCTGGGCGGCGCGCTGCTCGGCACCGGCACGCAGTGGGTGCTGTCGCGGCTGCTGGCGGACATGCTGCCGGTGTCCGTGGGCTTCGGCGTGTCGCCTTTCGCGCTGGCCAAGGGCCTGCTGCTCGGGACGCTGACGACGCTGTGGTTCGCGCTGCCGCCCCTGTGGCAGGTGCGTGCCATTCCGCCGGCGCGCATCTTCCGCCGCGCCGTGGAGGAGGCGCCCCGCCTCCCGCTCCTGCGCCGGCTGCTGCGCGGGACGCAGGCCGTGGTCTCCGGCGCGCTGCTGGTGGGGGTGCTGGCCTACTGGCAGGTGGACTCGCTGCAGGTGGCGCTGATCTTCGCCGTCGGCCTGACCGGGACGGTGCTCGCCCTGCTGCTGGCGACCCAGGCGCTGCTGGCGCTGCTGCGGCGCCTGCCCCGGCTGCCGGGCTTTGCCCTGCGCCAGGGCCTGAGCGGGCTGCACCGCCCGGGCAACCAGTCCGGGCCGGTGATGGTGGCGCTGGGCCTGGGGCTGTTCCTGCTGCTGGCGGTCGTGCTGATCCAGCAGGATCTGCTGCGCCAGGTGAGCCTGGGCTCCACGGAGGATCAGCCCACGCTGTTCTTCATCGACATCCAGCCCGGCCAGCGCGAGGCGTTCCAGGCGGTGCTCGCCGCGCACGGCCTGCCCGCCGCGGACCTGCTGCCGGTCGTGCGCGGGCGGGTGGTCGCCCTCAACGGCCGGCGCGTCGCCCTCGACGCGATGAAGGAAGGGGACCGCAGGCGCGTGCTGGGCTTCGAGATTCCCTTGACCTACCGGGGCACGCTCCAGCCGGGCGAGCGTCTTGCGGAAGGCGCGTTCGGCGTGGATTCGGCCATCCCCGGGCCGCAGGTGTCCGTCGCGGACTGGTGGATGCGCGAGGTGGGCATGAAGCTGGGCGACACGATCACGCTCGACATCCAGGGCGTGCGCCTCACCGCGACCATCACCAGCGTGCGGCTGGTGGACTGGGCGAATCGCCGCGCCAACTTCTCCTTTGTCTTCCTGCCGGGCGCGCTGGAGAAGGCGCCCCAGGTCTTCTACACCGCGCTCCACGTCCCCACCGCCCTGGCGCGGGCGGCCCTGCAGCGCGCCGTCGTGGCGCGGCTGCCCAACGTCACGGGCTTCGACGTCTCCCAGGTGTTCCAGCTGGTGCAGCGCATCCTGGACCGGATCGCCCTGGTGATCCAGTTCATGGCCGTGTTCAGCGTCACCGTGGGACTGGTGATCCTGCTGGGGGCGGTCGCCACGACCAAGTACCAGCGCCTGCGCGAGGCCGTGCTGCTCAAGGCGCTCGGGGCCACCCGCGGCGCCGTGGCCCGGGTGATGGCGGTGGAGTACGCGGTGCTCGGCGCGATCTCGGCCCTGGTGGGCGCCATCGCGGCGGGCGGGCTGTCCTGGGGCCTGGTGACGCGGGTGTTCGAGGGGCGCTGGGACCTGGCGCTACCGACCTACGTGGCGGGCTGGGGGCTGGCGATCCTCGTCGTGACGGGCACCGGCCTCGTCAGCAGCCTCGACATCCTCCTGCGCAAGCCGCTGGAGGTGCTGCGCGAGGAGTAGCGGCGCGCAACCGCGACAGTCCGCCGCTGCGACCCCAGGGCACCGCGCATACCCCAGCCGGGGCTGTCGGTCCCCGGCTCCGCGACTGCCTGGGCTTTGATTGAAAAGCAGATTCTCGTGGGGGCTGTTGCCTGGGCAACGGCGCCCCCGCGCCCCCAGCAGGGAGCGGTTGCTCCCTGCACCCTGT
>JBGOTW010000396.1:0-2701 GCA_041476685.1 bacterium | reverse complement strand
CCGCGCGCTGCGCACGACGCTGCGCACGGCCCTGAAGTCCTTCCGCGCGCTGCTGGCCGCCAAGGATGCCAAGGCGGCGGAAGGGGCGTACGTGGAGGTGCAGAAGCGCATCGACAAGGCGCACACCAAGGGCGTGATCCATGCCAACGCCGCCGCCCGCTACAAGTCGCGCCTGGCTGCGCAGCTCAAGAAGCTTGCGGCGGCCTAAACGGCTCGGTGCGGCGGCTCGGTGCGGCGGTAGCGCCTTGCGGCCTGGCGAAACGGCTCCGGCATTGCCCGCATGGGCCGCGCCCAGCGGGAGAACCGACTCGAGGGCGCGGCGGACCCGCGCTCACTTGCTTTTGTTTCGGCCGTGATCGGCCGGCTGCTGACCAAAGAAGGATGACGCCATGTTGAACGGAATGTTGGGCCGCAAGATCGGCATGACCCAGGTCTTCAACGCCGCGGGCGAGCGCGTGCCCGTTACGGTCGTGCAAGTCGGACCGGTGATCGTCGTGCAGATCAAGACGAAGGAGAAGGACGGCTACGAGGGCGTCCAGGTCGGGTTCGAGCCGATCACGAAGGAGAAGCACGTCAACCGCCCCATGAAGGGCCACTTCAAGGACGTTCCGCCGCAGCGCATCCTGCGCGAGTTCCGGGCGGACAACCCGGCCGAAGTGAAGGTCGGCCAGACCTTCGACCTGTCCATCTTCAAGGAAGGCGAGATCGTCAACGTCGCCGGCATTTCCAAGGGCAAGGGCTTCCAGGGCGTCCTCAAGCGGCACCACTTCTCCGGCGGCCCGGAGACGCACGGCTCGAACTTCCACCGCCGCCCCGGCTCGATCGGGAACCGCAAGTTCCCCGGGCGCGTGTTCAAGGGCAAGCGCATGCCGGGCCACATGGGCGCCGAGCGGGTCACCATCCGCAACCTGGTGATCTCCAAGGTGCTGCCCGAGAAGAACCTCCTGCTCATTAAGGGCTCCATCCCCAGCTACAACGGCGCGCTGGTGGAGATCCTCAAGCCGAAGAAGCGCGCGGGGCAGAGCTAGCCTCGCGCCTGCCGCGCCCTCACCCCGTCGCCTGCGGCGCCGACCCTCTCCCGCTGGGTCATGGGCTCGGCTCGCAAGCTCGCCTCGCGTGGGAGAGGGTTTCGTTACGTGGCACGCGTGGCCGAGTCAGACTCCTTCTCCCCTTGCGGGAGAAGGATGCCCGCAGGGCAGGATGAGGGGTTCCCCTACGGTGAAGCGAGGGGCTCGCCGAAGGCCTGGACGAAACCCGCGGGCGACCCTGCCTACCCCTGTTCCTCCAGCCGCCGCAGCACGCTCTCCCAGTTCTCCGCGCGCCGCACCTCCGGATGCGCGAACTGCCGGTTGAAGCGCCGCGACATCAACCACACCTCCACGTCCCGGCAGTGGGTCACCACGTCCAGGCAGTTGTCGGGATGGTCGTCCAGGAACAGGGCGTCGTGGGGCTGCGCGCGCAGTTCGCGCACCACCTGCGCCTTGGTCTTCGGCGGCTGCTCCTCGAACAGGAGCAGGCCGCAGTGGTTCAGCGACGCGTAGCGGAAGCCCAGCTCGGCGAGATTGCGCACGCGCTTGTCCCAGTGCGCGAGGGGGAAGTTCGTCACCAGGTGCACGTCGTGGGCGTCGGCGAGCTCGTTGAAGCGCGCCGGCTCGATCAGCGGCACCATCCGTCCCGCCTCGGGCGAGCCCAGGAAGCGCCGCCAGCGCCGCTCCAGCTCGGCCGCGTCCATGATCTCGGTGAAGTCCCACTGGCTCGCCTCGTAGTCCTCGGCCAGCCCCATGCCGAACTCGGCGTTCAGCCAGCGCACGAAGCTGCGCTCGAAGTTGAGCAGGACTCCGTCAATGTCGCAGAAGAGTTGCATGGCGTGCCGGGCCGCTCCGTCGTGTGCACTTCGTCGTTTGCGATACACTCCGCAGGGCGATCCACCGCGCAGCGCAGGCGATCGAGAAGCGCGATCTCCCGCGCAGTTCACCGTGCAGCGCGATCTACCGCGCAGTCCACCACGCGGCGAACTTCTCCATCCCTTCGCGCCTGCCGCCGCGGGGTCAGCCCTCCCGGCGCGCGCCGCGTGCGGATCCAGTTTCGCATGCCTGGGCCGCGTGGGCCAACAGGCCTTGGCGCCGGCGGGCCGGACCTGCTAGAGACGGCAGCAGTCCCACCCGGCAGCAGTCCCACCCGGCAGCCCCCACGGGGGCGCGCCCCCCTCCCCACCGCACACCCGGAGCCGGCCCCATGAGCGTCGCAGCGAAGCTGAAGGAACTGGGCATCGAGATTCCGCCCGCCCCCGCCCCGGCGGCCAACTACGTCCCCTTCGCCGTCGAGGGCAAGCTCGTGTTCATCGCGGGCCAGGTGCCGCGCGGCCCCGACGGCAAGCTCCAGTACGTGGGCAAGGTCGGCCGGGACCTGACGGAGAAGGAAGGCTACGAGGCGGCGCGGCTGTGCGCCCTGAACTGCCTCGCCCAGCTCAAGGCCGCCGCGGGCTCGCTGGACAAGGTCAAGCGCATCGTGCGCCTCGGCGGCTTCGTGAACTGCGTGCCCGAGTTCACCGCCCAGCCCCAGGTCGTCAACGGCGCTTCTGACCTCGTCGTGCAGATCTTCGGCGACAAGGGCCGCCATGCCCGCACCGCCGTGGGCGCGGGCAGCCTTCCGGCCAACGTGGCCACCGAAGTGGAGATGATCGCCGCGCTCGAATAGGGTG
>JBGOTW010000395.1:0-2757 GCA_041476685.1 bacterium | reverse complement strand
TTCCCACCTTGCCACGGCGCCACAGTGCAGCCAAGCAATGCGGCCAAGAGCCGGGCCCCCGCTTGGTCGCGCACCCGGCTGGCGGTGTGCCCGCTCGCCAACTCGACTGCTGGCCCAGCCAAGCGCTTGTCATAGCGACAGATGGCCAAGGCGACCACTGGAAAGAGACCTTTGCCGCCCACGGGAAGGCAGAGGCGCGCTGGGACAACGGGGCCCGGCAGGGGGGCGCGCCCTGCCGCAGCGACGTTTGACAAAGCGGCGCGGGTTGGTGTGGAGTGAGCGCCAGTTTTCTTCCGGCCTCGCCGCCGTATCCCAGATTCGACCGCCCTCCGGAGCCGATTCATGGCCCTTCCCGTGCGCGTGGGCATTTCTCTGCCTGTGCCCCCCGACATTGAAGCCACGCTGAAGACCGCGGAGTGGGCCGAGGCGGAGGGGATCGACGGTGTGTGGTTCGTGGACGGCGGCGATGCGGACGCCCTCACGCTGGCGGCCGCCACGGCCGTGCGCACACGGCGCATCCGAATCGGCGTGGCGGTCGTGCCGGTCTTTACGCGCACGCCCGCCGTGTTCGCCTCCACGGCGCTGGCGCTGTCCCACCTCGCTCCCGGCCGCTTCATCCTGGGTCTGGGCTCCTCCAGCCACCTGATGATCGAGGGCTGGCACGGCCTTGCGTTCAACAAGCCCCTCACGCGCGTGAAGGAGACGGCGCTGCTGCTGCGCAAGTTTCTCGGCGGGGAGAAGGTGGAGTTCGACGGCGAGACGCTGCACAGCCACGGCTTCCGGCTGCCCCAGCCGGCCAAGGGCAAGGTACCGCTCTACCTGGCGGCCCTGCGGCAGAACATGCTGGAGATGGCCGGGGAAATGGGCGACGGCGTCGTACTCAACCTGTTTCCCGCACCGGCCCTTCCGCAGATGATGGGGCATATCGCCAAGGGAGCGGCGCGCGCGGGCAAGCGCGTGGAGGAGCTCGACATCGTCTGCCGCTATCAAGTCGCCGTCACCGACGATCCCGCGGCGGCCCGCGAACGCTTCCGCCAGCGCTTCGCCCCCTACTACGCGACGCCCGTGTACAACCGTTTCCTGGCCTGGACCGGATATCCCGATGTGGCGCGCACGATCGCGGAAGGCTGGCAGGCGAAGGACCGCGCCCGCACCACCGGCGCCCTCAGCGACGCGCTCGTGGAGGAGCTGGCGGTGATCGGCACTGCCGAGCAGTGCCGGGAGAAGATCCACGAGCATTGCCGGGCCGGCATCACGACGCCGATCATTCACCCCCTGCTAAGCGATCCCGCCGACGTGCGGCGCCTCTACGAGGCCTTCACCCCGGACAAATTCAAAGCCGCCTGACGCCCGCCGGTCCTGCGCTCGCGCCGAACGCGCACCGGGTGGCTGACCAGCCTGGTCGCGCCGCTGCCGCACGCGCCCCAATCCAGCGGCAATCCCCGCATCCGATCCCAAAGGAGAGTCGACGCATGGAACTGAAGATCAAGGGCAAGCTGGCTCTCGTGACCGCGGCCACCAAGGGCTTGGGTCGCGCCTGCGCCGAGGAGCTGTCGCAGGAGGGCTGTCGGGTCGCCATCTGCGCCCGCACAGCGGCGGACGTGGAACGCGTGGCCCAGGAGATCGCCAAGAAGACCGGCCATCCCGTCACGCCCTTCGTCGCCGACATGTCGAAGGAGCAGGACACGAGCCGCCTGCTGGACGAGGTGCGCGGCAAGCTGGGCGACCCGGACATCGTCATCTGCAACGCGGGCGGCCCTCCGGCGGGCAACTTCGCGTCGACCAAGCTCGACCAGTTCCTCCCGGCCTTCGAGCTCTCGGCGCTGAGCTCGATCCGGCTCACCTACGGCACGATCCAGCCCATGATCAAGAAGAAGTGGGGCCGCATCGTTTACATCACGTCCATCTCGGTCAAGCAGCCCATTCCCTTCATCCTCCTGTCCAACACCGCGCGCGCGGGCCTGACCGGATTTATGAAGACGGTGGCGCGGGAAGTTGCGGCGACCGGCGTCACGATCAACGCGGTGCTGCCCGGCACCCACGACACGGACCGGGTGCGGCAGACCGCCCAGACCCGCGCGAAGACAGAGGGCATCTCCTACGAGCAGGCGCTGGCGGATCAGGCGAAGAACAACCCCATGCTGCGCCTGGGCAAGCCCGACGAGTTCGCCGCTCTGGTGGCGTTCCTGTGCTCCGAGCGGGCCAGCTTCATCACCGGCACCAACATCCAGGTGGACGGCGGCGGCTACGCGGGCCTGCTCTAGCGCACGTGCGGCACCGCGCGAGACGCCCGTGCCGCGCCCGGACTTTCCCTCCAAGGAGGCAGCGATGACCGTGATGGACAAGGCGGCGGACGCCATGCTGACCGGCGGCCAGATCCTGGTGGAGTGCATCAAGCGCGAAGGCGTGCGGCACGTCTTCTGCGTGCCGGGCGAGAGCTACCTGGGCGCCCTCGACGCCCTGTACGACGCGCCGCAGATCCGCGTCATCGTCAACCGGCAGGAGGGCGGGGCCTGCTACATGGCGGAGGGCTACGCGAAGTCCACGCGCAACGTGGGCGTCTGCTTCGTCACGCGCGGGCCCGGCGCCACCAACGCCAGCATCGGCGTGCACTGCGCCGACCAGGACTCCACGCCCCTGGTGGTGTTCGTGGGACAGGTGCCGCGGGCCAATCGCGGCCGGGAGGCGCTGCAGGAGATCGACTATCATCAGTTCTTCGGCAGCCTCGCCAAGTGGGTGACCGAGCCGGAGAGCGCG
>JBGOTW010000394.1:0-2785 GCA_041476685.1 bacterium | reverse complement strand
TCTGCTGGGCCGCGGCAAGCTGGGCGGCCGATACGTTGGACAGCCCGACGTGGCGGATCTTGCCCTCCTGCTTGAGAAGCGCCAGCGCCCCCACCGAATCGGCAAACGGCACGCGCGGGTCGGGCCGGTGGAACTGGTAGAGGGCGATCGCCTCCACGCCCAGCGCCTTCAGGCTCGCCTCGCAGCAGCGGCGCAGGCGCTCGGGCCGCCCGTCGGTCATCCAGGCGCCGCGGGGCCGGACGTGCCCGCCCTTGGTCGCGACCGTGACGGTCCGGCCGGCGGAGTGGGCCCCAAGGGCCTTGGCGATGAGGCGCTCGTTGTGGCCGACGTCCGATTCGTCGCGGCAGTAGCTGTCGGCCGTGTCAATGAGCGTGACGCCCGCGTCGAGGGCGGCGTGGATCACGGCGATGCCGGTCTTTTCGTCGGGCCGGCCGTCCAGCGAGAGGGGCATGGCGCCCAGGCCGACGGGATAGACGATGAGGCCGGTGCGGCCCAGGTTGCGCCCTGAAATGGCGTCACGCGGATTTTCCGTTGCCACTGCTGGCCTCCTCTGGGGGTCGAGTCCGCTGCTGCGGGGCAGCCTAGCGGAAGTGCCGGCGCGCACCAAGGGGGCGCCGAAACCGTGGCCCGCTCCTCGCATGACTGGCACCCGGATACCCGGCACCCGCCTACCCCGCACACCGCGCGGCATGACGAAGCGGGGCCACGGGGCGCACGCCCTGGCTGCGAGCGTCTTGACAAGCATGCGGTGCGCGCCTAGGGTGACCGAAGTGCATAAGATCCGACGATCACGGAGCCCGGCCATGAGCGGCAGGCGGTTAGCGGCGCAGTTAGGCTTAATTCCGGCGCTGAATTTAGCGCGCGGAAAGCGCCCCGGCCTGTCTGCGTAAGACGCCGCCCCGAACTCGGATCCCGAGCGGCGGCACGGGCAGACGCGAGGCGCCAGGAAGTCCGGGCCTCGCGGAACGATCGTCAAGACAGGGCTGGGGAAAATTTCCCCAGGCGAGCTGCGAGGCCCCATGCGGGCACGCAGCTTTTTTTTTGGCTCCTGTCGAGCGGCGCTGACGTTCAGCAGCTCTGAGGTTCAGCAACTCGGAGCGAACGCCGCAGGGGCCGGGTGGCGAGCACGGGACGGTTCCTCACGGGGGACCCGGATCCCCCGCCGCCGGACGCCGGGGAGGACACTCCCCCCAGCCTGGAAAGCGAGACGCCATGGAATCGAACAAGATTCGCATCTTCGACACCACCCTCAGGGACGGCGAGCAGTCCCCCGGCTTCACCATGAACGCCGAGGAGAAGCTGATGATGGCCCAGCAGCTCGCCAAGCTGGGCGTGAACACCATTGAGGCGGGCTTCGCCGCGTCCTCGCCGGGCGACTTCGAGAGCGTGCGGGAGATCGGACACTCCGTGAAGGGGCCCATGATCGTTTCGCTGGCGCGCACGCGACTGGAGGACGTGGACGCCGCTGCCGAGGCGCTGAAGGGCTCGGCCAATTGGGGCATCCACACCTTCATCGGCAGCTCGCCCCTGCACATGAAGTACAAGCACCAGATGGAGCCCGAGGCGGTGCTGGAATCCGCCGTGCGCGCGGTGGAGCGGGCGAAGAGCTACACGCCGAACGTCGAGTTCAGCCCGGAGGACGCGACGCGGGCCGACCCGGAGTTCCTCGTCAAGCTGTGCTCGGAGACGGTGCGCGCGGGGGCGACCATCATCAACATCCCCGACACCGTCGGCTACACCACGCCGGAGGAGATGCACGCCCTCATCGCGCGCCTGCGCAACGAGGTGCACGGGGCCGACCAGGTCGTCTTCTCCGTGCACTGCCACAACGACCTCGGCCTGGCGGTGGCCAATTCCCTCGCCGCGGTCGCGGCCGGCGCGCGGCAGATCGAGTGCACCATCAACGGGATCGGCGAGCGGGCGGGCAACGCGTCGCTGGAGGAGATCGTGATGGCGTTCCGCACCCGCGCCCAGCACTTCAAGAAGGAGCTCGACATCCGCACCGAGTTCCTCTACCCGACCAGCCGCCTGCTGACGCAGCTGACGGGCATTCCCGTGCAGCCCAACAAGGCCGTCGTCGGCGCCAACGCCTTCGCCCACGAGGCGGGCATCCACCAGGACGGCGTGCTGAAGAACCGGCTCACGTACGAGATCATGACGCCCGAGTCGGTGGGCATCAAGTCGAACAACCTCGTGCTGGGCAAGCACTCCGGGCGGCACGCCCTCGCCGACCGCATCCGCGAGCTGGGCTACGAGCTGGGCAGCACCGAGCTCAACCGCGTCTTCAACGAGTTCAAGCGCCTCGCCGACCTGAAGAAGACGGTCTATGACGAGGACATCGAGGCCCTCGTCACCCAGACCGGCTCGGCCGGTCCCGGCCGCTACGCCCTGCGCAGCCTGAACGTCGTCTCCGGCACCCACACCACCCCCACCGCGACGGTGGAGATGGACGTGGACGGCCAGGTGCTCCGCGAGGCGGACTTCGGGGACGGCCCGGTGGACGCCGCCATGAACACGATCAAGAAGATCACCGGGTCGCAGTGCAAGCTCACCCAGTACAAGGTGACCGCCATCAGCGGCGGGACGGACGCCCAGGGCGAAGTCACCGTGGCGATCGAGGAGGACGGCAAGGCCGTCACCGGGCGCGCCGCCGATCCCGACATCGTCGTGGCCAGCGCGAAGGCCTTCATCGTGGCGCTGAACCGCATGGCGTTCCGCAAGGCGCGGGTGGAGGGGGTGTAACAACGAAGAGCGAAAGACCGGTGGGGGAATACAATTCCCCCAC
>JBGOTW010000393.1:0-2790 GCA_041476685.1 bacterium | reverse complement strand
GCGGTATCGGTCTTCAGGTCCAGCCCCGCGGCTTTGGCCGCCGCCTTCAGCACCTGCTCGGCCTGCGCCGTGACCTCCGGACCGATGCCGTCGCCTCCCATCACCACAATTGACGTCGCCAAGCGGGACTCCAGCGCTGAGGAAGAATGAGATCGGCCGGCGGCTCCGCGGCTGCAATGGGTCGCGTCCGCCGTCCGCATCGTACTGTGCCGCGCCTAGTCGCCGGGGGGATACCCCATCGCGGCCAGGAACGCGGATTTGGAGGGAAACCGTAGCATCGGGTTGCGTGCCTTTTCCAGCCCGATCGAGGAATGGGTGGCGTGCTGGGCGTAGTTGTGGCCGGGAAAGACCAGCGTCTGCTCGTCCAGCCGGGCCAGCTTCTGCGTCAGGCTCTCGTACATCGCCCCCGGATCGCTGCCCGGCAGGTCGGTGCGCCCGCAGGATCCGATGAACAGCGTGTCGCCCGAGACCACCCGGTCCCGCACCTTGAAGCATTGGGAGCCGGGCGTGTGGCCCGGCGTGTGGATGAACTCGATCGTCACGTCCCCCAGCGTCAGCGACGACTGGGAGTCGGTGGGCGTGGCCTCGGAAGCGGGCACAGGCAGGCGCTCCAGCTCGGCCTTGTGCACGTAGAGCTTGCCCTTCGCCAGCTCAAGGAACTCCGCGGCGCCTGGGATCTGCTGGCCCTGGAACTTGCCGCCCACATGGTCGAAGTGCGTGTGGGTGACGAGCGCGCCCGTCACCTTCATGCCGTCCTGCTCGGCCAGCTCCAGCACCTCCTTCACGTCCCAGGCCGGATCCACGACGACCGCCTCGCGGGTGGTCTGGCTGCCGATCAGGTACACGAAGTTGGCCATCGGGCCGACGAGAATCTGGCGGAAATACAGGTCATCCATGAATCGCTCGCGTCAATGCTGCTCGTCTCGATAATGCCCATCATACACCCGTTCGTGAACCGCGGAAAAACGATTCCGCCGATTTGCGCAGATTCTTGGAACCGCAAGATTCGGAAAACAGGGGCAGGCGCGGGCGGGGTGTTCGGCCTGCAATGGACACAACCACGGCCGTTCATCGTCAACGATTCCACTTCTCCAGTTGTCTTTGAATTCCATGGCTGGGCAGTCCAGCAATTCCGCAGGTCAGGCGCCTCGGAAACGCAGATAGTCCTCGGCGGTCTGGCGGGGGCGTTCCAGCATGGGGCTGTGGCCGATGCCGGCCATGATGCGCACCTGGGAGCGCGGCAGCAGGCGGTGCAGGATCTCCGCGGATTCGACGCTCAGCACCCGGTCCAGATCGCCCCACACGATCAGCGCCGGTGTGGTCAGGCCCTTGACGCGCGCCTCAAGCGGGTCGGCACGGAGTTGCTCGACGATCCGGTCCTCCAGGGCGGCGTTCCGGGCGCGGGCGCGGGTCATGGTCTTGAGCATGAAGCCCGGAATCGGCGGCGGCTGGGCCATCACCAGCGCGATGAGCCGGGTGAATTCCTCCTCGTTGCGTACGACCAGGGGATTGCGCCCGGTGGTGCGAATCTCACGCATCATCTCGCTCGGGGGCGCGCTCCATACGCCGCCCGGGTCCAGCAGCCACAGGCTCTGCACCTCGTCGGGATGGAGCGCGGCGTAGGTCATGGCGATGTGGCCGCCCATCGAGTTGCCGCCCAGGTGCAGCTTGCGAAGGCCCAGGGCTTGCGCCAGGGCGCGCAGCCGCTCGGCCTGGGCCGGGGGCGCGTAGTCCGCCTCCGCGGGTTTGGACGATTCGCCGAATCCGATGTGGTCGGGAATGATCACGCGGTAGTGCGGGACGAGGAACCGGGCCACCTGCGTGAAGGTGTCCTTGGTGGCGCCGAAGCCATGCAGCAGCATGAGCGGTTCGCCCTGCCCGCCCTCCAGGTAGACGTAGCGCAGCCCGCCGGGCAGCTCGACATCCTTGCGCACAAGGCCCGCCCGCAGGCGGCCGATCCTCAGCACCGACTCGGTGGCGGTCTCGGGCGCCACATACGCGAACACCACCAGCGCCGCCGCCAGCCCCACCACCACGGCGACGAGACCCAGGGCGACACGCAGGACCATCCGTTTCGGGGCGAGGGCCATGGGATGCGGGGGAGTCTAGATAGGCAGAAAGCTTAGCTGTTCAAAACGGAACGCACTCCAGCCTCGCAATTGCGGTATCCGAGTTGGCGGAAGACGGGCTTCAATCTGTGCAATCGGCAGTTCCGCAGTCTTTCTCTCTCTTTGAGCTCTACGTCATCGGCAGCGTCAAGTGCTTTTGGTAGCCCGGTCGCTCCTTGAGCCGCTTCCACCAGGCTTCCAGGTGCTTCAAGTGCGCCCGCTCCAGGTCGAAGGCGAACCAGCGGTAGGCCAGCGCGCCCACCGGGATGTCGGCCATGGTGAAGCCGTCGCCGGCGATGAACGGGCTGCGGCTGAGGTGGTCGTCCACCATCGGCCACAAGCCGAGCAGGGCCTTGTGGGCGGCCTGCACGGCGGGCAGATCCCGCTTATCCGCGGGGGTGCGCACGAGCTGCCAGAACACGGTGGTCATGGGCGCGAGCAGGGTCGTCTGCTGCCAGTCCATCCACTGCTCCCCGATCCAGCGCGCCTTGCCGCGGGGAAAGAGGGTGCCGTCCCCGTAGGTGGAGGCCAGATAGCGCACGATCACGTTCGACTCCCAGAGGATGAAGCCGTTGTCGTCAATCGTCGGCACCCGCCCGTTGGGATTGAGCTTGAGGTAGTTGGGCTCGTTCTTGAACGCGAACGCGCCGCCCACGTCCACCCGCTGGAAGGGCAGGCCCAG
>JBGOTW010000392.1:0-2797 GCA_041476685.1 bacterium | reverse complement strand
GTGATTGACGAAGGAGATATGGAAATAGGTCTTGGTGAGGATGTTGTCCAGGAGCGTGGCGTGCACCTCGATCCCCGGATAGTTCACCTCCACCGGCGTGGTGCGCAGGTCGAAGATGCCGACCTCCGTCGCCCCGATCAGCACGATCTTGTCCTTCAGGTCCGCGACGGGAACCTTCTTGTTCAGCACGTCGACGAGGCTGAAATGCTGGAAGGTGTGGCTCGGGCCCTTGTAGTTCAGCATCAGCGAACTGTCGAAGTTCGTCTCGAGGATGATCGGACCGACCGTCACGCTGCGGATGTAGCCCGTCTCGTCCGTCGTGACGACGACGTTCTCCGCGTGCAGGTAGTGCTTGAGGATCTCGATGTCGAGGGAGGGGTAGAGGTTCTCCTTGTACTGCCAGATCAAGTGCACCCGCCGCACGGTCCCGTCTTCCGCATCGGGCTGCATGTTGAAGAAGCCGGACTGCCAGCCGCCCTTGTAGATCTTATCGATGTTGGACTCGACGCTCAGGCCGACCGGCAAGGTGCCCTTGAGCAGGTCGCCCTGAACGACGGAGACCTCGGAGCCCTGGATGCGCCGGGCCGATTCCTCCAGGTCCTTCTGCTTCGCCGGGTTGTTGATGTCCTCCTCGTCGGTGCGGAAGAAGTAGCCCAGCACGACGTTCTTCTTCTTCGCCAGCTCGCGCCCGAAGATCGAATCGGCGTCCAGGTCCTGCGCCGTCTTGTCCAGATAGTTGGCCAGCTCCCTGCCCCGGCCGGTGTCCAGGCTGAGCTGGCGCAGCTTCTTCAGGTAGTCCTCCGTGACCCGCATGCCGGAGGATTCCTCCGCCTCGGAGAACACGATGTCGAAGCCGATCGTGCGCGCCTGGTAGTGCTCGTTGAGCGTCTTGACGATCTGCGCCATCAGCTTGCGCGACCAGGGCCAGCGCCCCAGCACGTCCACGCTGTCCTTGTCCACCGCGGCGATGACGACCTGGTCGGTATGGGGCTGGACGGGCCGTCCGCGCAGGATGTAGTCCACCCACTTCTTGTCCATCAGGTCCAGGAAGCTGGCCCGCTCGAAGATCGTGTTGAACAGGAACGTGCCCACGATCAGCAGGGTGAACAGGAGCGCGATCTTGAAGCCCGACAGGCTGAACAGACGCTTGAGCATGGAGTCCTCCCTCCCGCCGAGGCGGGCGGCGCTTGACGCACGGTGGCGCTGGGTATGGATGACGGGCTCGTTCCCATCCTCGCGCTCTTGATTACCGCATCTCCAAGCGGCTCGCTATCGGAAAAATAGCGCCTCTGGCACAGCCTCGAGGGGGACTCCCCGGGCCGGCGGGAGTCTGCGTAGACGACTGGAACGATGGGGAAGGTCGGCTCCCGCGCTAGAACACCCCCGGCAGGAAGCGCTTCTTCCCGGCGAAAGCCGCGGCGTAGCCGGGTTGGGCGAACAGGTAGGCCTCCTCACCACGGATGCGGAAGATGAGCACGATGGCGTTGGCCAAGCTGCCCAGCAGCGCGGTGCCCACGGCCCCGAGCAGCACCGGCACGGCCACGATCTCCAGGATGACGGCGAGGTAATTGGGGTGGCGCACCCAGGCATAGGGACCGGACGTGACGATCGGCTGCTCCCGCCGCGCCACGATCCGCACGTTCCACAGCCGGCCCAGGCTCGCCAGCAGCCAGGCCCGCAGCAGCAGCGAGACCGCCCAGACGGCGCCGGCCAGCGCCAGCACCGCGGAAGGCAGGGGCGTCGGGAAGCCCAGCCCCTCGACCAGGCAGCCCGTCAGCCAGCCCGCGTGCACGGCCACCAGCCAGGCAAAGGCGGGTTCCGGCAGGGCCCCGTCCAATCCCGCGCGGCCCCCGGCCCGCAGATTCCAGGCGGAGAAGGCCAGCTCGACCGCCCGCTGCGCCGCGATCGCGGCCAGCACGCCCAAGCTCAGGCTTAGGTGAAGCGCCGCCATGGCCTGTCCCCCGCAACCGCGCTCACTTCGCCGCGCCGGCCGCCGCGGTCAACAGCTCGGGAATGAGGATCCTCACCTTCAGCTCGCCGCGCAGCCGCTTGAGTTCGGCATCGAGGAAGTAGTTCTGCCAGTCCTGCTCCAGCTCCTGGGCGATCCGCTGCTTGCGCTCCGCGGCCTTGTCCGGATCGAGCAGCGTCCGCTTGCGGAAGTGGAGCAGGTGCACCTTGTCTCCCTGGATGCTGAGCCCGAACGCGGCCTGCTCGGTGAGGCGGAACGCCGCATGCTGGAATTCGCGGTCGGTGCCGACGCCCGGGATGGTCTGCATCACGGCGGTGACCTTCGCATTCTGGATCTTCAGGCCGCGGCTCTTCGCGTAGGCGCTGAAGTCCTCCGCCGACTTGAGGCGGGTAAGCACCTGCTTGGCCTCGGCGGCAGCGGCGGCCTTGCGCTGTTCGTCCGCGACGCGCGTCTTCACGGCGGCCGCGACCTCCGTCAGCGGCCGGGTATAGGCGGTCTTCACCTCCTTCACCTGGTAGACCACGTGCCCCTGGACCGGATTGCGCTTGAGCACGCCCACGTCGTTGGTCTTGCGCCCGCGCAGCTTGCCGTACAGCTCGGCCGTTTGCCCCAACCCCTGCTCCGGCTTCGATCCGTCGAACCAGCCGGATTCGGAGACCTGCGCGTTGAACTGCTTGGCGACGGCGTCCAGCCCGTCCTTCCCGATCCGGTCCGGTAAGCGCTCCGCCTCCACCTCCAGCCGCCGCTCCATGCGCTCGGTCTTCAGCTTCTGCTCGATCTGGGCCTTGACCTGCGCAAATGGCTTCTTCTGCTCCGGCTGATCCCCGG
>JBGOTW010000391.1:0-2800 GCA_041476685.1 bacterium | reverse complement strand
GAGCTTCCCCACAGTGCCCAGCCGGCGCGTACCGCCCACAGCGCACGGCTTCCCCACCGCACCCGGCCTGCCGCATTTTCCGCATTCGCCCCAAGCGCCTCATCCGCCCCGCAGCGCGCAGGTACCCCTTTCCACGCAGTCGGAGCGGGGTCGCCGGTGACGAGCGCTTGCGCGAGGAACCAGCAACTCGGAGCGGCGGGGGTGAGGCCCCGCGACGGGGCGACATTCCGCGACACTCGTCCTTCCCGGCACGCCTCCCCTACCCCGGCCGCGGGAACGTGCAACCGAGCGTGACCGCAGTGTGCGCCTGGGGGTCTCCAATGCGCTGCTGAACAGGCCCGATATGCTACTGACCGATTACCTTATGCGTCTCCCCCCCGCCACAGCGTGCTCCCCGCCCTTGGGGGCCGGAAGGACTGAACTTAACCCTTGCAATATCAGACGGATAAAAAAATCGCCAGAACGAACCCACCGTGGGAATGGGGGCCGGGCCGTGCGGGAAGGAGCCGGGGCCAGGCACCCGGACTCGGGCGCGCCATCCATGCTAGGCTGCCGGGCGGGCGGCGCCGCACGGAACGATGCATGCACCGGCCGAACCCCCCGCGCCTCAGGAGGCGATCATGGACCCCAGTCAGGACTTGCGCGCGGCCATCCGCAGCGGACGCTTCGACAAGCCCACCAGCGGCAAGGCGCCCGGCTACGTCCAGGCCAACCTCGTGATCGTCCCGCAGGCGCACGCCTTCGACTTCCTCCTCTTCTGCCAGCGCAACCAGAAGCCCTGCCCGCTGCTGGAGGTCGTCGAGGCCGGCCGGCGCGAGGCCAGGCGGCTGGCTCCGGGCAGCGATCTCAGCCGGGACATCCCGCGCTACCGCGTCTTCCGCGCGGGCAAGATGGTGGAGGAGCGGACGGATGTGAGCGAGCTGTGGCGCGCCGATTTCGTCTCGTTCCTGCTGGGGTGCAGCTTCAGCTTCGAGAAGCCGTTGCTGGATGCGGGGCTGGAGATCCGCAACCTGACCTGCGGGGTGAACGTGCCCATGTATCGCACCAGCATCCCGACGCGGCCCGCGGGCGCGTTCTCCGGGCCGCTGGTCGTCTCCATGCGCCCCTTCACGCCCGAGCTGGCGATCAAGGCGGCGCTCGTGACCGGCAAGCTGCCTGAGGTGCACGGTGCGCCGATCCACCAGGGCGATCCCGGGGCGATCGGCATTCGCGCCCTCGACGAGCCGGAATACGGCGACCCTGTGCCCCTGCGCGAAGGTGAGATCCCGGTCTTCTGGGCCTGCGGCGTCACGCCCCAGGAGGCCCTCCTGCACGCCAAGCTCCCTCTCGCCATCACCCACGCGCCCGGGCACATGTTCGTCTCGGACATCCGGGAGGAGGAACTGCCGTTCTTCCACTACGGCGTGCGCTAGCGCCCAAACGCGGGTGGCCCTGCCTCCATCCCGCGGCGCGGCGCTGCCTCCATCCCACGAGACGGCGTTCGCGCTGCCCCCATCCCGCGACACGGCAATCGCGCCGCCTGCGGGGCCAGGGGTGGCGCGCCGGTGGCACCCGCGGCGGAGGCCATATCCGCGGCGGCGGGCGCAGCGCTGCACGAGCCGCCCACACAACCCAGCCGCCCCATCTTCCGTTCCACACGCAGTCCCGGGCGGCTTGTTTCGCGTATTCTAACTGGGCTAGGATGATTTTCGCCCGGTAGCGTGGCGGCAGAGGGGGAAGACGCTGCCGACACCGATCCCAGCCTCGATTGGCGCCAAGTTCCTACGCTCCGCGTCGCGCAGACCCCAGGCGGTGGCCCCATGGAAGCAAACGTCCTGACCGCTGCCGCGAAATCGGCCCGGCCTGGACAACAGACCGAACAGCAGCGGGTCATCCAGCTCGTCAGCAACGCCCCCCCGAACAAGATCGTCGGCCTCGAAGGCTTCCTGAAGAGCTTCAATACCAAGACCGTGCGCGCGGAGGCGACTCCATTCCGCTACGTCATCCAGCGCAAGGCGCGCCGCAGCCTGGGCGGCAAGTTCGGCAAGGGCCTGAGCCAGGAAGTCACCGAGAATATCGAGGTCAATCCGAACGAGGATCTGTTTGGGTTGCGGCGCTGGCTGGGGGGAATCCGGCAGGATCCCTCCTGCATCATGCTGCTCAACGTGAACAAGGTGCGCGAGGAAGCACTGGCGGCGCCCCTGATCTTCTCCGAGATCCTGCGGACGGGCCGTCCAATCCTGGTGACCGGAGCCCCGCCGGAGATCCAGGACCAGCTCTTCGCCCAGATCGACCTGACGTATCAGACCGTTCCCCTCGCCATCCAGGCCAACTACGCGCTCAAGGCCGGCCTGCTCCAGCGCGTGTTACGGCGCAAGGGGTTCGTGAATACCGTGCGGCCGGTGCTCGAGCTGGAGGGCCTGCCACCCGCATTGGTGCCGAAGCTGCAGGCCATCAACGCGGGTCAGGATTCCAAGCTCAGCGACGCCGAGGTGGTCAATGTCTGCCTGCTGGGCGACCTGGCGACGCGCTACCTGCCGCCCATCGTGCAGTTCCGCGAAGCGATGCGGAACAGCTCGCTGCAGTTGCCCCAGCTCGTTTCGATGTTCGAGATCCTCACCTCGGACATGCCGCTGCCGCAGGCAGTGGAGAGCTTCAAGGGCTACTTTACCGAGGAGGTGCAGCAGGATCTGGCACGGCTGAAATCGCGAGCCGCGGTGTTCTCGGAAGCGTATCGCGCTCTCAACAGCCAGGAAGCGGGCACACGCGGCGGAAGCCGTGCGGAGCGGATGGACGACTTTTTCCGCAAGCTCACCAGCGT
>JBGOTW010000390.1:0-2825 GCA_041476685.1 bacterium | reverse complement strand
GCCGACGGCAGCCAGGGCCGGGCCGCCGTGCCCAGCGGCGCCAGCACCGGCGCGTTCGAGGCGCACGAGTTGCGGGACGGCGATCCGCGGCGCTACCGGGGCAAGGGCGTGCGACGCGCGGTGGAACACGTGCGCGGGCCGATCGCCGCGCGGCTGACGGGCATGGACCCGGGCGAGCAGGGCGTGCTGGACCGGGCGCTGATCGAGCTGGACGGCACGCCCGACAAGGCGCGCCTGGGCGCCAACGCCCTGCTGGCGGCATCCCTGGCCTGCGCCCATGCGGCCGCCGCGGCGGAGCGGCAGCCCCTGTTCCGCTGGCTGGCGCACCTGGCGGGCAGCGAGCCGCGCCTGCCCCTGCCCATGATCAACCTGCTGTCCGGCGGCAAGCACGCGGGCGGACAGGTGGACTTCCAGGACTTCCTGATCGTGCCGCGCGGGGCGGAGAGCGTGTCCCGGGCGCTGGAGATGACCCATGCCGTCTACTTCGCGGCGCTGGACCTGCTGCGGGAGCGGCACGGCTACCAGCCGCTGGTGGCGGACGAGGGCGGCCTGGCGCCCCGGCTGGCCTCGAACGAGGCCATGCTCGAGGTGTGCGTGGCTGCCATCGAGCGGGCAGGCCTGCGGCCGCTCGACGACGTGGCCCTGGCCGTGGACGTGGCGGCGACGCACTTCTTTCGCGCGGGGGCGGAAGCGGGTGCGACGGGCGGCCGCTACCGGCTCGCGCTGGAAGGGGCGGAGCTGGACGCGGCGGCGCTGGTGGAGCGCCTGGCCGCCTGGCGCGGCAAGTATCCCATCCTCAGCATCGAGGACGGCCTGGCCGAGGACGACTGGGCCCACTGGCCGGAGCTGACCCGCCGGCTGGGGACGCGCTGCCAGGTGCTGGGCGACGACTTGTTCGTCACGCAGACGGCCCGCATCGGGCGGGGCATCCGGGAGCGCGCGGCCAACAGCGTGCTGATCAAGGTGAACCAGGTGGGCACGCTCAGCGAGGCCCTGGACGCCCTGCGCCTGGCCCAGGAGGCGGGCTGGAGCGCGGTCGTCAGCGCGCGCAGCGGGGAGACGGAGGACGCCTGGCTGGCGGACCTGGCCACCGGGTCGGGGGCTGGGCAGATCAAGGTGGGCTCGATAGCCCGCTCCGAGCGGCTCGCGAAGTACAACCGCCTGCTGGCCCTGGAGCACGGGCATCCCGAGCTGCCGTTCGCGCGGAGCGAACTGGACCGGTTCGTGCGCCCCGCGTGAGGTCCCGCCGCCGCAAGGCCGAGCGGCTGCGGCTCTCCGCCGCGCGGTGGCGCGTCGGTCTGGAGTCAACAGCAGATTTCCCGCTACGCCCGGAATGACAGCCCGTTGTCACTCCGAGCGAAGGCGAGGAGTCCGCTGTCGCGGTTCACGGCCGCTGCAGTCCACGTCACCCGATCGAATCGACCCGCTTCTCGCCACGCTTGCGCGCTTGACACGATTTTCCCGGAGCGCCTATAAGGGACCGTTTTGCCAGCCGCGGCCAATGCAGCGCGCATGGCCGTCGTCCGCGCTCGGCGCGAACCGCTTCTGCCGAGCCGGGCCCGGGCGCGGCCCTCTGCCCCCAAGGGACAAACATGACCGACATCTCCCCGACCGCGAGCCGTCCCTTTCTCGAGACAAGCCGCAAGGATGGTTGGTGGATCGGGCCGGCGCTGACCGGGGCGGGCCTGCTGGCCTTTGTCGTGTACACGACCTGGGCGGGCCTGCTGGGGACCGACTACAAGTGGGGCCCGTACCTGTCGCCCCTGTACTCGCCGGATTTCCAGTTCAGCTGGTGGCCGTTCTCGCCGGCGATCCTGATCCTGTGGGCGCCGGGCGGGTTCCGGCTGACGTGCTACTACTACCGCAAGGCGTACTACCGCGCGTTCTTCCTCACGCCGCCCGCCTGCGCCGTCGGGGCGCGGCCCCAGAACTACCGGGGCGAGCGCGCGCTGCTGATCTTCCAGAACCTGCACCGCTTCTTCCTGTACCTGGCGCTGGTGTTCGTCGTGATCCTGTCCTGGGACGCGATCGTGTCGTTCATTTGGGACGGCAGGTTCGGCATCGGCGTGGGCTCCCTCGTGTTGACCCTGAACGCGGTGTTCATCGCGGGCTTCACCTTCGGCTGCAACTCCTTCCGGCACATCGTCGGGGGCAACGTGGACTGCTTCTCGTGCTCCGCGGCCAACCGGGCGCGCCACAAGACGTGGAAGCTCGCGACCTTGTTCAACATGCATCATCTGGCATGGGCGTGGGTGAGCCTGTTCTGGGTGGGCTTCGCGGACCTCTACATCCGGCTGGTCGCGATGGGGGTCATCACCGACTTGAGGATCCTGTAACGTGGCCAATTACGAAACGCACGAGCACGACGTGATCGTCATCGGCGCCGGCGGCGCGGGACTGCGCGCCGCGATCGAGGCGTCCGCGACGGGCGTCTCGGTGGGCCTGGTGTGCAAGTCCCTGCTGGGCAAGGCGCACACGGTGATGGCCGAGGGCGGGATGGCCGCCGCGCTGGGCAACGTGGACGGGGAGGATTCCTGGCAGGTGCACTTCCGCGACACGATGCGCGGGGGAAAGATGGTCAACGACTGGCGCATGGCCGAGCTGCACGCGCGGGAGGCGCCGGCCCGCGTCAACGAGCTGGAGGAGTGGGGCGCCCTGTTCGACCGCACGAAGGACGGCCGCATCTCCCAGCGCGCCTTCGGCGGGCACCGCTATCCGCGCCTGGCCCATGTCGGCGACCGCACCGGGCTGGAGCTCATCCGCACCTTGCAGGACCACGGCATCCATCGCGGCATCGAAGTCTACATGGAGTGTGCCGTCGTTCG
>JBGOTW010000389.1:0-2832 GCA_041476685.1 bacterium | reverse complement strand
CGTGCTCGAGTTCTACGAGAAGGCGCTCAACCGGAAGGATTTCGAGGCGGCCAAGCCGTACTTCGGCGGCAAGTACATCCAGCACAATCCCTCCGCGCCCGACGGGATCGAGGGCTTCAGGTCCTTCCTCCAGTTCCTGCGCGAGAAGTTCCCCGGCTCCCATAGCGAGATCAAGCGCGCCTTCGCCGAGGGGGACTATGTCATCCTGCACGTGCACTCCGTGCGGGAGCCCGGTTCGCGCGGCGCGGCGATCGTGGATATCTTCCGCCTCGAGAACGGGAAGATCGTCGAGCACTGGGACGTGCGGCAGGACATCCCCGAACAGGCGGCCAATCCGAACAGGATGTTCTAGGCAAGCCGGGGGGGCCTGGCCCCCCCGCAAGCCCCCTCGCGCGCCGCACCGCCGCCCGCGGAAAGCGGGCGCGCCCCATCCCATTCACGCTGCCTACCCACTGGAGGACTCGCCCATGCTGTTCACCGAAGAGCACACCCACCTGCGCGAATCGGTCCGCAAGTTCATCGACAAGGAGATCAACCCCTACGTGGACCAGTGGGAGGAAGCGGAGCGGTATCCCGCCCACGAGGTGTTCCGCAAGATGGGCGCGCTGGGGCTCCTCGGCATCACCAAGCCCGCCGCGTACGGCGGGCAGGAGCTCGACTACTCCTTCGGCATCGCCTTCGTCGAGGAGCTGGGGCACATCCGCGCCGGCGGCGTCGTCACGAGCATCGGGGTGCAGACGGACATGTGCACCCCCGCCCTGGCCCGCTACGGCAGCGACGCGCTGCGGCGCGAATTCCTCGCCCCGTCCATCTCCGGCGAATTCGTGGGCTGCATCGGCGTGAGCGAGTCTGGCGCGGGCTCGGACGTGGCCAGCATCAAGACCGCCGCGCGCAAGGACGGGGACGACTACGTCATCAACGGCTCGAAGATGTGGATCACCAACTCCGCGCAGGCCGACTGGATCTGCCTGCTGGTGAACACGGGCGACGGCGCCGTGCACAAGAACAAGTCCCTCATCTGCGTGCCCATGAAGACGCCCGGCGTCACCGTCGGCAAGACGCTCGACAAGCTCGGGCTGCGCTGCTCGGACACCGCGCCGATCGCCTTCGACGACGTGCGCGTGCCGCAGCGCAACCGCATCGGGGAGGAGGGGCGCGGCTTCATGTACCAGATGCAGCAGTTCCAGGAGGAGCGGCTCTTCGCCGCCGCCGCGGGCCTGAAAGGCATGGACCGCGCCATCGACCTGACGATCGAGTACACCCGCCAGCGCAAGGCCTTCGGCCGCTCGATCCTGGACAACCAGGTCGTGCACTACCGCCTGGCGGAGCTGAAGACGGAGGTCGAGCTGCTGCGCTCGCTGGTGTACCGGGCCGCAGAGCAGTACGTGGGCGGACAGGACATGACCCAGCTCGCCTCCATGGCGAAGCTGAAGGCGGGCCGGCTCGCCCGCGAGCTGTACGACGCCTGCCTGCAGTATTGGGGAGGGATGGGCTTCATGTGGGACAATCCCATTGCGCGCGCCTACCGCGACTCGCGCCTGAAGTCCATCGGGGGCGGCGCGGACGAGGTGATGCTGGCCATCCTCTGCAAGCACATGGGGACGCTGCCCCGTGAAGGCTAGCGGCGTGCGGATGCTCGCGGGCCTGTGCTGCGCCGGCCTGTGTTTCGCCACCGCCGTGGCCGCGCTGCTGCCGGGCACGTGCGCCGCGTGGGGCCGGGAGGGCCACCAGATCGTCGCCCTGCTTGCCGAGCGGGAGCTGACGCCGCAGACGCGCGCGAACGTCGCCGCCCTGCTGGCCCAGGACGGGCGCAAGGACCTGCTCGCGGCGTCCACCTGGGCGGATGAGACGCTCGGCCAGCGGCCCGAGACCGCGCCCTGGCACTACGTCGACATCCCGATCAGCGCGCCCAGCTACGCGGCGAGCCGGGATTGCCCGCAGGGCGCGTGCGTCGTCGCGCAACTGGAGCGCCTGCGCGGCGTGCTGGCGTCGCCGGCCGGCTCCCCCGCCGCCTCTCCCGCCGAGCGCGCGGAAGCCCTGAAGTTCCTCGTCCATCTCGTCGCCGACGTGCACCAGCCCCTGCACGCCGCCTGCGCGACCTTGCCCCAGCTGGGCCTCCCGCCGCCGCGCAAGCGGCCGGGCAGGCCGCCCCCGCCCCTCGCCTTCTGCGGCGGGCAGCCGCACGGCGATCGCGGCGGGAACGACATCAAGGTGCGCTTCGGGGACGAAGGCATCAACCTGCATCAGGTCTGGGACACCGAGCTGCTCTACGAGCTGCGCGGCTCGGCGCAGGAGATTGCGGCGCGCCTCGACGCCGAGCTGACGGACGCGCAGCGGCGGGACTGGCCGCTCGGCTCCCCGGAGGATTGGGCCAACGAGTCGCACCGGCTCGCCCAATCCGTCGCCTACGGGCTGCTGCCCAAGGACAAGCGCATCGTCATTCCGCCCCGCTACGAGATCGAGGCGCGGCGGACGATCGAGCGGCAATTGCAGCGGGCGGGCTTGAGGCTGGCGCGGGTGTTGGAGGAGGCGGTAGGCCCCTAACCCTCGCCCCTTTCGCCCCTACGGGGTGAGGCCCTTACGGGGGTGAGGGGGAGAAGGGCAACGGTGCGGCGTGTTTCGTCCTTTGCCTCGGGTCCGGTATATTGGAAATAGGGGACGGGGAATTCGGGAAATGGCGATTGGGAATGGAAAGGGGGAGTATCCGTTATCGAAGTCCACGCAGATTCCTCCGTGGAGCAAGAGCAACGCGCCCCGCATAGCCGTCACGAAATCCAACCGCCGCTTCTCGTGATTGCGGAACATGCGCCCTCCCTGGCACAGGCTGTTGGT
>JBGOTW010000388.1:0-2853 GCA_041476685.1 bacterium | reverse complement strand
GTCGAGCGCTGTGTGGGCTGGCTCAAGGAAAACCGCCGCGTAGCGACCCGCCACGAGAAGCTGGCAACCAACTACCTGGGCATGCTCAAACTGGCCATGATCAAGCGCTATATGGTCGCCGAATTTCCGAACAGAGCCTAGCCGGCGCCCGGAACGCCCGTGCGGCAGCGGGAACGCCGCATGACGACGGGGCCTGTGAGGCGCCTCCGCAGCAAGGGTTGCCGGAGCGTAACGCCATCGCCGGAAGGTCAACTGGACAGGGCGGGAGG
This sequence comes from bacterium, assembly GCA_041476685.1. GTDB lineage: Bacteria > SAR324 > SAR324 > SAR324 > JACQKK01 > JBGPEV01. The sequence continues at coordinate 2,584 of JBGOTW010000388.1, read as the reverse complement.
ACGGAGAAGCTGGGGCGCTAGGATTCGAACCTAGGAATGACGGGATCAAAACCCGTTGCCTTACCGCTTGGCGACGCCCCACTGACACTTCACCAAGCGTCTAAGGTAAGAACCCCCTCGGGGCTTGTCAACAGGGAGCGGCGCGTGAAACTGCGTGAAATCGCCGCTCTGCCGTGGGTGGAACGCGCCCTGGTCGAATCCGGGGAGGCCGAGTTGGGCCGGGTGACCTGCGACTCGCGCAAGGCCGGAGCGGAGACCGCGTTCTTCGCCCTGCCCGGCCGGGTTCTCGATGGTCACCGCTTCCTCGACGCCGCGCTTGCAGCAGGCGCGCCCGCCCTGTTCCTGAGCGACGCGGACCTGTTCGCCCGGCTGGCCGGGTCCTGGGAGGCCGGTCAGGCGGGACCCCATGGGCGCCGGCCCGCTCTGTTTCATGTCCGCGCAGGACGAGCCGTGCTGGCAGACCTGGTCCAGCAGGTCTACGGATCGTTGTCGGAGAGGATGCACCTGTTGGGCGTGACGGGCACGAATGGCAAAGCCACGGTGACCTATTTGGCCGCCCAAATGCTGGGCGCGATGGGCACGCCCTGCGGAATCGTTGGCGGCCTGGGATTCCACCTGCCGACGCGGTCGCTTCCCTCTGAACGGACAACGCCCGAAGCCCCGGACATTGCCGAGTTTCTCCGCCTCTGCGGCGACGACCGGGTGGGCACGGTGGCGATGGAAGTGAGCTCCATCGGGATCCACCAGGAGCGGGTCCGGGGCCTGAGATTCCGGTCGGTGGCGTACACGAATCTGACGCAGGATCACCTGGACTATCACGGCTCGATGGAGGCTTATGGCGCGCAGAAGGAGCGCCTGTTCCTGGAGTACGCCATCGGTGCCGCGGTGCTCAACATGGACGATCCCGCGGTGAGCGAGCTGTGCGGCCGGATGAGGGGGCGGCCGGGCGGGATTCCCATCGTCACCTTTGCCTTGCGGGGCCCGGCCGACCTGACCGCTGCCGATCTGCGCCTGGACGCCGCCGGTTCGAGCGGCACATTGCGCCGCGATGCGCGGCCGCTTCCGTTCTCGCTGCCGCTGCCGGGAGCGTACAACGTGTCCAACTGGTTGGCCGCGCTCGGCTTGCTCATGACGGCGGGACACGACCTGGAGGCCGCGGTGGCCGCGGCGGCGCACTGCAAGGGCGCTCCGGGCCGGTTGGAACGCGTCGCGGTGTCCGCGCCCGTCACGGTGCTGGTGGACTACGCGCACACCCCCGACGCGCTCGACACGGTGCTGCGCACCCTGCGCCCGCTGACGCGTGCCCGTCTGATCGTCGCGTTCGGCTGCGGAGGGGATAGGGACCGGGACAAGCGGCCGAAGATGGGAAGCATTGCCGAAAGGCTGGCGGACATCGTGGTGCTCACGAGCGACAACCCGCGCAGCGAGCGACCGGAGGCGATTCTGGCCGAGATTCGCGCCGGAATGCGCGGCGGGGGACGCGTGCTGCAACTTGAGGACAGGCGAGAAGGGATCTTCGCGGCCCTGGACGAGGCCGGTCCCGGCGATCTGGTGCTGCTGGCCGGGAAAGGCTCTGAAACCTATCAGGAGGTGCGGGATCGCAAGATCGCGTTCGACGACCGGGAGATCGTTCGGCAGTGGTCGCGCGAGCGCTTCGGAGCCTAGCCCACGAGCCCGCGGCCTCGCGCGCCCCGCCCGGCGGCGCATGCCCCGAGCCAAGGCAAAGCCGGCGCAGCTTCCGCCCCGCCGGCTCTCCCATTTCACGCCCTGCGCCAGCTATTCAGCCGGATTACCGCTTCATCGTCACCAGATCGCCCATCATTTCGTCGCTGGTCGAAATCGACTTCGCGTTGGCCTGGAAGGCGCGCTGCGTTTCGATCATCTTCACGAATTCGGTGGACAGATCCACGTTCGACTTCTCCAGGTTCCGGTTGCGCACCGCGGCGAAGCCTGAATCGCCCGGATTGCCGTTGATGGGCTTGCCGGAGGAGAGCGATTCCTCGAACTCGTTTTCCCCGCGCCGCAGCAGGCCGGGGGTGTTGACGAAGCGCGTCACCATGATGCGGGAGAGCGGACGCACCTGACCGTTGTCGAAATAGCCCGTGATCACGCCGTCGGCGCCGATGTTGACGTTGTCGAGCGTGCCCGGCTTGCGCCCGTCGCCCTCGACATTGAGCACCTTGTTGCTGGACGCGAACTGCGTCACCCCTTCGAGGCCGGTGCGCGGATCGTTCGGATCGAGCGGATTCGATCCCTGGCCGAGGTTGATGCCGATCACCTGCGGGTTGAGGGTGAAGGGCACCGTGATCTGCGGCACGCCGACATTCGCGTTGACCGGCGCTTCGACCAGGACAGGCGGACCGGGCGGAATGATCTGGCCGTTCGGGCCCACCTGCCCCTGGCCCCCGGCCACGAACTGGCCATTGGTCGCCTGGGTCAGCTTGCCGTTCTCGGTAAAGCGCAGGAAGCCTCCCCCGACCGCGATCTGCAGCTCGGGGCTGCCGCCGACGTCCGCGCCGTTGACGAGCGCGTACCACTGCCACGAGTTGCGCCCGCCCGTGCCGGGCACCGGCTGGCCGGTCTG
>JBGOTW010000387.1:0-2919 GCA_041476685.1 bacterium | reverse complement strand
TCTACGACGAGGCCGGCTCGCGCCTGTTCGAGCGCATCACCGCCACGCCCGAGTACTATCCCACGCGCACGGAGGCGGAGATCCTGCGCACGAGCGGCGCGGCCATCCTGTCCGCGGCCTTCGGCGGCGACCGGGTGCCCGGCAGCGACAGAGTGCCTGGCGGCGACAGGGCGCCAGACGGCAACAGGGCGCCAGACGGCAACAGGGCGCCCGGCGGTGCGCACGGAACGGCCCCGGACGCTCCCGCGCTGGTCGAGCTGGGCAGCGGCAGCTCCACCAAGACACGGCTGCTGCTGGACGCCTTCGGGCGCACGCGGCCGCTGCACTACGTGCCGATCGACGTGTCCGCGGAAGCCCTGCGCGGCTTCGGCCTGAGCCTGCTCGCCGAGTATCCCGCCCTGACGATCCAGGCGCTGGCGTGCGACTACCACCGGGCGCTGGACCTGCTGCGGGCCGGGCCGCCCCGGCAAAAGCTGTTCCTCTTCCTGGGCTCGAGCCTGGGCAACTACGACCTGCCGGACGCGCGCACGCTGCTGGGGCTCGTGCGCGGCGCGATGGCGCCGCGCGACACTTTCCTGCTGGGCCTGGACCTGAAGAAGGATCCCGCGTTGCTGCACGCCGCCTACAACGACGCGGAGGGCGTGACGGCCGCCTTCAACCTGAACCTGCTGGCGCGCATCAACCGCGAGCTGGGGGGCCATTTCGACCTGGCGCGCTTCGCCCACGTCGCCTTCTACGACGCGCCCGCCGGTCGCATCGAGATGCACCTGGAGAGCCTGGAGGACCAGGTGGTGCGCATTGACGCGCTCGGCCGGAGCACCGGCTTCCGGCGCGGGGAGCGCCTGCACACGGAGAATTCCTACAAGTATGGGCCCGGCGACCTGGCCGCGCTGCTGGAGGGCACGGGCCTGGCCCTGCTGGAGCAATGGACGGATGCGCGGGGCTGGTTCGCCCTGAACCTGCTGGGCCCGAGGTAACGCGTCCGGGTCAGACCGGCTTGCCGCCCAGCCGCTTCGCCTCCGGCGGCGCGTCCGACGAAGTGCCTGTCCAGATCACTTCCGATTTCGATCTTGGATCACTAGAAGAACGTCGCAATACGAAGTCCAAGCTTCCGTCCAGCACGAGCCATCACGCGATCCGCGGTCGCCACGACACCGGCTCCCAGTTCCTGGGCCACAGCGAGCTGCAATGCGTCCAAGGTCCGTATCGGGATACCGGACAACGCTTGCAGAATGGCATAGGCACGTTGCGCCTGACGGTCTTCGAGCGGATGCACCTCCAGGTGACCGAAACGAATGTCTTGCTCGAAAGCACGGATGACGTCCCGGTGAATCCGAGGCGAGACGTCCTTCATGCGCAAGCGGCGGTTAAGCAGCGATCCCATCTCCACGACTGAAAGTCGGCTGATTGCGGCTCCTCCAGCCCTGACCATGAATGTCGCGAACCGATCCGATTGCTTTTCGTTCAGATGCCATTTGGCGAGTGCGCTCGTATCCACAAAGACTGGAACGGACATCGGCCATCCCGGTCCATACGGACAAGCGTCTCACTGGGTGTCTGCAGCCGGGGCATGCGCGCGCGCAGGTCGGCATGTGACGGCGGCGCGGACCTGGATTGAGCAGGGAGCAGCCGCGCAACCACCTTGCCACGCCGGGTAATGGCGATTTCCCCTTCCCGGTTCACGAGTTCCTCGACCTGGATCAGCTTCTGTTGAACCTCGCGCAATGTCAGTTTTTTCATTGGAGACTCCCCAGCGATCGGCGCTCACAGCTTCACACCTAGCCTAACTCGTAAATTGAAAAGCGGCGACTATCGGATCGTGTCGAAACTCAATCCCCCTCCGCCTCCCCCGCCCGCTTCGGCGCCGGCGGCGCAACGCGTGCAGCTCCCGCCTGGTCCAAGATGAGCCGGCCCACGGCGGCGGCGATGTCGTCCGCGTGGATGTGCATGGCGCGGTAGAGGGACTCGATGTCGCCCGACTGGCCGAACTCGGTCACGCCCAGGGCGATCTGGGGCACGCCGAGCGCCTGGCCGATCCACTCCATCGCGAGCGGGTGCCCGTCAATCACCGACACGATCGCGTGCCGCTCCTCGGGCGGAATGAGCCGGAGGAGGAACGGCTCGGTGCTGTCGGCTTGCCCGGCCGGCGCACGTTCAGCAGGCCCGGCTCGCCCGGCCGGTGCAGGCTCCGTGTCGCGGCCGCCTTCGGCCGGCGTAGGTTCGCTGTCGCCGACGTGTTCGGCGGGCGCAGGCTCGCCCAGCAGCGCGGCCTGCTGATAGGCGAACCAATCCTGGTACAGGCGCCCCGGGCTGGTGAGGGTGATGACGTTGGCGTAGATGCCCTCTTCGCGCAGGGCCGCGCTCGCCCGCAGCGCCTGGTCCGTCATCACGCCCGTGGACAGCAGGTTGAAGCGCCGGCGCCGCGCGTAGTCCGGCTCGCTCCGGTAGTCCTTCAGCCAGTAGCCGCCCGCGATCACCTGCCGCCGCAGCGTCTCGCTGTACTGCACGTCGGGCTGCGCGAGGGGGTTGGTGCTGAGCCGGAAGTACACGCTCCGGCCGTGCTCGCGCTCCTGCAGCTGGTCCAGGGCCCAGCACATCAGGATCTCCAGCTCCTTCGCGTAGCTCGGCTCGAAGTACGCCAGCTCCGGGAACCCCATCCCCAGCAGCGGGGTGAGGAAGCTCTGGTGCGCTCCGCCTTCGGGCGCCAGGGTGACCCCGCTGGGCGTGCCCACCAGCACGAAGCGCGACTTGCTGTAGATCTGGTTGGCCAGCATGTCCAGGCCGCGGTTGAGGAACACGTCGTAGAGCGTCCCCACCGGGAACAGCAGCTCCCCGCTCAGCTCCGACGACTGGCCCAGCTGCCCCAGCAGCGAGAAGAAGTTGTTCTCCGCGATGCCAAGCTCGAGGTGCTGCCCCGCC
>JBGOTW010000386.1:0-2953 GCA_041476685.1 bacterium | reverse complement strand
TATGGCTTTTGAAATATCAATGAGTTGCGGCGATATACGATGACGGGTATCCCAGCGAAGGGCACAACCCAGGGTAGAGGCGGCATGCGGTTCCTGATCGTGGACGACTCCGACGGTTCCCTGAAGCACCTGCGGCAGGTGATCGCCGACATGGGTCACACAGTCGCCGGCGAGGGCCACGACGGGGAGCAGGCCGTTGCCCTGTACGATGCCCTGCGGCCCGACGCCGTGATCATGGACGTCATCATGCCCAAGCTGAACGGGATCGAAGCGCTGCAGGCGATCCGCAATCTGGACCCGTGCGCCTCGGTGGTGATGACCTGTTCGCTGCGTTCCTGCGAAACGGCGTTCCAGTCCGAGCGTTGCGGCGCGATGTACTTTCTCAACAAGCCCTTCCAGGACACCGCACTCCGCAACATCATCCGCAAGCTCGCCAGTCACCGCGCCGGAGGTTCTGCCGCGGCCGCCCAGCCCATGCAGCAGTGGGCGGCCGCGCAGTCGGCGCACGGACAGTGGGTAGCCAAGGATGATCCGCTGCCCAACCCGCAACTCAAGTCCAGCGATCCGATCGTGCCATAGGTCCTTAGTCCCCAGCCCCCCAGTCCCTTCCCACACCCGCCTGAACCAGTCCTCAGCAAGCCTCCTCCGCCGGGATGAGCTTGCCCTGTGGCAGAGCGCAGGCCGCATCGCCACCCAAGCTGCGCCATGCCGCCACCGGAACGGCCCGCGACCGCCACGGCCCGCGACCGGCTCGGCCCCGCGACTGCTACGGCCCGCGCCCGCTGTAGTCCACATCCGCAGGGGCCGCAGCCTTGGGGCAGCGGGCCGGCGCAGGGGTGCAGCGCTCAGCCGCTGCGCAGGAGGGCGCACGGGTTGCGGCCATTCCCCCGCACCGCAAACCTCCGGGAGCGGAGACCTAGCGCCGCCCGCGCAGGAGGAAAGTGAGCAGTCCCGTCACTACCGCAACTACCCCCACGTAAACGACCAGCAGGGGCCACGAGATCGGGAACCGCAGCGCGATGGCGTCGTTGCCCAACAGGTAGGGATGCACGATATCGTTCAGGACCGGCACACGGCGCGGCAGGAACAGGATCACCGCCGCCAGACCGGCAACCCCCAACAGGACGACCAACCCTCGCAGGAGGCTCATCGGGGACCTCGGGGATGGGGTTCCGCCGGCGCGGGCCGGCCCGACGGACCCTGGGGTCGCGGGCGAGCGGAGGCGGAGGGCACGATACGGTTGGACTTAGCTAGTTCGGATTTAGCTCGGTCGGAGACAGTGCGGTCGGAGGCGGTGCGGTCGGAATGAGGGCGGCCGGATGCAGCGGCCTGCAACTGGGCCTCCAGCTCCTGGCAGCGCACGCTGCAGAAGACGGTACCCCGCTGCTCGAGCGGCAGCGGCTTGTGGCAGAAGAAGCAGGTCCGCACCATGGAGCGAGGCTACTCTATCCCCCTTCAGCGAACCAGCCCCAGCCCCGCCAGCGCCAGGATCGCGACGCCCAGCACGATCCGGTACACGTTGAACACCAGGGTGCTGCGCGTGCTCAGGTAGCGCAGCAGGAAGCCGATGCTCCAGTAGCCGCTCAGCCCCGCGGTGAGCAGGCCCACGCCCAAGGCCAGCCAGCCGTCGGCTGTCCCCAGCAGGCCCGCGCCCGCCTGCGCCTGCCGGGCCAGGGCGACCAACTCCAACAGGCCCGCGCCGAAGATCGCGGGCAGGCCCAGCAGAAAGGAGAAGCGCGTGGCCTCGCCGCGCTTCATCCCCACCAGCAGGCCCCCCAGGATGGTCGTCCCGGAGCGAGAGGCGCCGGGAATGAGCGCGAGCGCCTGGGCCACGCCCACGGCCTGGGCGCGCCAGAAGCCCAGCTCCGCCGTGGTGAGCGCCTGCCGCGCGCTGCGCTCGGCCAGCCCCAGCAGCAGTGCCACCGCGATCAGCATGACCGCGATCAGCGTCAGCGAGCGTGCGCCCGTCTCGATGAAGTGGCGGAATCCCAGCCCCAGCACGACGATGGGCACGTTTCCGGCAGCAATCGCCCAGGCGAGCCGCGCCTCGGGCGTCCCGCGCGCCTCCGCCCGCACCAGGCTGCGCAGGGCGGCCCCCGTCAAGGCGCGGATGTCCCCCGCGAAGTAGATCAGCGCCGCCACGAGCGTGCCGAGCTGGATGACCGCCGTGTAGGCCGCGCCCGGATCCTCCCAGCCCAGCAGGGCCGGGATGATGCGCAGGTGCGCCGTGCTGCTGACGGGGATGAACTCGGTCAGGCCTTGCACGAGGCCGAGGACAAGGGATTCGAGCAGGGACATGGAAGCGCTGGATCGCCAGACAGGAGGTGGTAGATTGAAACTCCCCTACGGGTAGCATGTTTTTCGCCAGGGTACCGCTGCATTTGCAGGGAGGCTGCCATGACGCGCAAGCTGCTGACCGGTTCATTCTTGCTGCTGGGGTGCGCGCTGGCGCTGCGGGTCTCCGCCGCCCCGTTCGAGGTGCAGGAATTTCCGGTGCCGCAAGGCTCAGGGGTGCACGACGTGGCGCCCGCGCCGGACGGCACGGTCTGGTACACGGGCCAGGCGAAGGGCGTGCTGGGCCGGCTTGACCCGGGCGACGGGCACGTGCGCGAGATTCCCCTCGGCTCCGGCTCGGCGCCGCACGGCGTCATCGTCGGACCGGACGGCAATGCCTGGGTCACCGACGGGGGGCAGAACGCGATCGTGAAGGTGGACGCGGCGAAGCACACGGTCACCGTCTATCCGCTGCCCACCCGCGAGTACGCGAATCTGAACACGCCCGTCTTCGACCGGGCAGGCGTGCTGTGGTTCACCGGGCAGAGCGGAGTCTTCGGGCGGCTGGACCCGGCGGAGGGCAAGGTGAGCGTCTGGCCGGCGCCGCGCGGCTCCGGCCCCTACGGCATCACGGCCACGCCGAACGGAGGCGTGTACTACGCCTCCCTGGCCGGGAGCT
>JBGOTW010000385.1:0-2975 GCA_041476685.1 bacterium | reverse complement strand
TCATGCGCCGCCGCAGGGTAGCCGTGCGGAAGTGCACGAAGCGCTCCAGGCCGAAGCCGGCGAAGTCCCGCGCCCACGGCCCGAGGTAGGCGTCCATGTCCAAAGGCGGCGCGTCCAGGGGCGGCACGCCAAGCGGCGGCACGGCCAGGGGCGATTCGCCCGCCGGCTCCGGCGCTGGCCGCACCCAGACCAGGCCAAAGCGCTCGGCGACGGGTAGCGCCCGCAGGCCGTAGCGCTCGCGTTCCAGCCCCGCGAAGCCGAACTCTTGCGGCATGCCCAGCAGCCGCCCTTCCGCGTCGTAGCTCCACGCGTGATACGGGCAGACGAACACCTTCTTGCCGCAGCCCCGCGCCTCCGGCACCAGCAGCGAGCCGCGGTGCCGGCACACGTTGAGGAAGGCGCGCAGCCGGCCCGCGCCGTCCCGCACCACCAGGATCGGCACGCCCGCGTCCTCGTGCGTGAAGAAGTCGCCGGGCTGGCGGACGTGGGAGGCGAAGCCCACCGCGAGCGGATAGCGGCGGAACAGGATCGCCTGCTCGGTGCGGAGCTGCTGCGGGTCCAGGTAGTCGTTGACGTCGTTGTACGCCTCCGCCTCGACCATGCCGGTGGTCTTGTGCTCGGCGTAATCGAGCAGGCGCCGGATCAGCTCGACCTGGGTGGCGGGATCCATGGCGCTCGGCCAGGCGGAGGGTGCGGAGCTGCGGTGCTACGGGGCGCGCAGGGGGCGGTGCCGGGCCCTGCCGGAACCGGAGCAGCGCGCCCCCTTCGCACGCGCTGCACAATCTTTCCACGATCCGCCCGGCGTGGCGCTCCATGGGACTCCGTGGCGCTCCGCGACGCTCCAGGCGGCTGCAGCAGCGTTCCAAATCCCCGCCGCAAAGGCAAGTCGGCTCAACGGTCAAGCGCGCGGCGGAGACAGCTCCGCGATATGCGCTGCGCGCCGACAGATTGCACGCACGGCTCCCTCCGTCTGCCCGCGGCCGAAGAAACCTTTCCGCCACCGTCGCGTTAGATTGACCACGAGGATATGCCGCAGACAGGAACGATATACCGAGTTAAATATATATTTCATCCATACCATACGGGATCCAGTGCGGCATGTTTCCAGCGGTAAAGCGTGGCTTGATCAGAACCCGCGGTTGTTCCCGTATGCGCCGGCATGGTGCGGCTGGGTCCGTGAGCGCGCCGCAACGCCCGGTATCGTCGGTCCACCATCAGGGAGCGTGTCATGAATCTCAGTCTTCGAGTCAAGCTGTACCTGGCGGCGTTGATTCCGCTGTGCGCCGGCTTCGTCATCAGCGCCGTGCTGGTCGAGCGCATGCTCACCCACATCGCGGCCTACGAGTCGTTGCTGAACACGGAATTCGCCCAGCAAATGCAGGCGCGGCAGCTGCAGCTTACGTTCAAGAAGCAGGTACAGGAATGGAAAGATATCCTCCTGCGCGGATACAATCTGGATGACCTTAAGCATTATCAGGCCGGATTCAAGGAGCAGGAGCAGTCCACCGCGAACCAGACCAAGGCATTGGCGGCGCTCGTTCAGGACGCGGCAGTGCGAAAGGTCCTCGGAGAGTTCGGCGACGCGCACCAGAAGATGGGCGAGAAATATGGGCAGTCGCTGGCGGGCTTCGTGGCCGCCGGCGGCAAGGACCCCTTCGCCGCCGACAAGCAGGTGCGGGGCCAGGACCGCGCGCCGACGGACCTGATCGACAAGGTGGTCGCCCTGCTCAACGCGCAGGCCGCGGCGCGGGCCGACGCGATCCACGCCCAGGTGCGCAGCGAGATCGTGGTGGTGATTATCGTGGGTCTCGCGACGCTGGTCCTGTTCGCGCTGGTGATCGCGTTCGCCGCCGCGCAGATGGTCAAGAGCATCAAAGCCATCATCACCGAGCTCGAAGCGTCTTCGACCCAGACCCAGAGCGCCTCCGAGCAGGTTTCCGCCTCCAGCCAGTCCCTCGCCCAGGGCGCCTCCGAGCAGGCGGCGACGGTGGAGGAGACCTCCTCCACGCTGGAGGAGATATCCAGCATGACCAAGCGCAACGCGCAGAACGCCCAGTCCGCCGAGCGGCTCGCCGGCGAGTCGCAGGCCGGCACGCGCAAGGGCAACGACGCCATGGGCCGGATGGAGGCGGCGATCCAATCCATCAAGGAAGGCTCGGACAAGACCGCGCGCATCATCAAGACCATTGACGAGATCGCGTTCCAGACGAACCTTTTGGCCCTCAACGCGGCGGTGGAAGCGGCGCGGGCGGGCGAGTCGGGCCGCGGCTTCGCCGTGGTGGCCGAGGAAGTGCGCTCCCTGGCCCTGCGCAGCGCGCAGGCCGCGAAGGACACCAGCGCCCTGATCGAGGATGCCCAGCAGCGCGCCGCCCAGGGCGTCGCCGTCTCCGCCGAAGTCAGCACCCTGCTCACCGGGGTGCAGGAGCAGGTGGGCCAGGTGGCCAGCCTGATGGCGGAGGTCTCGGCGTGCAGCAAGGAGCAGGAGAAGGGCGTCACCCAGATCAACTCCGCCGTGCAGCAGATGGATTCGGTGACGCAGACCAATGCCGCCAGCGCCGAGGAGACGGCGGCGGCGAGCGAGGAGCTGTCGGCGCAGGCGGAAAGCATGGCCGGCATCGTCCGCAGGCTGGCCGCGATCGTGCAGGGCGGGAAGTCCCTCGCGTCAAACGGAAACGGCAGTCGGCCGGACTCCGCACACGATGCCGCCCAGCAGGGGCCGCTGCAGGGCGGCGGGAACGGCCACGGCGGCGGAGTCGGCCGCGGCACAGTCGGCCTCAAGGCCCTCATCACCGCCAGCCAGCACGCCGCTGCCGGCCAACATTACCCGGCGGGCCAGCATCCCGCGGCAGGCCCCCATCCTGCCGCGGGCGAGACGCGCGCGGCTGCGTTCCACGACATCCCCGCGAAGGCTTGACCGGCGCCCGCCGCCGGGCATAACGTGGGCCTCGGGGCCGCGCCGCCTCCTGAGGGGGTGG
>JBGOTW010000384.1:0-2981 GCA_041476685.1 bacterium | reverse complement strand
CTGGGCGGCTCGCGCCAGCTGGGCGCGCACCTGGCCGACGTCCACGAGGGTCTGCAGGGCCTCGAAGCGCTCCTGCTGCCCGGTATCCAGGTTGCGCAGTTGCAGGGCGCTGCGTCCGTCGCCGAGCATTTCCCGCGCCGCCACGATCTTCAGGGCCAGCATCGGGCCCAGCAGGCCTTCCGCCGCGTCCTCGGTGTCCTCGCCGAAGCGCGCCTCGAGCAGGGCCCGGAACGCGGATTCGTCCAGGGCGATCCCGAGCACCAGCTCGAAGTCGGCCTTGAGCCGCTGCACGCCCTGCACCTGCTCCGGCCTGCTCTGCGTGGGCTCCTTGCGTTGCGCGCGGGATTCCTCTTCCAGCTCGGCCAGGCGCGTGTTGAGCTGGGCCTGGCGGGCCTCCAAAGCCACGCGGCGGCCTTGCACCGCCTTCCGCTCGAAGCGCAGGCGCTCCAGCGCCTCCTGCTCCTTCGGGCCGGACCCGCCCTGCGCCGCCAGCTCGCTGCTGCGCTGGCCGGACGCCTCGGCCTCCTGCGCGGTCACGGCCAGGTCTCCCGTCGTCCCGGCCAGGTCGGCCAGCGTGGATATCCGCTCCAGGGCCACTTGCCGCTGGCGCGCGACGGCCTCTCCCTGGGCGCGGTCCAGCGCCTCCCGGGACGCGCGCATACGCTCGAAGGCCTGGGCGAGGGACGCCAGCGTGCGCTCCTTCAGCTTCGGGTCGTAGTCGTACACGGGGGCGAACTCGGCCAGCGCCTGGCGCCGGCGCAGCTCGGTGGAGCGCTCGTCCTCCAGCGTGATGCTTTCCGGAATGACGAGCGTTTCCTGCAGGATGTCGCCGGGCTGGATGCGGGGCGGCCCCACGGTCAAGTGGGGCGCGATCAGCAGCGTGACCAGCCCGGCCAACCCCAGCAGGAGCGCCAGCTTGATCCACAGGTTGCTGCGGGGCGAAAAGGGGGGCATGCGGGTGGAACGGGGGCCAACAGGTTAGGGGACTGGGCCTCCAGGCCCGGGAGCAAGCGGACACCGCTCCGGCTTCAACAGCGGGGGGCACCCGGAGGCGCAGGAAGCAGTATGCCACCGCCGGCGCAGAAGCGCCAAGCGTGCGAGAACGCCCTAAACCTTCATGTCTGAAATAACGCACGATTATCCAAACATCCGCGTCCGCTTCGCCCAGGGCCACGGGATCGTGGGTGAGCGGATGCGTCGCAAAGGGGGTGACCCGGGCGCCGCCCCCGGTGTGGCGATGCTTTTGCATACCTTGGGGTCTGTAGCCCCTTGTCCGGGCCTCGCTCTGCGGGGCGAGCGTTGGACCGGGGTGACCCGAGAGCGGCCGGTGCGAACCCCGGCCGGGTGATGTCTCCCGTCGAGAGTGCCCGCATGAATCGTTCATGGCTGCGGCTGTGCCGTGCGACCCTGCTTCCCGGACTGGTCCTGCTCGCGCTGGGGGTCTGGAGCGCACCCCCGCTCCGTGCGGAAACCGTGCACCTGGCCTCCGGGGAGTCCATTCAGGGCAAGATCATCCGCGTGGATGACGCGACCATCGCGGTGGAATCCGACAAGGGGTACGGCGTCATTCAGATCAACAAGTCGGATATCATCCTGATCGAGTACGAGAACAAGAAGCGCGATCCGACCCGCCTGGTGGGCCTCGGCTACTTCCACCGCAGCGCGCCGACCGCGGCCTCCCCGGCCACCAGCGACTACGGCCTGGACGCTGTGTCCCTGAAGTACTGGCTGACGGGCGTGGATTCGCTGGATGCTCTGCTGGGCTTCTACAACTCCACCACGAACAACACGACGAACCTGCAGGTATTCTCCCTGGACTTGCGCTATGCCAACGTGTTCCAGCGCAAGGGCATGCTGGACGTGTACTGGGGGGGAAGCGTAGGGTTCATCAGCGTCACGGACAAGACGAACGGCAACAACGTGAACGATTCGGGCTCGCGGGTGGGTGTCTTCCTGGGGACGGAAATCTTCTTCGTGACTCTGCCGAACCTCGGGATATCGGCGGAGGTGGGCTTCTACACGCAATCGGTCGGCAAGCGCACCCTGACCGACCTGTCCACCTCAACGTTCCCCACCCTTTCGGCCCGCTACTACTTCTAGCGGCGCCGCCCCCGCACGCGCCTGCGGGCGCCCCGCTCCTGGGAACCCTGCGCCCCGACGGGCGCGTCCCGCAGCGGAAGCCCGCCGTTCCGTTCGCCTGGCGCGGGGAGTGCGCTGCGGCGCGGCACCCTGGGGCCCGTTTGACCGTCCTGCTTTCCACCCTGCAAGGATTACGGTACCCTTTTCGTAGAGTAGCGGCTGGATGCGGCTTGAACCGGGCTCGCGACAAGCCGCTCGTATAGGTCCGTACCGCGGAAGGGGCGATTTGCGCTCCGCGGCGTTTTGTGATTGAGGGGGGGCAGCGGTCCGCCGCCGGACCGCCGCGATAAGGGGGCAGGCAGGCACCAGGAACGTCGCCTCGCTCCCGCATCCCGCCCGGCAAGGCGCATGGACGCGCCCCGAGTGCCTGCCCAACGCGGTTCCAGATGCCGTGGCGCTGCTTCGCCGCCGGCCGGAGAACGGAACTTATGAGCCAGTCCAAAGGGAACATCCTGCGCTGCTCGTTCTGCGGCAAGTCCCAGAACGAGGTGAAGAAGATCATTGCAGGCCCCACGGTCTACATCTGCAACGAGTGCGTCGAGCTGTGCAACGAGATCATGGAGGAGGAGTGGAGCAAGGAGCAGCTCAACCAGCAGGAGAGCAAGCTCCTCAAGCCCCACGAGATCCGCGACGTGCTCGACAGCTACGTGATCGGTCAGGACCACGCGAAGAAGGTGCTCTCCGTCGCGGTGTACAACCACTACAAGCGCATCCGCATGGCGGGGCACTCCTCCGAAGTGGAGCTGCAGAAGAGCAACATCCTGATGGTCGGCCCCACCGGGACGGGCAAGACGCTGCTGGCGCAGACGCTGGCGCGCCTGCTCAACGTCCCCTTCGCCATG
>JBGOTW010000383.1:0-3000 GCA_041476685.1 bacterium | reverse complement strand
CGCCGGCCGCGATGTTCCTGTGGCCTTCCATGACAATCGCATGCGCGAGCACCGTCGCGGTCGTGGTGCCGTCCCCCGCAACCTCCGAGGTCCGGGACGCCACTTCGCGCACCATCTGCGCGCCCATATTTTCCACCCGGTCTTCCAGCTCGACTTCCTTGGCCACCGTGACGCCGTCCTTCGTGACCAGCGGCGCGCCGTACGATTTTTCGATCACCACATTGCGGCCTTTCGGGCCGAGCGTCACCTTGACGACATTGGCGAGCTTGGTGATACCGCGCAGCAGGCGCACGCGGTTGTCCATCGAAAATGTGATCTCTTTCGCTGCCATTTTTTCCGATCCTTGAGTTCAAGAGGTTCCCGGCTGTCCTGGTAGCCGGCGTGTACAAGATTCTTGAGGCGTGAACGGACGGGAATCGCCATCTGAAAGCGACAGCCGCCAGGGGCTGCTACAGGACGCCGAGGATGTCTTCCTCGCGCATGATGAAGTATTCCTTGCCATTCACGGTGACGTCGCTGCCGGCGAACTTGGCGAACAGGATCCGGTCGCCCGTTTTCACGTCCATCGGGATCACCGTGCCGTCTTCCTTGCGCTTGCCTTTGCCAACGGCTGTGACCTTGCCTTCCTGGGGCTTTTCCTTCGCGGTGTCGGGAATGAAGAGGCCGCCCGCGGATTTCTCCGTAGCGTCCACACGTTCCACGATCACACGATCCTGCAGCGGTCGAATATTCATGACGTTTAGTGCCTCGAATGACCTTCGAGCCGCAGCCGTCGCCGCGCGCAAAATTCGGTGCCAATCCATCGTGCGCCGTCCCGGTCAGCCGAATCCCGTTGGATTCGAGGTCGGGGACGGTTCTCGAGGCGTGGCTTCCCGGTCGATCGCGAACGGGTCGGATTTGGGCTCTGGTGGAATTGCTTGAGGCTTTACATTGGCCGTCCGAACTGCGCTGGAACCGCGCCTCCCCCAAGGAAGCGCTCCCGCCGCAACTCAGCCCGCTCCCTGACACTTCAACCACGTACGGATGTGGAGCGCTTGGAACGGTAACAGCGGCTAGGTGAAGCCGTGGAATTGTCAGCACTCTAGAACTGTGAGTGCTATATGTCAAGAAATAAAATGATTTATTACGGCCACTGCTGATGCGGCTGCCTTTCTCAGTCCGACTCCGTTCACCCGCCGATCAGCACCCCCGAGCTCCCCAGCATAGCCGTTGACCGCCATCACCCACATTACGGGAAGGTAGCCTTCGGGCAGACCATATAGCTTCGATAAGGTCCCTCGCGAGGCTGGCCTAACCGCACGTCGCAGGGCATTTCCGCGCAAGCGGACGGAACTTTGCCGGCAGCTACGGAGATCCGGGGAGATATAGCGATTCCTTGACGCTCCACCAGCCCCCAGGCACACTTTCGCGTGTTCCTCTGGCTGGCTCTATTTCTTGACTGGATCGGACGTGCACCGACCCAAGGCCGATGTCCGCATGCGGGGATTCCAGGAGCGCATGGAAGTCTCCCGCTTCCAGGCGCTGGTGCGCGAGCGCGTGAGTCTACGCTCGGGCGATGGGTCCTGGGTCGAGCAGGTCGCTCTCGGCGAATGTGCGGATCGGATCCTGGCGGAGCCCATTCGGTCCGCCGTCGATGTGCCTGCCTTCGTGCGCTCCTCCATGGATGGCTATGCGCTGCGGAGCGAGGAGACCTTCGGCGCTGGAAGCTATAATCCACTGAAATTCCGAATCATCGGGGAGGTGACGCCGGGGCGTGAGTTTCCCGGGACGGTCGGCCCGGGGGAAGCCGTGCGCATCATGACCGGGGCCCCCGTGCCCGCCGGCGCGGACGCGGTCCTGATGGCCGAAGCCACCCGGGAATCCGACGGAACCATGGAAGCGATGGACGCGGTGCCGCCGCGGAAGAATACCGGGCGCATCGGCGAGGATATCCGCAAGGGCGACCTGGTGTTGCCCGCCCAGCGGCGGCTGCGGCCCCAGGATGTCGGGGTGCTGGCTTCGATCGGCATCGCCCGCGTGCCGGTGCGCCGCAAGCCGCGCGTGACGCTGCTCATCACCGGCAATGAACTGCTCAAGCCGGGGGAGATGCCCCGCGGGGCCATGATTGTCGACTCCAACTCCCTCATGCTGGCGGCCTTGGCGGTGCGGGACGGGGGCGTCATCGCCGAGATCCGGCACCTGCCCGACGATAGCGAGCAGATCCGGGACGCCCTGCTGCATGCCCCGGGAGACCTGCTCATCACCAGCGGTGGCACCTCCGTGGGGATAGAAGACCATGCGCCCCTGCTGGTCGCCGAACTGGGGGAATTGCTCGTCCATGGCGTCGCCATGCGGCCCTCGTCGCCTTCGGGCTTCGGGTGGGTGCGGGAACGGCCGGTGTTCCTACTGCCGGGCAATCCCGTGTCCTGCCTGGCCGCTTACGATTTCTTCGTGGGGCTGGCCGTGCGGCGCCTGGAAGGCCGGCCGGATGCCTGGCCGTACCGCCAGTCCCGCTTTCCCTTGCGGGACCGGATTTCCTCCCAGATCGGCCGGGTGGACTACGCCCGGGTCAAGATCGAGGCGGGGCAAGCCGTGCTGCTGGCGACGAGCGGGGCATCCATGCTCTCCTCGACTACCCAGGCCGACGGATTCGTCGTCGTGGAGCAGGATTCGGAAGGATTCGCGGCGGGAGACACCGTCGCCGTCTGGCTGTACGATAACACCGACTAGCCTGGTTCCCGGTGCTCGAGGGCTCCGCCGGGAATGCGCGGAGGAATGGGTCCAGTTGACGGCCCCTCCGTGACGGCATCAATCGAGACCGCATCAAACATGGGCAAAAGCATGAGGACGACAATGAGAAGCAAATGGTGGATGGCGGCGTTGCTCCTGGTTCCGCTGCTGGCGGGCTGCGGCTACAACGACCTGCAGCGCCAGGACGAGCAGATCACCTCGGCCTGGTCGGAAGTGCTCAACCAATACCAGCGCCGGGCGGACCTGATTCCCAACCTGGTCAATGTCGTG
>JBGOTW010000382.1:0-3039 GCA_041476685.1 bacterium | reverse complement strand
CGCTGTGCATCCCGGCCTGGCTGCTGCTCGGCACGCTTGTTCAGGCGCAGGACAAACCGCAGGGCGCGCGGGTAACCGGCGCCGAGTTGACGAAATTGTACGAACCGGCGCTGATGGCCGATGGGCACAGCTTCCGCACCTTGACCTCGTTCAGCCACGTATACCTGCGCGGGGGCGCGGTCTATGAGGTCTATGCCGATCGCCGTGGCGCCGGCGGGCACTAGGAGGGGAAGTGGCGCCTCGTCAACGATACACTGTGCATCACCTTCCCCTTGGGGATGTCGCCTGATGAACGGTGCTCCCAGATCTACAGACTAGACGATGGCAGCTATCAGGCGTGGAGCGGGGACGGCAAGTTGAGCTCCAAGTTCCAGACTCGGCGGCCCCAGTAGAAAGGGGGCTGCAAAGGCTCATCTTGGACAAGCCAGCCGGGTGGAATTAGGCTCAAAGCCCGTGGTAGGAGTCATCGGGGGAAACGGATCCATCCGGAAGCGGCCGACCGCCGGGAAATGCCGGATACAGCGGCGTCTGGAGAGAGGGTCCAAGTCCCATGCTAACTGTCCAGCCCCGGCCATGTGCCGTTCCGCCGCGGCGGAACGCCAGGGCGAAGCCTGAATTGCGGGTGCGACCATGACCTTGAACAACCCGGCTGCAACGAATGAGGCGCCGGGTGCGCTGCGGATAACCGAACCCCTGGTGGAATTGATTCACGGCGGCAACGTGATGGCTTTGGGAACCAGAAACGAGAGACTCACGCCGCACGTGGTCCGGGCGAACGGAGCCCTCGTCAGCAGTTCACGCGACCGGGTGGCGGTACTGCTGCCCGGCATCGAATGCGGACCGGCCATTGAAAACCTCGGCGCGAACGGCAGGGTCGCATTCCTCGTAGTGGACCCGCACACGCACTCGGGCTATCAATTCAAGGGCCGCTACCTGGAGCACCGCCAGGCCACGGCGGATGAGCTGGCCATATCGGACATTCACCGCGCGAAGCTCCTGGCCAAGCTATCCGGTTTCTATCCCACGTTTGAGCGCATCTACGACCACTACGCTCCCGCTCAGCCGATCTGCGTGGTCATTGAGGTGCACGAGATCTACGATCAAACGCCCGGCCCGAAGGCCGGGCGGCGGGTCGAGGTCGCGTGACCGGCATTCCGTGGAGTTGAAGGTCATGGCTGCGAAACCCGCGCTGCTGCCCAACGAGATCAAGGTGGCCATGCAGGGCGCCGTCCCGGCGCATATCTGTTCCTGCTCGCTGGACGGGGTGCCTAATACGACCCTGATATCGCAGGTTTATTATGTGGACGAGCGGCACATCGCGCTGTCCAACCAGTTCTTCAGCAAGACCGCGCGCAACGTCCGCGAGAACCCCGTCGTGGCGATCCTGCTGACGGAGCCGGAATCCTTCAACGAGTGGTACCTGGAGGCGCGCTTCGAACGCTCCGAAACGGAAGGGCCGGTGTTCGACACCATGGACACCCAGATCGAGGCGATCGCGTCGCTGACGGGCATGAGCGGCATCCTCAAGCTCAAGGCGGCGGACATCTACGAGCTGCTCTCGGTTTCCCGGTATGGCGAGGCCGGGAAGTAGCCCCCCGGCCCTGAGCGGCCGCGGCCGGCCCGCCGGGGCGAAATGCATGGTGCCTGGAGCCGGATCCACCAGGGAGCGGGAATGAAGCGCAGCGGCGCCAAGGAAACGGACCTGCGGACCGAGATCGCCTCGAACCAGGAGATCGTCGACGCGCTGAATGCCAAGCTGGCCCGCAAGACCGCGGAAGTGCGCATCATCCAGCAGATTTCCTCGGGCGTGCTGGCCACCCTGGACCTGCGCGCGATCCTGCGCAGCGTGCTGGAAACCCTGGATGAGCTGCTGGGCTTCAAGCACGCGATGATCCTGCTGTCGGACGAGCGGCGCCAGATGCTGACGGTGGCCGATAGCCGGGGCTATGAGGGCGTGGTGCTGGGCACCGACATCCCCCTGGGCGTCGGGCCCCTGGGGGTGGTCGCCCGCAAGCGCCGCATTGTGCGCCTCGGCAGCATGCAGTCTCAGCTCGCCTACCAGTCCGCGCTGCGTGCCCAGCTCGAGCCGGGCACGGACGCCCCCGCACCATCGGCCGGCAAGCTGCCCGGCCTGCCTGGCGCGCAGAGCCAGATCGCCGTTCCGCTCGTCGTGATGGACGACCTGATCGGCGTGTTCACCGTCGAAAGCGAGCAGCCGAGCGCGTTCGACGAACTGGACGAGATGCTCCTGACCATCGTGGGCAACCAGGTGGCCAATGCCATTTCCAACGCCCGCAAGCACGAGATCGAACTGCAGCGGGCGAACGACCTCGTTCGGCTGAATCAGGAATTATCGCGGCTCAACGCGTCGCTGGAGGGCCGCGTGGAAGAGCGCACCAGCGCGCTGTCGAGCGCCCTGGCATCGGTGACCGAGGAGCGCAACCGCAGCGGCGCCCTGCTGATGCGGCTGGCGCCGCCGGAGGTGATCCCGGACCTGCTGGCGGACCGCCTGAATGCGCGCCGGATCCCGATCACGGTGATGTTCACGGATCTGGTGGGCTTTACCAGCTACTCCTCGGGCCTGGAGCCGGATGAGGTCTTCTCGCAGCTGAACGCGTTGTGCGACTGGGCGGGCGAAATCATCCAGCGCTATCGCGGCTACGTCAACAAGACCATCGGCGATGCGGTGATGGCGCTGTTCGGCGTGCCCGCCGGGAACTACACCCATGCGACGGATGCCGTGCTGGCGGCGCTGACCTTGCAGCGGGAGCTGCACCAGAAGTTCGCGCTGCCGATGCGGATCGGAATCAACTCAGGGCACGTGACCGCAGGCATGCTCGGGGCGCGCAACAAGGCGCTCTATGACGTGCTGGGTGACACGGTGAACGTGGCCAGCCGCATGGAACACACCGCCGAACCCGGCACCGTCTCCATTTCGGAAGAAACCTACCTGCTGGTGAAGCCCTACTTCGAGATCGAGCCGAAGGGTGAGTGCGACATCAAGGGCAAGGGCATGATGACCCGCTACTGCGTGACGGG
>JBGOTW010000381.1:0-3059 GCA_041476685.1 bacterium | reverse complement strand
GGGGGAAGGTGCCCGCAGGGCGGATAGGGGCCCCGGCGCTGACGATCCCGACGGCAAACCGCCCGCCGATTCAGCCGCTTAGAAAAAAGCGCGAAAACGAACCCACCGCCAGCCGGTCCTCTCCGGGTTGCAAGGCCGCGAGCCGGCCGAAACAGCGACGCTGGAGCGTGTGGGGGCGGGGAAAACCGGACAGCACGCTGGTGGATAGCCCCTGCGGACCGCATCCGCTGCGGGGTTGGCGGCGAGGTGTGCCCTGCGCGGCCGGTGCGCCGGCTCCCCGCCACCCGTCCACCCGCCCCACTCCACCCTTCCCTCCGCCGCGCGGTCCCTGTATGCGGAACGGGAGGGCCGCAGCGCCGCACCCCCGCAGCGCCGCACCCCCGCAGCGCCGCGCCGCCGCAGTGCCGCCGCGGCGCCACCCCACGGGCAGTCGGCGGCGCCGCCCCAGGCGGATGGCCCGCACCGCTTCAGCCCGATGTTCAGTCGGTCCCAGGTTCAGCCACTCGGAGACGCGATGAATCCCGATTTGCGCATGCAGGACGATCCCGGCTTGTCCGGCAAGGTGGCCATTGTCACCGGCGGTGGCGCCGCCGGCGACGGCATCGGCAACGGCCGCGCCGCGGCCCTGCTGCTGGCCCACGCGGGCACGCGCGTGCTCGTCGTGGACCAGAAGCTGGAGCTGGCCCAGCGCACGGTGGAGATGGTGGCCGCCGGCGGCGGCACGGCGCTCGCCCACGCCGCCGACGTCACCCGCGAGGCGGACTGCAAGGCCATGGTGCAGGCCGCCCTGGACCACTTCGGGCGCCTGGACTTCCTCGACAACAACGTGGGCATCGGCAGCCGCGGCAGCGTCGTGGACGAGGACCCCGAGGTGTGGCGCCGCGTCATGCGCGTCAACGTCGAGAGCATGTTCCTCGCCGCGCGGCACGCGATTCCCGCCATGCTCCGCGGCGGGGAGGGCGGCGCCATCGCCAACGTCTCCTCCATCTCGGCGCTGCGGCCGCGCGGCCTGACGGCCTACTCGGTATCCAAGGGTGCCGTGATCGCCCTGACGCGGGCGATGGCGGTGGATCACGGCCCCCAGGGCATCCGCGTCAACTGCGTCGCCCCCGGCCCGGTGTACACGCCGATGGTGGTCGGCCCGGGCATGACCGAGCAGGCGCGCGATCAGCGCCGCCGCGCCTCCGTGCTCGGCGTGGAGGGCAGCGGCTGGGACATCGGCAACGCCGTGCGCTTCCTGCTCTCGCGCCACGCGCGCTACATCACCGGACAGGTGCTGATCGTGGACGGCGGGGCCACCCTGGTCGGGCCCAGCCGCGCGCCGAGCACGCAGTATTGAGCGCGCAGGTCTGAGCGCGCAGGTCTGAGCACGCAGTTCTGAGCGCGCAGGTCTGAGCACGCAGTTCTGAGCGCGCAGTTCTGAGCGCGCAGTTCTGAGCGCGCAGTTCTGAGCGCGCAGGGCTGAGCGCGCAGGTCTGAGCACGCGGTACTGAGTGCCGCGGCGCGCTCCTGGGGCGGGTTCCACACAGGCGCCAGGCGGCGGGAGCCGGATCAGAAGCCGAACTTCGACAGCAGCTCGTCCACCTGATCCTGGGTGGCCTCGGCTTTGTGGGCGGAGGCGGGGGCGGGGGCAGCCGGCGCGGCGTCCGCCGGCAGCAGGCCCAGCACCGTGCGATAGCGTTCGAGCACGGCGATCAGCCGCATCTGCATGGATTCGACGAAGGCGATGATCTTCTCGAGCGTGGTGCCCGTCAGGTCCTGGAAGCTCTGGTTGGAGACGAGCTGGAGCATGGACTCGGCCTGGCGGGCCTGGGACTGGGAGAGCTGCATGACCGCTCCCGCGACCTCGTTGCCGAGCCGCTCCAGCACCCGCTCCAGCGCCTCGGCGTGTGCGGGATGCCGGTGCTTCAGCGTCGCCACCCGCTGCTGGATGCGCTTCACGCTGTCCCGCAGCGCGTCCAGCTCCGGCGCGTCCCCGGCCTGCACCTGTTCCAGCTGCTCGAGCTGATCCAGGTTCCGGGTCGCCGTCTGCTCGAGCCGCTCGATGACGCCGCGCAGCTTGCGCACGGCCTCGGACGCGCCCTCCGAGCTCTCCTCCAGCAGCTCCAGGGGCAGGTCCTGCGACAGGGCGTTGATCGAGTTGTAGACGTCGCGGGCCAGGCGCGCGACTTCCCGCACCGTCTGGCGGCTCTCGCGGTTCGAGGTGAGCACGTTGATCTCCGACAGCACCTGCTCCATGCGCTGCGGGTCCGGCCGCGGCAGCAGCTCCAGGAAGCGCAGCAGGCCGTGCAGGAGGAAGCGCAGCCGCTCCTGGATGGCGAGCGGGGCGTGCTTCGAGAGCGCATTGATCTGGGCGATCAGGTGGCGGGCCGCTTCGGCCGCAGGCGGCACCGGGCCTCCGGCGTTCCGGACGGAGGACGCCCGCACATCGCGGGAGGGGACGGCGACGGCCTCGCCCGGACGCAGGGCCAGCACGCGCCGCACCACCGCCGCGGCAAGCTCCAGCGTCTGCAGCGACAGCCGCGCCTCATCGAGGAACTGCCCGTGCCGGCGCAGGAGCAGTTGCGCGCGCCCGGTCCACTCGGCAGCGGCGCCGATCGTCGCCAGGAAGCGGCAATACTCGTCCAGCAGGCCCTGCAAGCGCTCCGTGTCGGCAAGCAACTGCCGCTTGTCCACGAGCAGCCGCATACGGGGCTCTTGCACCACGGCCGGGAGGACGCCTGGCGCCGTCTCAGGCTTCATGGCGGGCCCCTCCGCTCCTGCGCACGCTGGTCATGTTCATTGGAACGCGCCGTCCGCCCAAAAGGTGCCGCGCGGCCGCAGCAATGGAGCCGCCGCGGAGTAGCCGCCGCCGTGGAGCCGCCACGGGGTAGCCGCCGCCGTGGAGTCGCCACAAGGAAGCCGCCGCCGTGGAGCCGCCGCCGTGGCGCTGCAGCAACGAAACCCCCGTGCGAACCGGCCTGCGTGAAGCGCCCCCTGCTCGATCGGCGCCCGGAGCGCGAGCGTTCCTGGCCCGCGCTACCCTCCCCGGAACTCACGGATACCACAATGGACGCGCC
>JBGOTW010000380.1:0-3063 GCA_041476685.1 bacterium | reverse complement strand
GCGCTTCCTGAAGACTTCGGCCCAGGTTCTGCTCAACGACGAGAAGGCCAAGGATTACCTGGGCACGAGGCTCGTCGAGGCGAAGGACCTGGTCGTGTCGGAACTGCAAATGGAGACTTCCGACTCCCTCAAGGATCCCCGCGAGCGCGAGTTGATGAAGCAGCGCATCTTGACCAAGCTGCAGACCCTGTTGCCCGTTCCGCCGAAGGACTGGAAGGATCCGATGCCCATCAAGAAGCTGCTGATCACGGAATTCCTGATCCAGTAACCCGGCGCGGCGAACGCGGCCTAGCACGACGTGGAGGAGGCGAGTCAGCGGGTGAGGAAGGCGAAATAGCCGGATGCCGCTCCCCGGACGTTGAGCCTGAAGTCGAAGCGGAAGTCGAACATCAGGGCGGATCGGGAAGAGCGGATGGCTCCCGGCAAGTCGCGCCGGGCGGAATGCGCGGAGCAGACGGCTCGTCATTCGCGTAGACGGCGCAAGTTGCGGATTCGCAATCACGATGCTGCGCTAAGGTGCCTATGGCCGAGAATCTGGATTTCGAGTCCTTCGACAACCTGGACGACCTGGACTGGTCCGCCCTCGAAAAGGACATCAAGGATACGCCCGCCCCCGGCGCCCCGGCGGCCGGAGCCGCCAGCGCGGAAGGAACGCCCGCGCCAGCCCCTGCGGGCGGCCCCGCCGCGAAAGCCCGCGCGCCCGAGCCCGGCAAGATTGACATCAACTACCTGCTGGACGTCAATCTCCAGGTGACGGTGGAAGTCGGCCGGCGGCATGTGTACATCAGCCAACTCCTCGGCTGGGCCCCCGGCTCGATCGTCGAGCTGGACAAGCTCGTGGGCGAGCCGCTCAATCTCCTGGTCAACAACAAGCCGGTCGCGAAGGGCGAAGTCGTCGTCGTCAACGACAAGTTCGCCATCAAGATCGTCTCGATCCTCGATCCCCACGACCGGCTGGCCCATCTTTCCCATTAGGGGCGGTTCCGCTGGCGGAGTTCTCACCAGCGTTAGCGGGAACCGTCACAACGATCCCCTCGCGGAGCAAGGCGATGGTTGCGCAGCGGAAGCGCCCCATCCTCCTGAGCGCCCCCGGCGCGGGCGGCGCGGTGAACCTGAGACGAGCCCTGGCCCTGGGGCTTGCATTGAACCTGGGGCTCGCCATGATCCTGGGGCTGGCCCTTGTGCTGACGGGGACGCGCGCCTTGGCCGAAGCGTTTCCCCGCACGCTGGAAGACATCAAGGTCTTCGGGCGCGGCGAGCTGATCCAGCTCATCTTCTCCCAGCCCTACGAGGGCATGCCCACCGAGGAGCACGCGCCCGGGCGGATGTCCCTGACCTTCGTGGGCGTGGGCAGCCAGAAGCCCGTGCGCGACCTGCGGCCGAGGGAGGAAAGTCTCTACAAGGAAATCAAGGTCGTGCAGTACCGCAATTCCACGACCGTCACCTTCTTGCTGCGCGATCCCACGCTCAACCTGAAGGACCGTGTGAGCCTGAGCCGGGACAAGAACCGGCTGAACGTCGAGCTGCGGCTGGACGGCACGGCAGCTAGCGGCACCGTGGCTAGCGGCACGGTGGCTGGCGGAACGGTGGCGCCCCTGCCCAGCGACCCGCGCTTCGCGAGCGAGCCCCTGCTGTCCGAGCTGGAACAGAAGATCGCCGGCATGCCCGCTGTGAAGGTAGCAACCGCGGCGTCCCAGACCACCCGCTCCGTCCCGGCGGAGCCAGCCCCCACTGTAGCCCCCACTGCGGCTCCCACTGCGGCTCCGGTCGCCTTCCCCGCTGCCGCTCCGGCAGGGCCCGCAGCCGCTCCCAGCGACGCTGCCAGTGCCGCCCCGGCGGGCAAGGCCGCCCCCCTGGGCCTGGGGGGCATGCCGGAGAGCAACTTTTTCGCTGCCCTGGCCACGATGGTCGTCGGGCTGGCGGTCATGCTGGGCGCCCTGTACGGGGTGCTCTACCTGTACAAGCGCACCTTCCGGTCCCGGCTGGCCCGCTTTGCCGGAACCCCCGCCCTGCGTCAGATCGCGTCGTTCTCGATTGGTCCCCGGCAGCGGATCGTGATACTGGAGATCAATGGGGAGTGGATCGCGTGCGGCGTGACGCCGAGCCAGATCACCTTTCTCACGCGGCTGAGCGGCGCGCAGCCCGCGGCGGCGGCGGAAGCGCCCGCCGTGGCGGACGGCGCCACGGGCGTTCCAGCGGAGGCCGAGCCTGCCGCGCCGGCGGCGAAAGCCGACCCTGTGCACCAGTTCGCCGAAGTGCTTAAGCAGAAGGTGCGCTCGCTCAAGCGCATCAACTGAACCAGCGATCCGGACCCTTTGAAGCCACGGGCTGCATGAGACCCCGGCTCGTCAAGGCCGCCCTGCTCTCCATGGCGGGCATGGCCGTCGTGGCGGCGTACGCGTACGCGCAGACGCCGATCCCGGGCATCAACATCAGCGTGGGGCGGGCCAACTCGCCCCAGGACGTCGCCACCAGCTTGCAGATCCTGGTGCTGCTGACGGTGCTGACGCTGGCGCCGGCGATCCTGATCATGACGACGTCCTTCACGCGCATCGTGATCGTGCTGGCCTTCCTCCGCCAGGCGCTGGGCACGCAGCAGGCGCCGCCGAACCAAGTGCTCGTCGGGCTCGCCCTGTTCCTGACGTTCTTCATCATGGAGCCGGTCTGGTCCGACGTGAACAAGAACGCGCTGCAGCCCTACCTGGACAAGAAGCTCTCCCAGTCCCAGGCCCTGGAGCGCGCGGAACAGCCCCTCAAGCAGTTCATGCAGCGCTTCATCCGCGAGAAGGACCTCGAGCTGTTCGTCCGCATCGCGAAGATCCCCCGGCCCCGCACCATTGATGACGTGCCCTTCCACGTGATCGTGCCCGCGTACATCATCAGCGAGCTCAAGACCGCCTTCCAGATCGGCTTCCTCATCTACATGCCTTTCTTGGTCGTGGACCTTGTGGTATCTTCGGTGCTGATGGCGATGGGCATGATGATGCTTCCGCCCGTGATGATCTCCCTGCCCATGAAGCTGATGCTGTTCGTGCTCGTGGACGGGTGGAACCTGATCGTGGG
>JBGOTW010000379.1:0-3105 GCA_041476685.1 bacterium | reverse complement strand
TCGCTCCGCTCAGAATGACAAGTACCTGTCACCCTGAGCGAAGCGAAGGGTCTGTCCTCGTCGAAGAACGTTCCTATCCGCCGAACTGACCCACGACCGACCCCTGTGCCTGCTGGACGGAAGGGCGGTAATTTGGCAAGGCAAGGAGGCGCGCTGGCGCTCCCTGCCGCCCACAGCCGATCTCCTCCAAGAACAGGGCGGTCAAGCCATGGTCACGGAATCCACAGCCCCACCTACCCCTGCCGCTCAGCCGCCGCACGCCTCCGCACTTACAGTGCTGTGGGCATTCCTGCGCCTGGGTCTGACCTCCTTCGGTGGGCCGGTCGCGCACCTGGGCTATTTCCGGGCGGAGTTCGTGCAGCGGCGGCGCTGGCTGACGGAGAGCGCCTATGCCGACATCGTGGCCCTCTGCTCGTTCCTGCCGGGCCCGACCAGCAGCCAGGTGGGCATGGCGATCGGCCTGTCGCAGGCTGGGGTGCCCGGGATCGTGGCGGCGTGGTGCGGATTCACGCTGCCGTCCGCGGCGGCCTTGGTGGCGTTTGCCTACGGGGTGGACGCTCTCGCGGGCCTGGGGACGGCCGGGTTGGACACGGGCTGGCTGCACGGGCTGAAGATCGCGGCGGTCGCGATCGTGGCCCAGGCGGTGTGGGGGATGGCCCGCACGCTGGCGCCGGACCGTGCGCGGATCACGGTCGCGGTGGGGGCGGCGCTGCTGGTGCTGGCCGCCCCGGCGTCCTGGGGCCAGGTCGCGGCCATCGCGCTGGGCGGGCTGATCGGCTGGCGGCTGCTGACGGTCGAGGCGAAGGGTGACCCTGCGCGTCTGCCGCTGCGAGTGAACCGGGTGGCGGCGGTCGCCTGCCTGGCCGCGTTCTTCGGGCTGATGGTGGGGCTGCCGGTGCTGCGCAGCATCGCCGGCGGCAGCATGACCAGCGGCGCCGCGTCCGGCAGTGCCGCATCCGGGGCGCACGCCCTGGCGCTCGTGGACAGCTTCTACCGCTCCGGCGCGTTGGTGTTCGGCGGCGGGCACGTGGTGCTGCCCTTGCTCCAGGCGGAGGCGATCGGGCCGGGGTGGATCGGGAACGACCTGTTTCTGGCCGGCTATGGCGCGGCCCAGGCGGTGCCGGGCCCCTTGTTCACGTTCGCCGCGTACCTGGGCGCCGCGATGACGCCGGAGCCTCGCGGCGTGGCGGGAGCGCTGCTGTGCCTGGGCGCCATCTTCCTGCCCTCCTTCCTGCTGGTGATCGGCGTGCTGCCCTTCTGGGAATTCTTGCGGCAGCGGAGCGGCGTGCAGTCCGCCCTCGCCGGAGTAAACGCGGCCGTCGTGGGCCTGCTGCTGGCCGCCCTCTACCATCCCGTCTGGACCGGCGCGATCCTGCGGCCCGCCGACTTCGGGCTCGGTCTCGCCGCCTTTGTGGCGCTGCAATTCTGGAAGCTTCCGCCCTGGCTGGTGGTGCTGCTCAGCGCGGGCGGCGGCGCGCTCCTGGCGCCGACTTGACGCACGTCATGCCGCTGCTCCTCCGCTTGCGCGGGCGGGTTAGCATGGAAGCGATAGGCGGAACTCCCTTTCGGACCAAGGATTGTCCAACAAATGGATTGCCCGGTTTGCCTGCGATTGCGCGGCCGTTGATGCTTCAGGCCCGAGCCGGAGAACGACGGTATGAAGCTCAAGGACATCATGGTGCGGGATGTGGAGGTGATCGCCGGACAGGCGACGATCACCATGGCTGCCGAACGCATGAAAGCCCGCAAGGTCAGCGCCCTCCCTGTGATTGAGCATGGCCGCGTCGCGGGCATGCTCACCGACCGCGACATTGTCGTGCGGGTGTTGGCCATGCACCTCGACCCGCAGCGGGCGCGTGTCCGGGATCACATGAGCCAAGGCACTATTCACGTCTACGAGGATCAGGACGTCAAGGAGGCGATCCAGATCATGGGCCTGCACCACTTTCGCCGTCTTCCCATCCTGGCCCGGGACGGAAACCTGGTCGGAATCGTGACCCTGAGCGACCTGCTGAAGGCCAGCAAGGCCGAGCACTAGGCCCGCCCCGCCCCGCGAGCGCCGAACGGCACCTCACCCTCGCCGCTACGGGGCCGTCCCTCTCCACTTTGTGGTGTGGGACACGACGCTGCCGCGCATGTGCGCTAGCCCCCACCCGCCCCGCCCGTGTAAGATAGCCGCCGTCCCCCCTTCGCGACAGGAGGTCGCGCCGTAGCCCGGCCCGATTCGGCAAGGAGGCCGAATGATCGAACTGAAGGGCGTCACCAAGAGCTACCAGCGCCTGCTGCCAGTCCTGGACCAGGCGAGCGCCACCATCGCCAAGGGCGATTTCGCCTACCTGACCGGAGTGAGCGGCGCCGGCAAGACCACCGTGTTCCGTCTGCTGATGCGGATCGAGCGGCCGGATGCGGGCGAAGTACGCCTCGGCGGCGAGGACGTGGCGGGGCTCAGCCCGGAAGGGCGGGCCCGGATGCGGCGCGGAATCGGGATGGTGTTCCAGGATTATCGCCTGCTGCTGCAGGACACGGTCGCCGACAATGTCGCCCTGCCCCTGCGCATTGCCGGTACTTCGGACGCGCGCGCGAAGCGGATCGTGGAGGAGAAGCTGAAGCAGGTCGGGCTGGGCGGGCGCGGGGGGGAGCGGGCCGTGACGCTGTCGGGAGGCGAGAAGCAGCTCGTGTCGATCGCGCGGGCCCTGGCCCTGAATCCGCCCCTGCTGCTGGCGGACGAGCCCACGGGAAATCTCGACCAGGCGATGGCCTTCCGCATCCTGGAGCTGCTGCGCGAGATTCACGCGGGCGGCTGCACCGTCGTCGTCGCCACGCACGACGTCTCGCTGATCCGCAGCTTCCGCGCCCGCACGTTGCTGATCAAGGAGCGCCAGATCCACGAGGTGCGGCTGGTGGACACGCCGGCGAGCTGAGGGTTCAGCGCGGCTGCAGCACCATTTGGGTCTGCGTGACGACGGCAACGAGCTTGCCGTCCTCGAGGGTCAGGCGTGTCTGCCAGACCTGCGTCTGCTTGCCCCGATGCACCGGCGTGGTTTTGCCGATCACCTTCGCGCCGCCGGGCGCGGCGGAGATGAAGTTGGTCTTCGACTCGATCGT
>JBGOTW010000378.1:0-3150 GCA_041476685.1 bacterium | reverse complement strand
GCTTCTTCTCGGCCGCGCCTGCCGCAGCGCGCGCGGAACGTGCGGCGCCGGGGGAAGGTTAGTTCACCATTGACCCCGCCCAGTTCCAGCTCGCCAAGCTGCGTTATTATGAGTGCCGCGGCGGGGGGAGTGACGGGACGCTGCGGGCCGACGCCGCGGCCCTGCGCGACCTGCGGTTGCACTAGTGAACTGTAATTACGACTTCGGAAGTGATAGCGAGAGGCTTTGCCTCTCGCGCTCTCCAGCAGGGAGCGGTTGCTCCCTGCACCCGGGTTCGGTGCGAATGCCGCGCTGTTGCCTCGGCAACAACGCGGCTTCAGCGCATGAGTCGGGGTACAGGGGTTGAAAACCCCTGGTGGGGTTGCAGCGATGACGGCTGGCCGGAAGCGCCGGCCCGCAGCGGGCAGAGCCCCTTGCAGAGCGATTCCATTCAAGTACTAGAGCTGGCCGATGAAGTCGCGCTTTCCGATATTCACGCCGCAGTGGCGCAGGATGTCGTACGCGGTGGTGGCGTGGAAGAAGAAGTTGGGCAGCGCATTGTGCAGCAGGTACGCCTGCCCGCTGAAGGTGCGGTCCACGCCGCCGGCTTTCATCTTGATCTCGCGCGTCTCGCCGCCGTCGAACTGCGCGGGCTGCAAGCTATTGATGAAGGCGACGGTCTTCTCGACCCGGGCCTTGAGGTCGGCGAAGCTCGCCTCCTTGTCCTCGTATGCGGGCGGCTCGACGGCCGCCAGCCGGGCAACGGCGCGCTTGGCGTGGTCCGCCGCGGCTTGCACCTGGCTCGTGAGGTTGAGCATGTCCGGCGCCAGGCGATAGCCGAGCAGCACCGCGGGATCGACCTTCTTCTCCGCGGCATACGCGGCGCCCTTGTCCAGGATCGCCGCCAGATTGCCGAGGGTCTTGAGGAAGACTGGAACCGATACTTGGTAGATGGATACCGCCATGAGGAGTCCCTGAGCGAAGTTGAGGAAAGGCCGGTCGTGCGGCAGGCCGTGCGCCCGCCGCCGGACGCGGCCTGGGCAGGTTGTTATCCTCTATCTGGCCCAGAAACCCAACCGCAACCCAATCGGAACGTGCGGGCGGGGCGGCCTGTGGGAAGGGTGCGCCTGCGCGCCACGCTCCGGCCCTGCCTGGCCAGGGCCCTTGGTGGTGGGTCAGTTTGGAGACAACAGCAGATTTCTCGCTGCGCTCGAAATGACAGCCCTTTGTCACTCCGAGCGAATGCGAGGAGTCCGTTGTTGCAGTTCACGGCCACTTCACCAAATTGACCTACTACCGGGCCTCCGCATGGTTCGGCCTGGGCCACGCGAACGTGCTATGCCTGGGGCGCGGCATGCGGCGGGTCCGGCTCGCCGCCTGTGGTGTTTCATGCGGCGGGTCCGGCTCGCCGCCTGTGGTGTTTCATGCGGCGGGTCCGGCTCGCCGCCTGTGCGCGGCGCCGGGCCCAGTCCCAGTCCGCGCGGGTGCGGGGGCAGCTGCGGGGGAACCCCATGGAATCGTACGACGTCTGCATCATCGGCGGCGGGCCCGCGGGCTATGCCGCCGCCATGCGCGCCGTGGACTTCGGCAAGCGCGTGCTGCTCGTGGAGCGCGACCGCATCGGCGGGGCGGGCATCTTCAACGGCGCGCTCTCGTCCAAGGCGCTCTGGGAGCTGTCCCAGGAGGTCGCGGTCTACCGGCGCACGTTCTACGGCAACGGCATGTCCCCGCCCGAGCTGGAGTTCGCGCAGGTGGCCGCCCAGGTGAACGACGCCGTGCGCGAGCGCGCGGACCTGCTGACCCGGCACCTCGACGGCATCGTGCGGCAGTGGCCGGAGCGCTTCGAGGTGGCGCTGGGCAGCGGGCGGCTGCTGGACCCCCATTGCGTCGCCATTGACCCCGCCGGCCCGTCGTCGGTGGCGGACAGGCCTGCCGCGGACGGGCCGTCCCTGGACACGCCCGACGCGGGCGCCCACGCGGCCGCGGGCACGCGCACAGCCGCGGGCACACGCACCGTGCGGGCCGAGAACATCGTGCTCGCCACGGGCAGCCGCCCGCGCGGCCTGCCGTCCGTTCCCGTGGACGAGCGCATCGTCATGACGAGCGACGGGATCGGCTCGCTGACGGAGTATCCCCGCAGCATCGTGATCCTCGGGGCCGGGGTGATCGGCTGCGAATTCGCCACGATCTTCTCCAACTTCGGCCGCACCGAGGTGCACCTGATCGACAAGGAGCCGCGCATCCTGCCCTTCGAGGACGAGGACCTGGCCGGGGTGATCCAGCGCAACCTGGAGTCGAGCGGCGTCCTCATCCACCGCCAGTGCCGCCTGACGGCGATGGAGGTCGTGAACGGGGAGGTCGTCTACGAGCTGGAGCACGCGGGCGGGCGGCGCGAGCGCTACCAGGCGGAGAAGGCGCTAATCTCCGTCGGACGGGTGCCGAACGTGGAGCGGATGGGCCTGGACGAGGTGGGCCTGAAGCGCAGCGCGACCGGGCACATCGTGGACGAGGGGACGCGCTCGAACATCCCCCACATCTACGCCGTGGGCGACCTGACCGCGGACATCGCCCTGGTCAACGTGGGCGAGCTGGAAGGCCGGCACGCGGTGGAACGCATGTTCGGCACGCCCCTGCGCGCGATGAACTACAACAACATCTCCACCATCATGTTCCTCAGCCCGGAGACCGCCGGCGTGGGGATGAACGAGATCCAGGCCCGCCAGCGCGGCCTGCCCTACCGCGTCGCGAGCTACGCCTTCGACTGCATCCCGCGCGCGATCGCCATGCGCAAGACCCAGGGCTTCTTCAAGATCCTCGTCACCGACGACGCGGAGATGAAGATCCTCGGCATGCGCGCCGTCGGCGAGCACGCCTCGAGCGCCATCCAGGCCGTGGCCCTGCTGATCTCGATGGACAAGGGGATCGAGGAGCTGGCCGAGCTGATCCATCCCCATCCCTCCATCATCGAGGGCATCCAGGAGTGCGTGCGCATGCTGCTGGGCAAGTCCATCCTCAAGCCGGCGGTATTTGCCGAGCGGCTCGGCTACCGGCGCTGGCGCGACGGACGGTACGAGGCAATGTAGGGCGGCGCGGCGCTGCCCCCCGGGTCCCCACCCCCGCCGCTGCCGCGCCCTCACTCCGTCGCCTGCGGCGCCGACCCTCTCCCGCTGG
>JBGOTW010000377.1:0-3154 GCA_041476685.1 bacterium | reverse complement strand
TCGAAGCGGTTATTCCGCAACGCGACGACCAGCGTGCCAGGCATCGCGGTCGCCCCTTGAAATTCAACCGTGAAACCTATCGCCAGCGCAACGTGGTCGAGCGCTGTGTGGGCTGGCTCAAGGAAAACCGCCGCGTAGCGAACCGCCACGAGAAGCTGGCAACCAACTACCTGGGCATGCTCAAACTGGCCCTGATCAAGCGCTATATGGTCGCCGAATTTCCGAACAGAGCCTAGCCGACGCGCAGACGGCTCCCAAGCGACGCTGAAGCAGTCCAAAGTGCACCTGAACGCTACCTTACGCATCTCCCCGCCGCCTCGCGGCGCGCCTTGCCCTGCGGGGCTTCTTCCTCGGCTTCGCTGCCCTCCGCTTCGGCTTAGCCGCACCCTCCAGCGCCGCGACGCGCTCCACCAACGCGCCCAGCCGCGCCAGCAGCGCAGCGCGGTCACGCGCGTAGCCAGCCAACGCCGCGTCTTGCCGGAGCTGCTCGCGGTGGGGGCGGGCGGGATTGCCGGAGACGGTGACGCCGGGGGGCACGGACTTGGTGACGTGGCTGCGGGACAGCAACGTGGCGCCGGCGCCGACGGTCAAGTGGCCCAGCACGCCCGCGCGCGCGCCCAGCACGACCCGCGCTGCGAGCACGGCGCTGCCGGCCAGGCCGCTCTGGGCGACGATGAGGCAGTCGGCGCCGATCTGGCAGCCGTGGCCGATCATCACCAGGTCGTCGATCTTGGTGCCGCGCCCGATGCGCGTGGAGCCCAGCGCCGCGCGGTCCACGCAGGTGCAGGCGCCGATCTCGACATCGTCCTCCAGCACGACGTTGCCGAACTGGGGAATCTTGACGTGGGTGACGCCGCCCGCTGTGCCGCTCTCAGGGCCGCTCCCGGCGCCGCGCTCGGACTGGCTGACCTGCTGCGCGAAGCCGTAGCCGTCGCCGCCGATGGAGACCTGGTTGTGCAGGATCACCCGGTCGCCCAGCACGCAGTCCTCGCGCACGACCGCGCCCGGATACAGGATGCAGTCGGCGCCGATGCGGCAGCGCTCCAGCACGATCGCGCCGGGCTGCAGCACCGTGCGCGGCCCGATCACGCTGCCGGCGCCCACGTACGCGAGCGGCAGCACCGCGGCGCTGGGGTGAACCTGCGCTGAGGGATGCACGCTCGCGCCCGCATGCACGCCCGGCTCCGGCCGCTCGGGCTGCCACAGCAGCGCCACCGCCCGCGCATAGGCGAGGTAGGGCTGCGCCACGCGCACCAGCGCCACGCCTGGTGGTACGCCGGCTGGCACAGCGGGCTTGCCGCGCGCGGCCTGCTCCTCCACGAGCACGGCGCTGGCTCGCGTCGTCGCCAGTGCGCGCGCGTACTTCGGATTGGCGAGGAAGCTCAGGTCGCCCGCGCCGGCCTGGTCCAGCGGGGCCACGCGGCGGATCAGGATGCCGGCGTCTCCCTCTACCCGGCCGCCCAGGTGCGCCGCGATCTCCGACAGGGGGGTGGCCTTGAAGCTCATGCGGGAATCACCGGGGCTAACGGCTGCTTGGGCGTGTTTTTTTGGCGTGCCTGGAAATCGCTCTGCCGGATCAAATCGCTAGAAAATATTCGTGCGATTATGCCTTCTTATCGGGCTTCTAACCCCTTGCCAAGCGGCTTCTGCCTCGCTACACCAGAGTTCCCATGCCGGGTTCCGCCGCGAGTGCCGGATGCGCCGCGCCGGAACGGTCAGGGGGCGCCGATCAAACACGCCGGTTGAGAATTCGTCAACAGTCGTGTTCTTGCCGGCGCGCCAGGATGCAAGAGGCAGGACGCCCATTCAGACGCGACCCAGGGAAGGGTTGTATGCACGTTTCTCTCCCAACCCAGCATCAAACTGAATCGAGGCCGGCCAGCATGGCCCGCGCCGTGGCGCGCCTTGCCGCAGTGGGGGACTTGTCCTAACCGTTCGGCACCGCCTGGCCCGCAGGGATGCGGGCTTATTGTAGCGCTTTGCTCTACTTGGGCTTTTCGCAGAGCGGCGCTACAATGGAAGGCTATTGGAAAGGGCGCGCCATGGAGGAGACGATTCACAGCAAGTTGGCGAAGGTCGTCAAGCTCGAGAAATCCCGCAAGGGGCTGAGCTTCAAGCGGTACTTCTCCCGCGAGGGGAGCGACCCCCTGGACGCGGTGAAGTATGCCCGGCGCCGTTCCGTCATCAGCGAGCCCGACGGCTCGGTGGTGTTCGAGATGGACGACGTCGAGGTGCCGGAGGACTGGACCCAGCTCGCCACCGACATCGTCGTCTCCAAGTACTTCCGCAAGGCCGGGGTTCCGGGCACGGGCCGGGAGACCTCGGTCAAGCAGGTGATCCACCGCATCGCCGGCGCCATCCGCGCCTTCGGGGAGGAGCAGGGGTACTTTGCCACGCCCCTGGACGCCGAGGTGTTCGAGCACGAGCTGAGCGCCCTGCTCGTCACCCAGCGCGGCGCGTTCAACTCGCCGGTGTGGTTCAACTGCGGGCTGTACCAGTCCTACGGGATCAAGGGCAGCGGGGGCAACTGGCACTGGGACGACGGGCGGCAGGCGCCCGTGGTGCTGGACAACAACTACGAGCATCCGCAGTGCTCCGCGTGCTTCATCCAGCGCGTGGAGGACGACCTGATGTCCATCTTCGGGCTGGTGCAGAAGGAGGCGCGCGTCTTCAAGTACGGCTCGGGCACGGGCACGAACTTCTCCCGCCTGCGCAGCAAGCACGAGAAGCTGGCCGGCGGCGGCACCTCCTCGGGCGTGATGTCGTTCCTCGAGGTGTTCGACAAGGGCGCCGGGGCGACCAAGTCCGGCGGCACGACGCGCCGCGCGGCGAAGATGGTGATCCTCGACATGGACCACCCCGAAATCGTCGACTTCATCCGCTGGAAGGCGAAGGAGGAGCGCAAGGCGAAGATCCTCATCGCCGCGGGCATGGAATCGAACTTCAACGGCGAA
Source organism: bacterium (assembly GCA_041476685.1). GTDB lineage: Bacteria > SAR324 > SAR324 > SAR324 > JACQKK01 > JBGPEV01. The sequence continues at coordinate 200 of JBGOTW010000377.1, read as the reverse complement.
GCCTACGCCACCGTCTCCGGGCAGAACTCGAACAACTCCGTGCGCATCACCGACGAGTTCATGAAGGCCTACGAGAACGACGCGGAGTGGAAGACGTCCGAGCGCACGACCGGAAAGGTGCACGAGACGTTCAAGGCGCGCGGGCTGATGCGCGAGATCGCGCAGGCGGCGTGGGAATGCGCCGATCCGGGCGTGCAGTA
>JBGOTW010000376.1:0-3176 GCA_041476685.1 bacterium | reverse complement strand
GGGCCTCGGAGCGGATGGCGCGGTCGAGGGTGTCGCTGAAGGACTGCACGGCCACCAGCCCGCCCACGCCCGCCGCGATGCACAGCACGAACAGGCTCAGCCGCCGCCAGGAGGCGCGGCACTCCCGCCACAGCATTGCCAGCATGAATGGGCTCATGGGCAGCGCCTCAGCGCAGGGCGCGGTGCTGGCCGCGGGCGCCGTGCTGGCCGCGGGAGGCGTGCGGGCCGGGGGCACCCTGCGGGCCGCGGGCGCCTTGTTGGCCACTCGCGCCCGGCTGCCCGCTCGTGTCCTGCCGGCCAGCGGCGCTGTCCTCGACGATGACGCCGTCCTTCAGGTGCAGGATGCGCTCGGCGGCCGCGGCGATGGCCTCGTCGTGGGTGACCAGCACGAGCGTGACGCCGGAGTCGCGGTGCAGGCTGACCAGCAGCTCGAGGATGAGCGCGCCGGTCACGCTGTCCAGGTTGCCCGTCGGCTCGTCGGCGAGCAGGACGGGCGGGCGGCAGGCGAAGGCGCGGGCGATCGCCACGCGCTGCTGCTCGCCGCCGGAGAGCTGGGCGGGATAGTGGTGGCCCCGCTCCGCCAGGCCGACCTGGGCGAGCAGCTCGGCGCCCCGCTCCGCCGCGCCGGGCAGGCCGCGGATCTCGAGCGGCACCTGCACGTTCTCCTGGGCCGTGAGCGTGGGGATGAGCTGGAAGGACTGGAACACGAAGCCGAGCGTGCGCCCGCGGAAGCGCGCCAGCTCGTCCTCGTTCATGCGCGTGAGGACTTCGCCGTTCATGCGGATCTCGCCCCCGGAGGGCGTATCCAGCCCGGCCAGCAGGCCCAGCAGCGTGGACTTCCCGCTCCCCGATGGGCCCATCACGGCGACGAACTGGCCGCGCGGGATGTGCAGGTCCATGGGCTGCAGGATCACCAGCTCCCGCCCGCCCGTCTGCGCCCGCTTCGTCAGCCCCTTCAGTTCAATCATCGCCGCTTCCCTCCCATCATCGCCGTTTCCCGCAAGGAAAAGTCTGCTTGCCCCGCCGCCCATGGTGCGTGGTTCCTGACTCAAGGCATCTCATCAGGCTAGCGGGTGGCCCGCGGCGCGGCAAGCGGACAGGCGCGGTTTCGGCGGGCGCCTCCCCTGGAACATCGGCCCCGTGCGCGCCGAGGTTACGCACGCGCGGCGCGGTGGTTGGCCGCGGCACCGGCTTTCTTCCGCGCTGCGGTATTTTGCCGCGACGCGGGTGGCCGTGCTAGGAAGCGGGCAAGCTGCGCGGGGGGCGAGCGCGAATCCAGCGGACAAGGGCGGGGGAGCTGCGGCATGGCCGATGTGGCGGGGGCGATCGAGCAGATCTGGAACGCCGCCCGGCGGGGCGAGCACTATCCGGCGGCGTGGCGGGGCCGGCTCAGCGTCGCCGAGGGCTATCGCGTGCAACTCGGCGTGCTCGCGCGGCACGTCGGCGCGGGCGACCGGCACGCGGGCTGGAAGGTCGGCCTGACGGCCCAGGCGATCCGCGCTCAGGTCGGCTTCCACGAGCCGGTGCTGGGCTTCCTGCTGGCCAGCGGCCAGAAGCCCAGCGGCGTGGCAATTCCCTTCGGCTCGCTGATCGCACCCTGCCTGGAGAACGAGCTATGCCTGACGGTTGGCCGCACCCTGCGCGGCCCCGGCATCAGCCAGGCGCAGGCGCGGGCGGCCCTCAGCGCGGCGGCTCCGGCCTTCGAGCTGGTGGAGCGGCGGGGCGACTTCGCCTCCGATCCGCCCCTGTCCATGGCGGACAACGTGCAGCAGAAGGCGTTCATCACCGGGCCGGCGCAGCCCCTTGCGCCCGGGCAGAGCCTGGCCGCCACCACGCTCGCCGTGGCCGTCAACGGCGCTCCGACCGGGGCATGGACGGGCGCGGAGGTGATGGGCGACCCGGCGGCGGCGGTGGCGTGGCTGGCGAACAAGCTGGCGGAATTCGGCCTGGCCCTGGAGGCGGGCATGCAGGTGATGTCCGGCTCGTTCACGCGGCAGATCGTGCTGTCCGCGGGCGACCGGATCGAGGCCCGCTTCACGCCCTTCGGCACGGTCACGGCCAGCTTCCCGTGAGCGCACGCTCCGCGCGACTCCGTCCCGCCCGCCCATCGCTCCGCCGCCCGGTTGTCTGCGCGCCGGTCGCTGTGCGCCAGTTGCACCTGCGCCGGTTGCCCGCGCGCCGCCCGAACCTTTTCCCGGCCCGCCCACGTCCAATAAATGGGGCCGCCTTCACTTCCGCGGGGCGCGTGCCCATCGCCCGGCGGATGTGCTGTAATAGCGAGATAGAGCGAAAAGACCTTTCGCAACGCCCGCCCGGAGGACATGGCGCATGGATACGCAGGATGCCGGCAAGTTGCTGTGGGAATCGGCCCAGAAGGGGCTCTACTACCCCTACGCGCTGCAGGGCAAGCTGACCCTGGACGAGGCGTACCGCGTGCAGTTCGAGGTGCTCGGCCGCGCGCTGGCCACCGGGGAGCGGCAGGCCGGCTGGAAGATCGGGCTCACCGCGGACGCCGTGCGGGCGATGTTCAGGAGCGACACGGCGGTGCACGGCTACCTGCTGCGCAGCAACGGATTTCCCAGCGGCCACAGCTTCGACTTCGACCAGGTGCTGGCCCCGTCCATCGAGTCGGAGCTGTGCTTCCTGGTGCGCAAGGACCTGCACGGCCCGGGCGTGACCGCGGCGGACGTGCTGGAAGCCCTCGAGGGCGTCTGCCCCGCCTTCGAGATCCTGGAGCGGCGCGGGGACATGGCGACGGACCTGCCGCTGGGCGTGGCGGACAACGTGAGCCAGTGGGCCTATGTGCTGGGCCAGGCGGTGACGCCCTATCCCAAGGGCCAGGACCTGGGCCAGGTGCGCGCCGAGGTGCGCTGCAACGGGCAGGTCGTCGCCAGCGTGCTGGGCAAGGAGGCGATCGACAACCAGGTCCAGTCCATCGCGTGGCTGGCCAACAGCCTCGCCCGCTTCGGCCATGCGCTGGAGGCGGGGCAGATCGTCCTGTCCGGCTCGTTCCACCGGCCCATGCCGATCAGCAAGGGCGACCGCTGGGAGACGCGCTTCACCCCCGTTGGGCCAGTCACAGCAACGTTCGCCTGAGCGGCCGGCCGAAGCAGCGAATTACTCGGAGCTCGCGGCTCGCGCAAGACGGACCCTGCGCGCTTCCGCAGCGCCCGATC
>JBGOTW010000375.1:0-3199 GCA_041476685.1 bacterium | reverse complement strand
CGGCTGGCGCATAAGTCCGGCGATCTGCGCGCGTGGTTTCCCTGGCGCGGCGTGGCCCAGCATGCGCTGGCGGCGGCGGCGCTGGGGCTGGCGGCGTTCGGGATTCAGGCGCTCGGGGACTGGGCCGCGGGCCCGTTCAGCGCGACAAATTGGGTCGTGTTCGTCGCTATGCTCGCTATCGCGGTCGGCCTGTACGCAGGGGTGACTCTCGCCCTGGGCGAGGAACAGGCGCGGCATTGGGTGCGGCTGTTCGGGCGCGTGCGTCGGCGCCTGCTGCGGCCCGCCGCACGGAATCCCGTGCCGCCGCGAAAGGTTGGGCCATGAGCCAGTTGTGCATGGAGGGCGTGATCTTCGACCTGGACGGCACGCTGGTGAACTCCCTGCGCGACATCGCCACCAGTATCAACCTGACGCGCGGCCAGCTGGGCCTGGCGCCCCTGCCCGAGCAGGAGATCACCTGTCTCATCGGCGAGGGGAGCGCCGCGTTGGTGCGCGCCACCGTCCCTGTCCCGGAGGGGGATTTCGCCGCGGCCGTGGAGCGGTACCACGCGAACTACGTTGAGCACGTGCTGGACACCACGCGCCTGTTTCCGGGCATGGAGGCGCTCCTGCGGCGGCTGGCCGGGCGCCCGCTGGCCATTGTCACCAACAAGAACGAGCGTATCGCACACCTGGTGCTGGAAGGCTTGGGGATTCGGCCCCTCTTTTCCGTCGTGCTGTGCGGGGAGAGCCTGCCAAAGAAGAAGCCCGATCCGCTGCCGGTGCTCGTCACCCTGGAGCGTTTCGGCCTGCCCCCGCAGAAGGTCGGCTTGATCGGGGATGGACTGCACGACGTGGCGGCGGGCAAGGCCGCCGGCGTCGTCACCATTGCGGTCAGCTACGGGGTCGGCGGACGGGCGGCCCTTGCGGCCGAGCGGCCGGACTATCTCGTGGACAGCGTGGCGGAGCTGGATCGGTTGCTCGCCTAGCGACACGCGATCGCCGGTGGCCCGAGTCTTGAATGCAGGGTCCGGGGCAGGGGTCTGTCATGTATCGGGATTCACGTCCGGTGCGTGCACGGTGATTCAGCCCGGCCCGAGGTGGTCATGCAGGTTGCGCAAACCCAGCTTAATCAGAACAAGGACGTAGCCACGCGTGCGTACCAGACGCATGTTAAGCTCTCCAAGCGAGCCCAGGAACTGATCGAGGGGGAAGACGGCGGCCCATTGCGCGTGCGGGTGCAGGAATTGGAGGCAGGCGGCTTGGCACCCAGCGCCTACACCGTGCTGGTGTCGCGGGTCGAGAATCGCGGCGCCGATCCCGAGGCAGTGGACGAACTGGCCGCGTGGCTGGATCAGCGCTTGCCCGGAATCTCCGAACAGGCGCGTCGCCGCCTGATCGCCCTGCCCGAGTACGCGGCTGCCGGCTTGGCCCCGGATGTCGCCACCCTACCCCGCCAGATCAGCACCCGCATGCGCGAGGACTCCCAAATTCCCGCGCTGCTGGCCCTGCTCAAGCAGCCGGTGTTTGCGGGCATCATGAAGGACCGCCAGGTCCCCGTCGCCTCGTACGGCCCGCACGGCGCCCTGCGCGCATCGTAGATCGCCCCTTCGCTCTATCCTCACACGCCTGACCTTCCGGCCTGTCCCGCTGCGCGCTTGGTCTCCGCCGCGCTTCGATCCGGCGCAATGCGCCTGAGGGCTTTGCCGACACAGTCGCCCTTCAGGTCCGCCCGTACAAGGCCCTGGCGGCCGCTCTACGAGGTGCCCCAGGAAGCGTTCCGTGGAGCCGCACGCGGCGGTCTGGCGGTGCGGGGGAGGGCCTTTCTGGGGGTACCGGATCGCTTGTCGAGTGTCGCGCTCTGGCGTTTGTCCGCGGGATCATGGACATTAGGCGTCCCACCTGACCTGGTCCGCGCTCACTCATGGCAAACGAGGGATCTAAAATGGGGAGAAGACCATGGCAAGCTACATCACGCTCATCAAGTTCACGCAGAAGGGGATCGAGACCATCAAGGACGGCCCCAGCCGCGTCGATTCCGCGAGACAGCTGTTTCGCGCCAACGGCGCAGAGCTGAAGGCCTTTTATCTCACGCTCGGCCGCTACGACGCGGTAGTGATCGCCGAAGCGGCGAATGACGAGGCCGTGGCCCGGATCGCTCTGGCCACCGGTCGCGCCGGCAATGTCCATACGGAGAGCCTGCGCGCGTTCACCGAGGACGAGTATCGCAAGATCGTTGCCGCGCTGCCGTAAGGCGCACCCGGCAGGGCGTCCTGTGGAGCGGCAGGCAGCAGGAGCTGCCGGCACCGCGCCTGAGGATGCGGCCTCAGGCGCCGTCGCCCACGGGTCGGGCCCAGGCAGGTGGGTAGGCCGGCAGATGCGGAATGGAAGGCGAACCGGTACGGAGCAAGCCGGGGCAATTCAGGCCGAGCGCATGCCGAGCAGGTGATCCAGGGCTTCCGGAGAGGCGACGGTCTGAAGTTCCGCGCGCAGGCGCAGGATCGCCTGGGTGCGGATCTGGGAAACCCGGGACTCGGTCAGCCCGAGCACCTCGCCAATCTCCTTCAGGTTCAAGCCCTCGTCGAAATACAGGGAGAGCACGAGGCGCTCCTTTTCCGGCAGGGCGCGGATGGCGTCCGCCAGGCGCCGGTGCAGGTCCTTGAGCGACAGGGCGTCCAGCGGATCGCCGCAGAACGGGTCCTCCAGCACGTCGAACACGTTGCCACCATCGCCGTCCTCGGATGGGCGGTGCAGGTCCTCGATGGACAACAGGGGCACGGCGCGGGATTTGATCAGCAGGTGATGATAGTCGGCGAGAGAGAGCCCCAGCCGCCGCGCAATTTCCCCGTCATCCGGAACGCGTCCCAGCTCGAGCGTCAGCGACTTCATCGCGGCGCCGATCCGGTCGGCGTTATCGCGCACGGAGCGGGGCACCCAGTCGCCGGCCCTCAGGTCGTCGAGCATGGCGCCGCGGATGCGGAATTCGGCGTAGGTGCGGAACTGGGCCTCGCGCCGGCTATCGTACTTCTCGATCGCATCAAGCAGGCCGATCATCCCGGCCTGGATCAGGTCGTTCCGGTCCAGCGTATCGGGCAGGCGGGCGGCCAGGCGGTTGGCAATCTGCCGCACGAGCGGGGCGTATTCCAGCACCACCTCTTCCCGGGACTTGCCCAGGTAGGCCTGCTGCGCATACGGGTTGGCCATGCCTGTCTCCAAGGCT
>JBGOTW010000374.1:0-3257 GCA_041476685.1 bacterium | reverse complement strand
CCGCGGCGCCTGGATGACCGACGGGCGGCCCGAGCGCCTGCGCCGCTGCTGCGAGGCGAGCCTGAAGGCGCTGGGTGTGGAGACAATCGCCCTCTACCAGTTCCACCGGCCCGACCCGCGCGTGCCGTTCGCCGATTCGGTGGGGGCGCTCGCGCGGCTGAAGCAGGAGGGCAAGATCCGCCACGTCGGCCTGTCCAACGTGTCGGCCGCCCAGCTCGCCGCAGCGCAGAAGATCGTGCGGGTGGAGAGCGTGCAGAACGAATGCAACGTGTTCCAGCAGGACGACCTGCGCAATGGCGTGATCGCGGCCTGCCTGCAGCAGGGCGTGAGCTATATCGCCTACAGTCCCGTGGGCGGGTTCTGGGGCGGGAAGCAGCGCGTGCGGCATCCGCTGCTTGCCGCCATCGGCAAGGCCCACGGGGTCAGCCCGTACCAGGTGGCGCTGGCGTGGCTGCTGGCGCTGGGGCCGCACGTCCTGCCCATCCCGGGCGCCAGCCGCGCCGCCAGCATCCGCGACAGCGCCGCCGCCGCGCGGCTCCAGCTTTCGCCTGACGAGCTCAAGCGGCTGGGGGCGCTGGGGCGGTAGCGCACGAGCCGCGGTAGCGGCCGCAGGCCACCGCGATCCGCCCCGCAAGCGCCCGGACCGCTTGTTCCTCGCCCCCCCTCCGGCGTATAGTCCCCCCAATCCCCCAATTTCTCAGCCCCGCGCACTTGGCGGGCATCCTGCGGCCCGGGAGACCCCTATGCACGTCGGCATGGCGACCGTTTTCCAGAACACCAAGCGCGCCCGCACGGACGTGGACGTCTACCGCAACGAGCTGCGCCTGGCCGACATGGCCGAGGACCTGGGCTTCGAGTCCATCTGGGGCGTGGAGCATCACTTCACCGACTACACCATGTGCCCGGACGTGACGCAGTTCCTCTCCTACATGGCGGGCCGCACCAAGACCGCGCAGCTCGGGAGCATGGTCGTGGTGCTGCCCTGGCACGATCCGCTGCGGGTCGCGGAGGAGGTGTCCATGCTGGACGCCCTGTCCGGGGGGCGCATGATCCTGGGCCTGGGGCGCGGGCTGGGGCGGGTGGAGTTCGAGGGCTTCCGGCTGGACATGAGCGAGTCCCGCGAGCGCTTCGTGGAGGCGGCGCAGATGCTGCTCAAGGGCCTGGAGCAGGGCTACTGCGAGTTCGCCGGCAAGTACGTCCGCCAGCCGCGCCGCGACATCCGCCCGGCGCCCTTCAAGAGCTTCCGCGGCCGCACCTACGCCGCCGCCGTCTCACCCGAATCCTCGCGCATCATGGCGGAGCTGGGCATCGGGATCCTCATCATCCCGCAAAAACCCTGGCCGGAGGTGGCGAAGGAGCTGGACGCCTACCGCAAGGTGTTCCGCGAGGTCAACGTGACGGACGCGCCGCCGCCGGTCTGCGCCGGCTGGACCTTCTGCGACGAGAGCGCGGAGCGGGCGTACGAGATGGCGCGCCGCTACATCGGCGGGTACTACGAGACCGTGCTGGAGCACTACGAGATCCCCAGCGGGCACCTGAAGGAGATGAAGGGCTACGAGTACTACGGAAAATTCGTGGACAAGCTCCAGCAGGTCGGGGAGCGCGACATGATCGACTTCTTCATGAACCTGCAGGTGTGGGGGACGCCCGAGCAGTGCTACGAGCGCATTCTCGACGTCCGCCGGCGCGTCGGCAACTCCCACTTCGTCGGCGTGTTCAGCTACGCGGGGATGGACTACGGGGACGCCGAGCGCAACATGCGCCTCTTCGCCAAGAAGGTCATGCCCGAGCTGAAGCGGCTGGGTCCGGCCCAGCCCGAAGCGGCGCGGCGCACGGCCTAGCTCCGGGCATGGCACCGGGGGATGGGAAGGGGGGGCACGCGGTCGCGCACGGTCAGGTCGCCCCGGACTCGCCGCGGGCTCAGCCCAGCGCCTCCAGGATGAAGCTTCGGCAGGCGGCCAGGGTGCGGTCCGCCGCGGCCGAATCCTCCTCCAGCCGCGCCAGGATCATCCCGCCCACCAGGCACGCCGTGACGGCCTTGGCCAAGTCTTCCTTAGCTCCCTCAGGGTCTTCCTTGGCACCATCTTGCCGCGGCACTCCTCCCCGCTCCGGCAGGTACGGCAGCAGCGCCTGCGCCAGGCCGTGACTGCGCTCGGCCAGCGCACGCCGGGCGGCGGGCGTGTGCCGGCCGGCTTCCGTCCCCAGCGCCGCCACGACGCAGCCCTCGGCCCGCCGCGCCCGGTGCGCCGGGCTGAGATAGCTCATCACCATCGCCTCCAACGCTCGGCCGCGTCGCTCCGCCCCGGAGGGCTGCGCAGCGGCTCCGTTTGCCACGGCTGTCTCTGCCACCATACCGTCCGTCAGCGTGCCGTCCGCGCCCGTGCCCTGTGCAACCGTGCCGTCAGCCGCCATGCCGTCCACTGCCGTGCCGTCAGCCGCCGTGCGGTCCGCGACAGTGCGCTCGGCAATCCGGCGCAGCTTGTCCGCGCCGGTGCCCCGGCCGGAGCGCAGCGCTTCCGCGATCAGCTCGTCCTTGGACGCGAAGTGGGCGTAGAAGCCGCCATGGGTCAGCCCCGCGGCGGCCATCACGTCTGCGACGCTCACCGCGTCCAGCCCCCGCTCGCGGAACAGTCCCGCCGCCGCCGCCACGATCCTGCGATGGGTCTCGGTCTTGTGCCGCGCCGGATATCGCATGTGGCCCCCCTTGACATTTCATATGATCGGCATCATATCTTCATCAGATGATGAACATCATGCCATAATGGCCGGCGCACCGCCAGCCCAAACCACGCAACGTCCCCCCTGAGCCGAATTCGAGGAGCCTCTCCCATGGCCGACGTATCCTCCGAGTTGTCGCTGTCCCCCACGGCGACCCCCGCACCCCTCGGCACGCCGCCGGCCGCGCCCGCGCGGGATGCGTCCGGCGTGGCGGCCGGCGCAGGCCTGTCGCCCCGCACGCGCCAGATCCTGGAGGGGCCGATCGTCGCGACGCTGCTGCGTCTGGCGCTCCCGAACGTGGCCGTGATGGTCGTGCAGGCCGCCGTCGGCGCGCTGGAGACCTACTACGTCTCCGGCTTGGGCACCGAGGCGCTCGCCGGCGTGGCGCTGGTGTTCCCGCTGCTGATGCTGATGCAGATGATGTCGGCGGGGGCGATGGGCGGGGGCGTGTCCTCGGCCATCGCCCGGGCCCTGGGCGCGGGCAGGCACCAGGACGCGCAGGCGCTCGTCCTGCACTCCGTCTGGATCGCGGTGGCGCT
>JBGOTW010000373.1:0-3280 GCA_041476685.1 bacterium | reverse complement strand
TGTTCAGGTTGCCGTTCACGGACAGGTAGCCGATCGCGCCGGCGTACCAGCGGCGCGGCGCGGCCTCCAGGTCCTCGATCGCCTGCAGGGCGATGGGCTTCGGCGAGCCGGTCGTCGTGCAGGCCCACAGGTGCGTGGCAAACGCGTCCAGGGCGTCGTAGCCCTGCGCCAGCTCCCCCTCCACGTGATCCACCGTGTGCACGAGGCGCGAGTACTGCTCCAGCAGCCGCCGCCCGATCAGGCGCACCGTCCCCGGCACGCACACCCGCGCCATGTCGTTCCGGTCCACGTCCGTGCACATGGTCAGCTCGGACTCCTCCTTGTCCGACGAGATCAGGCGCTTGATCTGGGCCGCCGTCTCCATCGGCGAATCGCCCACGGGCACGGTGCCGGAGATGGGGCTGGTCTCGACCCGGCGCCCGTTGACGCGCACGTACATCTCCGGGCTGGCGCCCACGAGCTGCTCGGCGCCCAGGTTGATGAGGAAGCTGTACGGGCTCGGATTGCGCCCGATGATGCGCCGGAACAAGTCCGTGGGCGTGCCGCCGTAGGGCGTGGAAAAGGTCTGGGAGAGCACCACCTCGAAGAAGTCGCCCCGCTTGCAGCCCTGGCGGATGCGCTCGACCTTGGCCTGGAACGCCTCGGGCGTGTGGTCGCAGGCGATGGGGGCGGGCGGACGCTGGGACGGGAGGGGCTGCCCGGTCGCGGCCTGACCTACCGCGGCCTGACCCGCCGCAGCTTGACCTGCCGCAGCCTGCCCCGCCGCAGCCTGACCTGCAGCGCCGCCCGCAGGCGCGAATTCCGCGCCGCCCTGGCCGCCCGCGCGGGACGGCCCCAGGGGCGTGTCGAAGTCGTATTCGTGGCGCGTGGCCAGCTCCTTCTGCCGGTCCACGAGCACCACGTCCGTCGCAAAGTACAGGGCGCAGTCCACCCGCTCCGGGTCGCGCGCGTGCTTCTGCCGCAGGGTCTCGAACTGGAAGACCAGGTCGAACCCGAACGCCCCGTAGAAGCCCAGCGTCGCGCTGTCCATGGCGAAGTGCGTCAGGCAGGCGCGCAGCACGCCGAACAGGCTCGGCTGGCGGCTGCGCTGCTCCTCCGGGAAGAACTCCGGCGGCGGGGCGATCTCGCCATGGATCGAGCCGGCATCCGCGCCCAGGCCGATCACCTGCGTGCGCAGGGCCGCGTCCGCCTCCAGCGCCGCGCGGAACAGAGGCAGGAGCCGCTCGCCTTCCCCGTTGAGCGCGTTCAGGGCGAAGCGCCGCCCGCGCAGCACCAGCTCCAGCGGGGGGTTCGCGAAGCCCGTGTCCCAGCGCGCGTAGCGATTGGGCACCTCGTAGTTGCTGACGAACAGGGCGCCCTTGTGCCGCTCCACGCCCGCCCACACCGCGTCCAGGGCGGTGGCGGGATCCAGCTCTGTGACGCGGCAGCGGCCGGTCACGCCTCCCGCGGTTCGAAACGACTCCGTGCGGAAAGGTTCGGCACGCAAAGATTCGGCGCGCAAAGGTTCGGCGCGGAAAGCTCCGGCGCGGGAAGTTCCGGTGCGACGAGGTGCAGTGCGCAACGTCGCTGCACCGGGGGTCGCGGCACGGCGTGTCCCGCGGGTCGGTGCCTTGCGCGCGCCGCGGGCCGGCTTGCGGAGCGATCTGTCGCTCTTGAACTGCCTGCTGCCCGGTTTCTTGCCTCTCATGGCGTCACATCGTGAAAGTGAAGGCGGCGTTACCGCACCTCACCTCCCGGCCTCCTCTCCTAATGGAGAGGAGGTGCCCGGTGCCGAGCGTTTGCGCGAGGCACAAACCATACCGGGCGGAGGCGAAGTGTTGTTCTGTCGCCTGAAAACACAAAAGCCGTGGAGCCTGCCCCCTTTCGAGGGCCCGGCTGCACGGCTTGTCCACCTGCTCGATCTCGTTCCGACTCCGCCCCGCACTGTCTCGACTGCCAGGGGCGGTCCGGTCGTCCTAGGACCGGGAGCCACCGTGAACCGGTTCCTCGCATGCGCCGCCGCGCCAGGGCCACCCGCCCCGCCACGCCGCCAGCCTGAGGGATCCGCCGTTCATGGGCGCGCTCAACTCGTTTGTCCGCTGCGGAGCGTCCGTCCGCTCCAGTTCCGGGTTGTCGCACGGGAGAGGGGGGCGTGGCAAGCGCACACATCGCCTGCGCGCGACACGCCTTGTCCCCCGGCGTCCATTCCCGCTAGGGTAAGCTGAACCCCTTGGGGGATGGGTGCGCCGTGAAGGACCGCAGCAGCGCCGGGTCCAGTGGCCCGACCGGTTCCGTGCCCGGCCGGATTCCGCAGGAGCCACGCTGTCCGCAATACGAACCACCGCCGCCATGCAAACCACCGCTCCACCCTCTGCCGCCGGCCTGCCCCCTTCCGTCTCGCCCCTGAACCAGCGCGAGCGCTCCCGGGGCAAGCGCTACTACTACTTCTACGGCATCTTCAACTCGATCTCCTATCCGGTGCTGGCGGAGAACGTCGTCACGCTGGTGCTGCTGCGGCTGGGCGGCGACGAGACCTGGGTCGGGGCCACCTCCGCGCTGCTCTACGTCACGCTGCCGTTCATGCTGCTGGGCTACATGACGATCCCGCGCCTGGGCGTGACGGGCACGGCGGGCCTGTTCTGGGCGCTGCGCAGCGTCTCGGCGACACTGATGATCGGGGCGCCCTGGGCGGCGGACAACCTGGGCGTGACGTGGGGGCTGTGGCTGCTGTTCCTGGGCTCGCTGGGCTTCAACATCGGGCGCTCGGCGGGCGTCGTGTCCTTCACCGGGATCGTCACCGAGCTGACGACGGCGAAGGACCGGGGCGACCTGATCGCCACGTCCATGCGCGTGTCCCAGGCGGGGGCGATGGCCGTCAGCATTGCCATGGCGATGCTGCTGGGACCTCAGGCGCACGCGTGGCGCTACCAGATGTTCTTCGGCGTCGGGGTCGTCGCGGGACTGCTGGCGGCGTACGGACTGTGGCGCATTCCGGAGAGCGGCGCCTTCCGGGCCGTCCCCCCGTTCAGCCTGAAGGAGCAGCTCCGCTGGCTGATGGAAACCCAGGGCCGGCGCTGGTTCTTCGCGATGACGGCGGTCATTCCGATCACCCAGGGCATCCTGAAGACCTTCATGGTGCTGGTGGCGAAGCAGGGCTACCACCTGCCCGACCGGTTCGTGCTGCTCTACGTCATGATCGGCGTCGGCGGCGGCATCGCCGCGTCCTACGCGTACGGCCTGTTCATGGACAAGCTGGGGTCGCGGCCGCTGCTGGTGCTGACGGGCTTCATTGACATTGCCA
>JBGOTW010000372.1:0-3283 GCA_041476685.1 bacterium | reverse complement strand
GGCGTCCTTGAGCTTCATGTGCTGCACGGTGACCTGCGTCTTCTCCGCCCCTTTCGGATACAGGGCGACGACGATGGTGGAGATTCCGTCGCTCCCGGCGAGCCGGATGGTCTTGATCGGCGTGGCGCCCCGCACGCGCAGATTCTGGCCCAGCCAGCGCGTGCGCTCCGCGTCCTGGTTCCACGCCGCGTACACGCGCTCGGGGGAAGCGGACAGGGTCTTGCTGGCGCTGATCTCGAAGCCCTCCGATTTCTGGTGCTTCACGCGCAGGCCGCGCAGCTGCTCATAGCCGACCGTCACCATCTGCGACCACCAGGGCCCGAGGCGGAAGCGCTCCATCACCAGGCGCGCAATGTCGCTGTGGGCCATGGTCTGCGCCCCCACCGCGTCGAGCGCATCGCCCCACTGCGTCCAGTCGCGCCCGGTCGCCTTGCCGACGGCCTCGTCGGTGATGCGCAGCTCAGGCTCGCCGGGAACCGTGGGGGCCTGCGCAACCTGCGTGGACTTGCGCGGAACTGCAGAGACCGGCCGGGGCGGCGTGTGGCGTGAAGGGACGTGCCGAGCTGGGGCGTGCCTGGGCGCGGCGGCCCTGCGGGCAGGCGCAGGCTTCCGGGCGGACGCAGCCTTGCGGGAGCGGCTCACCTTCGCCGCGCGCCGGGGGACCGCGCCACGCTTGACCGCCCTGACCCGGATTGACTTTCCCGCGCGCCGGGCCGGCTTTGGCGCGGACTTGCGAGCGGCTCCCGCTGCGCGGGCGGCCCGGGCGCGCACGGGCTGCTTGCGCGCGGACTTGGCACGGGGAGGCTTGCGGGCGGTCTTCTTTGCGGACGGAGCCATGGGCGTACCGGATGTGTGGCGGATGATGACAGGGAACGGATGGGTGCGCCGCGTGCTGCGCCGTGCGCGGCGCGCCGTCTCCCCTGCCGCGTGGGCGGCGCCGCTCAGGAGGCCTTCTGCCGCGCGGCGTCGCTGCGCACGTAGGCCGCGAGCAGGCTGATCGCCGCCGGGGTGATGCCCGAGATGCGGCTGGCCTGGCCGAGCGTGCCGGGCCGGAACTGGGACAGCTTCTGCACCACCTCGCGCGACAGGCCCGGAATGCGGGCATAGTCCGCCCGCTCGGGCAGCCGGATGCTTTCCAGCCGCTCGAACACGGCGAGCTGGGCGGTCTGCCGCTCGACATAGCCCTCGTACTTGATGCCGGTCTCGACCTGCTCGCGCACGTCGTCCGGATAGGCGGACAGGTCGAGCTTGCCGCCCAGGAAGCCCAGCTCCGTGAGCTGATCCAGCTTCATCTCCGGCCGCCGCACCAGCTCTGCCGCCGTGGCGCCGGTCTTCAGCGCGGGCTGACCCAACGCCTCGAGCTCGGCATTGACCTCCGGCGTCGGCGTGACGGGCGTCCCGGCGAGCGCCTGGCGCAGGGCGTGGATGCGGCTCAGCTTGTCCTGGGTGCGCCGCCAGCAGGTCTCGGGCAGCAGGCCGATGCGGAAGCCCTTTTCGCTCAGGCGCAGGTCCGCATTGTCCTCGCGCAGCAGGATGCGGTACTCGGCGCGCGAGGTGAACATGCGGTAGGGCTCCTCGGTGCCCTTCGTGATCAGGTCGTCCACCAGCACGCCGATGTAGCCCTCGTCCCGGCGCACGACGAAGGGCGGCGCGTCCTGCACCTGCAGCGCGGCATTGATGCCCGCGACAAGGCCCTGCGCGGCCGCTTCCTCGTAGCCGGACGTGCCGTTGATCTGCCCGGCGCAGAACAGGTTCGGCCAGTCCTTCAGGGCCAGCGTCGGATGAAGCTGCAGCGGCAGCACGTAGTCGTACTCCACCGCGTAGCCCGGGCGCGTGATCTCCACCTGCTCCAGCCCCGGGATCGTGCGCAGGAACGCGAGCTGCACGTCCGGCGGCAGGCTCGTGGACAGCCCGTTGGGATAGATCTCGTGGCTCTCCAGGCCCGTCGGCTCCAGGAAGATCTGGTGCCGCTCCTTGTCGGGGAACTTGACGATCTTGTCCTCGATCGAGGGGCAGTAGCGCGGGCCGACCCCCTTGATCGCGCCGCTGTACATGGCCGACTTGCCGAGGTTGTCCCGGATCACCTGGTGGGTCGCCGCGCTCGTGTAGGTGATGAAGCAGCTCACCTGGGGCAGTTCGATGCGCGAGTCCCAGAAGGAGAACTTGCGGATCGGATCGTCGCCCTTCTGCTCCGCCAGCCCTTCCCACTGGATCGAGCGGCGCTCCAGGCGCGGCACCGTGCCGGTCTTGAGCCGCCCCAGCGCAAGGTTCAGCCGCCCCAGCGCGGCAGGCAGGCCCTTCGAGGGGAACTCCCACATCCGCCCCGCCTCGTGCCGCGTCGCGCCCATGTGGATCAGGCCGTTCATGAACGTGCCCGTCGTGATGACGACCGTGCGCGCGGCGTAGCTCGCGCCGTCGTTGGTGACGACGGCGGCGATGCGCTTACCCTCCTGCACCAGGTCCTCTACCGTCGCCTGCTTGACCGTCAGGCGCGGCTGGGACTCCAGCACGCCGCGCATGCGCGCGCGGTAGCGCAGCATGTCCGATTGGCACCGGCTGCCCCACACCGCGGGGCCCTTGGAGCGGTTGAGCACGCGGAACTGGATGCCCGTGGCGTCGGCGACCTTGCCCATCTCCCCGCCCAGGGCGTCGATCTCCTTCACCAGGTTGCCCTTGGCGAGGCCCCCGATCGCCGGGTTGCATGGCATGTGCGCAATCGTCTCCAGGCTCATCGTGAGCACGAGCACCTCGCACCCCATCCGCGCGGCGGCCAGCGCGGCCTCGCAGCCGGCATGGCCCGCGCCGATCACGATCACGTCGTAGCGGCGCGGCGCGGCCGAGGGCGCCGGTGCGGCGGTCGTCGGGGAAGTCGAGGCGGTCACGGCAATTCCTGCGAGTGAAGTCTCAAATCAAGCGCAAAGTGTCCCACAGCAGGCGGCGCGTGTCATCCTTGGGGCGGGTGCGGTAAACCTTGCGGAACGGCCGGCGCATCCTGGCGGGCACGGAAACAAGACCAGAGGAGCGGCACATGAAAAAGAAGATCGACCTGGCGGCGATCGTCCCCGTCATCGGAACCCTGTACCCCCCGCCCTATGACCTGCCCTGCCGGGTGCGCGAACGGAAGAAGCTGGGGGATGCCGCCGGATTGACGCAATTCGGCGTGAATCTGCTGCGCCTGCCTCCCGGCGCGTGGTCCAGCCAGCGGCACTGGCACACCGGATCGGATGAGTTCGTCTATGTCGTGGCCGGCGAGGTGGTGCTGGTCACCGCTGCCGGCGAGGAG
>JBGOTW010000371.1:0-3313 GCA_041476685.1 bacterium | reverse complement strand
CGCTGGCGCAGGCGGACGCCATTCCCGCGCTGGCCTAGCGGCGCGGCCGGTGCGGGAGAACAGTGCGCCTCCGCTGTGCCTGTTGATTGCAGTTCACCTGTGATGAGCGGCGTCATGCGACTGGAGCTGGGGACGTTTCCCGTGCGGGAGGTGGCGTTCGGGTCCCGCACGCGCTGGGAGAACGGGCGGTTGGAGGTGGACCGGGCCGGCGTGCTGGCCGCGGTGCGCCTGGACACGCGCATCGTCAGCGCGGAGCTGGAGATCGCGCTGCCGGGGGAGAGCTGCCGCGTCTGGCCGGTGCGGGACGTGATCGAGCCGCGCGTCAAGGTGGAAGGCCCCGGCGTCTGCTATCCGGGCATCTGCGGCCGGCCCATCGCTACGGTCGGGCGGGGCCGCACGCACCGCCTCTCGGGCGTGGGCGTCGTCGAGGTGTCGAGCGTCAACTGGCACGATTCCGGCGGCGATTTCGTCGAGACCTTCCTGGACCTCTCCGGACCGCTCGCGGCGCTCTATCCCTACGGCAAGCTGATCCACCTGTGCCTGGTCGTCGAGCCGGATCCCGGCCTGGGCGACGAGGCGCGCAACGATGCCGTGCACAAGGCCGCGCTCACCGTGAGCGACCAGGTGGCCCTGGCCGTGCGCGAACTGAAGCCGCCCGAGCGCGAGGTCTTCGAGCTGGCGCCCTGCGACCCCAAGCTGCCCCGCGTCGTGTACCTGTGGGCCGTGCATTCGCCCCAGGCGATGTCCGGCTCGCCTACGGCGTTCTGCACGGCCACCTACGGGTTGACCCAGCTCACGCCGCCCTGGCTGCTCCATCCCAATGAGATCCTCGACGGCGCCCTCACCGGCCCGTACCGCACGGCCTTCGCCATGTCCTGGACGGTGGCGAACAACCCGCTCCTGCTCGACCTGTACCGGCGCCACGGCAAGGACTGGAACTTCCTGGGCGCGATCGTGCTGCGCACCGAGTGGACCACCCAGCACGAGAAGCAGCTGATGGCCAACCAGGCGGCCAAGCTCGCGCAGATGATCGGGGCCCAGGGTGCGCTCGTCACCTGGGATGCCGGCGGCAACGAGTTCATCGAGGTCGTGCGCACGATCCAGGCCTGCGAGAAGCTCGGCATCAAGACCGTGTTCCTCACGAGCGAGGACGACGCCACCGACGGCGCGCCCACGATGCTGGAGCCGCTCCCGGAGGCCGACGCCATCGTCAGCACGAGCTTCTTCAAGAACGCCACGCTCGGCACGCCCGACGTGCCGCCGGTCAAGCGCGTGATCGGCGTCCAGACGAAGGTGGTGCGGGGCGACCGGCGCGCGGGCGTCGTCGGCGGCCCGGAGGATCTGGTGCCGACATCCGGCAGCCTCCCGCCGCCCTGGCGCTACGACGATCACTACGGCTTCCATTCCCTGAGCTGCATCGAGTGAGGCGGCCCGATGCCTGATCCCAGCGCACCGCGTACGTCCGCGCAGCCGCCTCGTGCTGTATCCGCCGCACCGTCCTTCGCTCCGCCCGCAGACCCGCCCGCAGACCCGCCGGGAGCGCCTTCGGCCCATCCGCCCAGGGACCCGTCCACGGCGCCGACCCCTGCGGCCCCTCCGCCGGCCATTCCGCCCCCCACGCCCCTGGCCATCGGCCATCCGGTGATCCTGGGCGTGCGCTTCTTCCTCGCGCACACGCCGGGGCTGGTGCAGTACGGCTCCAAGCCCGTGCGGGACGTGGCGGCCGATCCGGGCCTGAGTGCCCGCATTGCCGCAGCCCTGCGGCCCTACGAGGCGGCGCGGGACTATCCTCCGAACCGCGCGTTCCTGGGCGGACTCGACCCGGACGACCTCGCGGCGCTGCCTCAGCCATGGTTTGCCGCGCGGCATGAGGCCGCGCCGCGCCGCCAGCCCCACGGGGAGATCATGCCCGAGGAGGAGTTCCTCGCGCTGCTCAAGGTGTTCGACGCGAGCGACCTGGTGAGCCTGGACGCGGGCTTCGTGGAGGAGGTGCGCCCCGCGCTGGCGGCGCATCCGCTGCTCGCGCCGGAGGACCTGGCGCGCCTGGGCGCGGGCGTGTCGCAGGCCGCGCTGGACGAACGCCTGGCTGGCGCGCTGCCCGCGCTGCCGCTGGCGCTGCGCTCCGGCCGGCGTGTCGGCGTCATCGTCGCCGGTCACGAGCAGGACGCGACCCTGGCCGCCGACGTGCTGCTGGAGAACCTGTGTTGCAAGGTCACGGCAGTGCTGGCTCTGCGCACCCTGCTGGCGGACGAAGGCGTTGCCGCGGACTCCATCCCCTACCTGCTCAACAGCGGCGAGGAGGCGGTGGGCGACCGCTACCAGCGCGGCGGCGGTAACCTGGCCAAGGCGGTTGCCGAGAGCTGCGGCTGCGCAGGGGCGACCGGCGTGGACATCAAGGGCTTCTGCGCCGGGCCGCTGCACGCCCTGGCGCTCGCGGGCGGGCTGATCGCGGGCCGGGTGTTTCCCCGCGTGGCCGTGGTGGGGGGCTGCTCGCTGGCGAAGCTGGGCATGAAGTACCAGGGCCATCTCAAGCGCGGCTGGCCGATCCTGGAGGACGTGCTGGCGGGCGTCGCGGTGCTGGTGGGCGAGGACGACGGGGTGTCGCCCCGGCTGCGCATGGACGCGCTCGGGCGCCATACGGTGGCGGCGGGCTCGTCCCAGAAGGCGATCTTCGACGCGCTCGTCAGCGAGCCGCTGGGCGCGCTCGGCCTGCCCTACGGCGCGGTGGACAAGTACGCCACGGAACTACACAACCCGGAGATCACCGAGCCTTCCGGAAGCGGGAACGTGCCGCTGCTCAACTACAAGGTCGTGGCGGGGCTGGCGGCGCTGAAGCACGAGATTGCCCCGGCCGAGACCGCAGAATTCGTGCGCCGGCACGGCATGCCGGGGTTCTCGCCGACCCAGGGCCACATTGCCTCCGCCCTGCCGTACCTGGGCCACGCCCTGGACGGCCTCAAGGCGGGCCGGCTCCAGCGCGTGATGTTCCTGGCCAAGGGCAGCCTGTTCCTCGGGCGCATGACGCAGCTTTCCGACGGCCTTTCGTTCCTGCTGGAGCGCAACGCTGCCCAAGGCAACGATCGCGCTCCGCACATCCTGAAGGAGACCGCACGATGAAGCTGAAAGGGAAGAAGGTGATCGCCCTGGGCGAGCGGGACGGGGTGCAGGGCGGCGCGATCGCCCAGTGCGCCACGGGCGCCGGCGCGGAAGTCGTGCTGGAAAAGACCTACTGTTTCGTCTGAACGGCCGCGGGCGCACTTGACCTGGAGGGTCAAGCGGAGATCAAGCGCGTGGCCGAGCAGCATGCGCCGGG
>JBGOTW010000370.1:0-3334 GCA_041476685.1 bacterium | reverse complement strand
CGCCTGATGGCGGAGAAAGGCATGTTCCTGATCGCCAACCTCGTCACCTACTATGCGATGCGGGAGCGCGCCTCGGACTTCGGCATGCTGCCGGAAATGCTGGCCAAGAACGATCTCGTCATCGAGGGCGGGCTGCGCTCTCTGGAGATCTGCAAGCGGGCGGGAGTCCCGGTTGGCTATGGGACCGATCTCCTCGGCCAGCTGCAGGTGGATCAGAGCCGGGAATTCGTCATTCGCAGCCAGGTTCAGTCGCCCCTGGAAATCGTCCGATCGGCGACCCTCGTGGGGGCAAGGATCTTGCGGCAGGAAGGGAAGCTCGGCTGCTTGCGGCCAGGCGCGCTTGCCGATCTGCTTGTGGTGGACGGCAATCCCCTGGCGAATCTGGGGCTGCTCGAACAGCCGGAGCGGTCGTTGACTGCCATCCTGAAGGGCGGCACGTTCTACAGAAATCGGTTGAACTGACGCGGATTCCCAGAGGCTTCTCGGGGAACTGATTCTTCGTTGCCGCGCTTCCGCTGCCTGAATAGAGTCCAATATTGCACGTTCAGTGGCCGCGACCCCGCAGGCGGCGGCTCTAGGCGCTCACTTTTCTCCAGGACCTTCCATGGCTGCCGGCGCACCGTTGCTGCTCTTCAAGAACCTGAAGCTGCTCGATCCCCGGTTCGACGAAGCACGCGGGGGCTATGAGGTTCTGGTCGAGGGGGACAAATTCCGGGAAGTGTCCGCACGGCCGATCAAGGCGGCGGGCGCGGAAACGGTGGATTGCGGCGGACGCGTGCTCCTCCCCGGCTTGATCGATTGCCACGTGCACTGCATGCACAGCGAAGTCTACATGCGCCGCCTGGAGGAAGTCCCGCTGACCCTGACCACCGCGCGTGCCGCCGTGCGGTTGCGTTCCATGATCGACCGGGGCTTCACGACGGTGCGCGACACCGGAGGCACCGACTGGGGCGTCAAGACCGCCGTGGAGCAGGGCTTGTTCGCCGGGCCCCGGCTGTTCATCGCCGGGCGCTCCATCGGTCCCACCGGGGGCCATGCGGACGGGCGGGCCCGCACCAATCCCGGCTATGCGTGCGGGTGCTGCAATGGCCTGGCGTATCTGCGTCAGATCGCCGATGGCGCCGACGAAGTGCGTTGGGCGGTGCGCGAACAGATGCGGCAGGGCTGCGACCACGTAAAGATCATGATGTCCGGGGGCGTGGCCTCCCCCTATGACCCGCTGGACAGCCTGCAGTTCTCGCCTGGAGAGGTGTCAGCCGCGGTCGAGGAGGCCCATGCGTTTGGCCGCTACGTGGCGGCCCACGCGTATACGCCGGAAGCGATCGAACGTGCGGTGACCCTTGGGGTCCGCACCGTCGAGCACGGCAATCTCATTGACGATGCCCGCGCCAAGTTGATGGCCGCCAAAGGGGCGTATCTCGTCGCCAATGTGGTGACCTACGTCGCCATGAAGGAGCGCGCCGCACAGTTCGGCATGCCGCCGGATATGCTCGAGAAGAACGAGCTGGTGCTCGATGGCGCCTACCGCTCCCTCGAGATTTGCAGGCGCGCCGGCGTGAAGATCGCCTATGGCTCGGATTTGCTCGGGGCCTTGCTGGACGAGCAGAGTCGCGAGTTCTCGATCCGCGCGACGGTGATGCCGCCGCTTGAGGTCATCCGGTCGGCGACGCTGATCGGCGCAGAGGTCGTCCGGCAGCCCGGCAAGCTGGGCGTCATCGAACCCGGGGCCTGGGCGGATCTGATCTTGGTGGATGGCGATCCGCTCAAGAGCATCCGGCTGCTCGAAGATCAGGGGGCGCATCTGTCCGTGATCATGAAGGCGGGCCAGTTTCACAAACGGCGCCTGAACTGAGAGCGGCGAAACCGCCGGTGTGCGTGAGGGTTCGCCATGATCGGGCATGGGATCGGACGCTGGCTCCTGCGGGGCGTCGCCGCGTTGACGCTCTGTTACATCCTGGCGCCGTTGTTCTTCGTGACGTGGCTCTCGTTCTACCAGCAGGAAATCCCCTCCTTCCCGCCGGAAGGGTATTCGTTCAAGTGGTACGAGGCGATTCCAGACAACGATCGCTTCGTAAACGGCCTGTTGCTGAGCCTTGAATTGGGAATCATTTCGACCGCCGTCGGACTCGCGGTGGGGGTCCCGGCGGCACTATGTCTTGCGCGGTTTCGATTCCGCGGGCGTGACGTGATGAACACCCTTCTGCTTCTTCCGTTGGTCGTTCCGGGAGTGGTGCTGGGCACGTCTCTGTACGTTTTTCATGTGGAAGTCGAGATTGGGACGGGGCTTCCGGTGCTGGGCTCGCTGGCGGGCCTGGCCGCCGGGCACATTCTCTTGGTCATTCCATGGACGGTGCGCCTGGTCTCGGCGAGCCTCGCCGGATTCGACCGCACGCTGGAGGAGGCAGCCCAAAATCTTGGTGCGAACCGCTGGACGGCGTTCAGGCGCATCACCCTGCCTTCGATTCTTCCGGGCGTCGTGGCCGCCGCGATCTTCGGATTCGTTTCCTCCTTCGGAAACTTGGAAATGAGCCTGTTTCTCGTGGGACCCGGGCGCACGACTCTGCCGATCGCGATTCTCGAATATCTGGCCTGGAAGATTGATCCCACAATTGCGGCTGTGTCGGTGCTCCAGATCTGCCTGATCGGCGCTGCTCTGCTGGTCACCAATCAGTTCGTCAAGATCAGCCGAGTGATGTGAGGTATTCATGGCACGGTTGCAGCTGGAGGGAGTTTCGAAGCGCTTTGGAGACGTCGGCGCCGTGCGCGATGTGACGCTGGACGTCGCCGATGGCGAGTTCGTGGTCCTGCTCGGGCCCTCTGGATGCGGAAAGACAACGACCCTGCGCATGATCGCCGGATTCGTGGTGCCGACCGGAGGGGTCGTGCGCCTGGGCGACACGGACATCACCCGCCTGCCGCCATGGAAACGCAAAGCAGGGCTCGTGTTTCAAAATTACGCCCTGTTCCCGCATCTCACCGTGGCGCAAAACATCGCGTTTGGACTGGAGATGCACAAGGTTCCTCCGGCCGACCGGGCGCCCAAAGTGGCTGAAGTGTTGGAACTGGTGCGCCTCGAAGGTTTGGGCAATCGGCTGCCGCGCCAGCTCTCCGGCGGGCAGCAGCAGCGGGTAGCCCTCGCTCGGGCGCTCGTCTTCCGGCCGGACGTTCTGTTGCTGGACGAGCCGCTCTCCAATCTGGACGCCAAACTGCGCCAAGAAGTGCGGATCGAGATTCGCAAGCTGCAGCGCGCGCTGAATCTGACTACGGTGATGGTGACCCACGACCAGGAGGAGGCCCTGACGATGGCGGACCGCCTGGTGGTCATGAACGAGGG
>JBGOTW010000369.1:0-3352 GCA_041476685.1 bacterium | reverse complement strand
TTTACCTGGTGCAATGAAAATGTTTAAGACCATAGGCTAATTTCCGAAGGCACGAACCGTGCCCGCAGCGACTCCCCTCCACCGGCGGCGAGGGCTGGCATCCCGTGTTCGACGAAGGAATAGGCCGGTAATTGGACGTTGCAGCTTGCCTGAAATAGCGCAGGCGCTCGTGTGGCGCGGCATGGGGGCCGGAGGGGTGCTAAAGCTTACGAGTATTTCTGCCGTTACCGGAAGAGGAGAAGGCCTTTGGCCCGCTTCGGGTGCGTCTGCGCGGGCGCGGCGCGGCCAATTCCATCCGAAGCCGGTGGCGTTTGCGGCGGGGATTCATAGCGGAGACGGGGCACATGCGCAGCCTGAGGCACAAGCGGAGCGCGTACGCGGGCCTGGCCATGGCCGGCGTGCTGCTGCTTCTCGGCGCTGCCTGCTCTTCGCAGCAAGACTTGCCCGACATGCCGCCCTTTGCCGGCACCGCTGCCTACCTCGAAATGCAGGACCGCATCCGCAAGGCGATCGCGGCGGGGGAAGAATCCCGCGAGAGCCTCAAGGCAGGCTACCGCACCGGGCAGGCGCGGCGCGGCCAGGGCTACTTGAAGCAGATCGCGCAAGTGACCGAGCGCATGCGCCTGGAGGAGGAATACAAGCAGCGCGAGCGCGAGCGCTTCGAGCGCATCCGGGCGGAGGAAGCCCGGCGCAACTACGTCCAGTATTTCGAGACGCTCCATCGCCGCGAAGCCCTCCAACGCGAGCGCCAGGCCGCCCGGGAGTCCGTGCGCCGGCGCGGCGACAGCGGCTTCCTGCGCGACACCCAGGCCCGGGAAGCGGCGCGGCAGGACAGTGGCGGCAAGGAGCCTGCACGCAGCGCCGGGAGCCGGACCCCGCTGCCCTAGGCGCGGGCCTCGCGCCACCGTTCGACAGCCTGGCTTTTCTTTGGTTCGCAAACCCCCTACCCTGCCGTCGGTTGTCGCGACGCTCCGTCCCGCTGGGGCTGGGCGCGCTGAGCGATGTCTTAAGCGAGGATGGGTGTGGATTTCCAGCCCCGGGCGATCGGCCTGATCGGCGGCGAGGGCAAGATGGGCAGCCTGTTCCACCGGCTGCTCGCCGGCCAGGGCTACCGGGTGCGCTCCGCCGGGCCGCATCCCGATCCCGGCTATGGCGGGCTGGTGGCGGAATCGGACGTGGTGATCGTGACCGTGCCCATCACCGAGACGCTGGCGGTGATCCGCCGCATCGCCCCGCTGCTGCGTCCCGACCAGCTCCTCGCCGACTTCACCTCCATCAAGCGCGAGCCGGTGGCGGCGATGCTGGAGGCGCGGGCGTGGGTGATCGGGTGCCACCCGTTGTTCGGGCCGATGCCCAATCCGCAGGGGCAGAACGTCGTGCTCTGCCCGGCGCGGCCGGGCCCGTGCCTGCCCTGGCTGGAGCAGCTGCTGCGCCGGCTGGGCATGACCCCGGTGGTGATGACCGCCCAGGGCCACGACGAGGCGATGGCATTCATCCAGGGCCTGACCCACTTCCTCAACATCGCCTTTGCCCGCACGCTCGAGACGCGCGGCGCGGACATCGAGGCGCTGCTGCGCGTGTGCAGCCCGGTGTATCGGGTGGTCTTCGCCATGCTCAGCCGCATCCTGAGCGGGGACGCGCACCTGTACGGGCAAATCCAGATCCTCAACCGGGAGAACCTGCCGGTGCTGCGGGAATTCCTCGAGAACGGGGCGGAGCTGCTGGAGATGGCGGAAGAGCGGCGCTGGGAGGATTTCTACGGGCTGTTCAAGTCCGCGGGCGATTACCTCGGGCCGTTCAAGGGCGTGGCGCGGCAGGAGAGCGACTTCCTCATTGACCAGATGCGCCAGTACCTGGAGCGCCAGGCCAAGCCGGCGGAGAAGGCCTAGCCCACCCCGCGCGGAGGGAACCCAGGCGCGGTCCTCGCGCCGGAAATTGACAGGTATCGGTGGAGGGGACTAAAAGAGTCCGTATGTTCCATTCGCAGGCTGCGGGGCTCCCCGGGCGGCTGCCTTCCGGCATCCGGCCGGAGGCGCCGTCTGCTGTGCGAGCCACCGGTGCGTCCGGCAGAGGGCGGCGTGCAAGGGGCGAGACGACGTGAGTCGTCCTGACGCCGGGCCTTTCCGGAATCTTCACAACCAACCCATGCCAAGGAGGAAGTCCATGTCGGGTGCGTTCCTGGAATTCCTGTTCCGCTGGGGCCACATCATCAGCGGCGTGACGTGGATCGGGCTCCTGTACTATCTGAACCTGGTACAGGGAGCCTTCGTGGCCGAGGCGGCCGGGCCGACCAAGGTCGAGGTAACGACCAAGCTGCTGCCGCGCGTGATGTGGTGGTTCCGCTGGGCCGCGATGTCCACCTTTGTCTTCGGCGTCCTGCTCATCCTGTACAAGGTGAACGCGGCGGGCAGCATGGGCGGCTACTTCAAGTCGCCGCAGGGCATGTCCATCGCCTTCGGCGGCATCCTGGGCACGATCATGTGGTTCAACGTGTGGTTCATCATCTGGCCGAACCAGAAAGTGATCATCGAGACGAATCAGACCGCGGCGAAGGCGGGCAAGGCGCCGGAAGGGCTGGGCACGCGGCCGCGGGTGTCTTTCCTCGCTTCGCGCACAAACGTGATGCTGTCCATTCCGATGTTCTTCTTCATGGCCGCTTCCCACTATGCGGGCGGTGTGCTGATCAAGTTCTGACGCGGGCGCGGATGCCGGCAGGATCCGCACTCCACACATTCGACCTGACTGGAGCGACTCGATGAAGAACCCGCTGGAAACCTGGAAGGGCGCCGTGACGCTGGGGGTGATTCTCACCGTCATCCTGTGGCTGATCGCCGGGGCGATGCTGTAAGATCCCCGCGCGTTCCGCGCACGAAATAGAAAACGGGGAGCCTCCAGCCTGGAAGCCCCCCGTTCCTTTCCGGCCGCCGCTCCTCCTGGAGCCGCGGTGCGGCTACTTCACTCCGATCTGCTTCGACCCGCCGTTCTCGCCGCGAATGGCGATTTGCTTCGGCGCCGCCTCGGGCTTCTTCGGCAGCGTGACCTTCAGCACGCCGTTGCGGAACTCGGCGTCAATGCGGCTCGCATCGACCGTGTCGGGCAGGCCGAAGCTGCGCTTGAACTCGCCGTAGACGCGCTCGGCGCGGTACACGCCTTCTTCCTCGCTCACCTCTTTGCGCTCCTTGGTGCCGCTAAGCGTGATGACGCCGTCATGGACTTCGACGGTCACGTTTTCCTTTTCCACACCCGGAATCTCGGCGCTCAGCACCACCGCCTCGCGTTCGTCCCGCACATCCACGCGGGGATTGAACGAGGGCTGCGCGGCGGCAATTTCCCACGCCGGCGCGTCGAAGTT
>JBGOTW010000368.1:0-3358 GCA_041476685.1 bacterium | reverse complement strand
CGATCCGGCCGCACATCGGCCACTTGCGCTACTTCAGCGTGCGCGGAGACTGGAACCGGCCCGTGGGGGACCTGGCCAATCCGCGTGCCGGGCGCGAGGCGAGCCTGCCGGCTCTCGGCCCGCTGCCCGAGGCTCGGTCGCCGGCTGCCGGATCGCCCGAGGCCCGGTCGCCTGCCGCCGGATCGCCCGCCGCCGGATTGCTCCTGGGAACAGGGCGGCCCGTGCTTGTGGTGGGCGGGGGTCCGGCGGGCTGCGAGGCGGCCCTCACGCTGGCGCGGCAGGGCTGGGCCGTCACGCTGCTAGAGGCGCGCGGCCAAGTCGGGGGCTGGGCGGCGCGGCTGGCCGATGCGGTCCCCGCACGCGCGGAATTCGGCCTGCTGGCCGCCTATCAGCGCACCATGCTGGCGCGGCTCGGCGTGACCGTGCGCCTGAACCGGCGCCTGCGCTGCGACGAGGCGGAGGTTGACGGCCGGCCGCTCGAGGAATATGCGCGCATCTACCTCGCCGTGGGCGCCGAGCCGCCGGCGGCGACGCTCTCGCTCGAAAATCCCGGCTGCCCGGTCTGGACGGCGCGTGCGCTGCTGGACGATCCGCCGCCCCAGCTTCCGGCCCAGCTTCCGTCGCAGCGCCGCGCGGCGGTGGTGGATGCGGAGTATGGCTTCCGGATGGGGAATGCGGTGGAATGGCTGCTGGCGCGCGGATTCGCCGTGGACGTCGTCAGCCCCGACTTGTTCGTGGGGCGCGAACTGGTGGAGTCGGGCGAGTTCCTCTGGTTCCAGCGCGTGGCGACGGCGAAGCGGGGTGCCGCGGCGGCGGCGACCCTGCGGCCGCGCATGCAGGCGCGCATGCTGCGGGGCCGCGACCTGGTGTGCGCCGACCGGTTCTCCGGGCAGGAGACGGTGCTGGGGCCGCTGGCGCTGGTGGTGCTGGCGCAGCCCGAAGTGCCGGCGACTGGCCTGTACGAGGCGCTGGCCGCGCGCCGGCCGGTCGTGCGGATCGGCGACGCCCGCGCCCCGCGGCAGATGGGCGAGGCGATCGTCAACGCGTATCGCACCGTGCTGCTGGGAGCGGAGTCGTGAGCATGGCGTCACCCCTGCCCATCACCTTCACCCTCGACGTCGAGGACCATCTCGGCCGCTACGGCGCGGACGGGCGCTACGTGGACAACACGCGGCGCGTGCTGGCGTTCCTGGCCGGGCGCGGCGTCAAGGGCACGTTCTTCGTCGTGGGACGGGTGGCTGAGGGGGCGCCGGGGCTGGTGCGGGAGATCGTAGCGGCGGGTCACGAGCTGGCCTGCCACAGCTATCGGCACACGCCCCTGGAGCGGGAATCGCCCGCCACGTTCCGCGCGGATACTGGCCGCGCCAAGACCCTGCTCGAGCAGGCGGGCGGCGTGCCCGTCGTGGGATACCGGGCGCCCATGTTTTCCCTCGTGGCCCGCACCGCATGGGCCTTGGAAGAGCTGCGCGCGCTGGGCTTCCGCTACTCGTCCAGCATCCTGCCCGCGGCCCATCCCCGCTACGGCTATGCGGGCGTGCCGGACACCCCGTTCCGCTGGGCGAACGGCCTCGTGGAGTTCCCTGTGCCCCTTGCGCGGATCGGCCCGCTGCAGCTGCCGTACCTGGGCGGGATCTACCTGCGCTACCTGCCGGGCTGGCTGGTGCGGCGCTGGGCGCGGGCGCAGCAGGCCGGGGTACCGTGGACCTACCTGCATCCCTACGACTTCGACGCGGAGGAGCCTTATGCCGCCATGCCCGACACGGCGACCTGGGTGACGCTGCTGCTCTGGTTCAAGCGCGGCGGAACGTGGGACAAGCTGGCGGGGCTGCTCGCGCTGGGCGCAGGCAAGCCGCTGGGGGCCTGGGCGGAGGACCGCGCCTACGTTGCGGCGTTGCCGCAGGCGGCCATTCCAGGCTCATCTGTCCAGGGGCATCTGCCTGATCGGACTTGACGCGGCCGTCGCATTGCCACGCCTCCCGGCCGACCCTATACTGAAAGGGTGAGTCACAGGCGGACGCAGCCCGGCAGTTCCGGGGGCGGATCGCTTCCCGGAGCATTCAACGAGGGTAACGTCCATGGCTAGTGAACGCGTCGTGCATTTGACCGAACAGGACTTCGTCACGGGAATCAGCAAGGGCTATACGCTGGTGGACTTCTGGGCCGAGTGGTGCGGGCCGTGCAAGGCCCTGGCGCCCACGATCGAAAAGCTCGCCGAGGACTACAAGGACAAGGTCAAGGTGGCGAAGGTGGACATTGACGCCAATCCGACGATCCCGGCGAAGTTCGGCATTCGCGGCATCCCGACCGTGATGCTGTTCAAGGATGGCCAGCAGGTGGACCTGTTCGTGGGCAACAATCCGCAGAAGGTACGCGACATGGTGGCCCGCGTCGTCTGACCCGCCTCCCCTGCGATCGCTTCGCGCCGGGCAGAATGCCCGGCAGCGGTCGCCTGGGCGCTTGCCCGGGCGGCCGCAGGATGCGATCCGTGCCGGTTCCCCGTGACCTCAGCCCCTTCCTCCGCCGAAGCGCGCGCGCCGGACCTGGCGCCGTTGCGCAACCTCGCCCTGCTGATCGCGTACGACGGCGGCCCGTTCCAGGGCTGGCAGGTGCAGCCCCACGGCCCGACCGTGCAGGCGAAGCTGGAGGACGCCCTGCGCACGGCGACGCGTTACGCGGCGCCCGTGTATGGCTCGGGCCGCACGGACGCGGGGGTGCACGCGCAGGGCCAGGTCGCCCACGCGTGGCTGCCCGGCGAGCTGGACCTGCGCAAGCTGCGCGGCAACCTCAACGGGCTGGCCGGTCCACACATTGCCGTCAAGGCGCTCGCGTGGGTGGGGCCCGACTTCCACGCCCGGCACAGCGCGCTCGGCAAGACCTACCGCTATCGCATCTTCAACCGGCCCTACCCGCCGGTGCTGGGGCGGCATTGCTGGTGGGTGCGCCAGCCCCTGGACGTCCCCGCCATGCGCCGCGCCGCCGCGCCGCTCATCGGGGAGCACGACTTCTCCGCCTTCCGGGCGAAGGAGTGCGAGGCGCTCCATCCCGTGCGGACGCTGCGCACGCTCGCGATCGCGCAGGCAGACCAGCCGGACGCCACGCTCACGCTCGAGTTCCATGCGACGGCGTTCCTGCAGCACATGGTGCGCATCCTGACGGGCACGCTGGTGGCGGTGGGTCTGGGCAAGCTTAAGCCCCAGGACATGGCGGCGATCCTGGCGAGCCGGAAGCGCGAACGCGCCGCAGCCACGGCGCCGCCCGCGGGGCTGCACCTGCTGCGGGTGCACTACGACCTGGCGCAATTTCCCGAGCTGGAAGCGTTCCTGCGGGCGTGAGGCGGAGCCGAGTTGTCGGATGGCGG
>JBGOTW010000367.1:0-3406 GCA_041476685.1 bacterium | reverse complement strand
GCGCCGGTCACGGCCCACAGCATCGCCACCATCAACCGCCTCGCGCCTGGCCGGACGTTCCTGGGCATCGGCACGGGCAATACCGCCATGCGCCTGATGGGCCAGCGCCCGATCAGGCTCGCCGACTACGGGGAGTTCCTCCGTGTCGTGCGCGCGCTGCTGGCGGGAGAGGAGGTGGACTACACCTTCGGGTCGCACACGGCTCCGACTTCCTTCCAGATGCCCGCGCTGGGGTTCATCGCCCTGGAGCCGCGCATCCCCATCTACGTCTCGGGGTTCGGGCCTAAGGCCCAGGCATTGGCCGGGGAACACGGTGACGGACTGGTCATGTCCATCCATCCCGAGCCGGACTTCGTGCAGCGGGCCTTGCGCCACGTCCAGCGCGGCATGGAGCGCGCCGAAGCTGCCGGGCGAGTCTCCGGGCAAACCGCGGGGCGGGCCCCGCGCCACGTTCCGCGCGGCCTGGAGCGATTCTACACCTGCTCCCTCACGGCGGCGGTGGTGCTCGGCCCAGGGGACCGCCTCAGCGACGAGCGCGTGATCCGGGACGCAGGGCCATTCGCGCTCTCCTCGCTGCACTATATCTACGAGAAGCTGCGCTTCGAGGGGGGCGAGCCTCCGGCGCATGTGCGCCCAATCTGGAAGGAATACGTGGCCGCCGTCGAGGCGACGCCGCCCTCCCACCGCCACCTGCGCATCCACGCGGGCCACTGCACCTACATCCATGCCGACGAGGCGCGCTTCGTCACGCCGGAGCTGATCCGCGCGTCCTGTCTCGTCGGCCGGCCGGAGGAGCTGGTCGAAAAGCTCGGGCAGCTTCACGCCGCGGGGCTGCGCCAGATTATGCTGCTGCCGTCCCTCGACTTCCAGTACCGGTCGCTCGAGGAATTCTCCCGGCAGGTGATGGCGAAGCTTTAGGATGGAGAGGGGAGGCCCTGCATGAACGTGAGCGGGTTCCACGCCCACATCTACTTCCCGTCCGCCGATCCGGCGGCCGGCGCGGCTTACCAGCAGCGCGTGCGGGAGCGCTTCGGCGAACTCGTCACCGTGGGGCGGTTCCACGCCCAGCCGGTCGGTCCCCACCCGATCGCCATGTTCCAGGTCGCCTTTCCCGCCGGGCACCTGGAAGCCCTCGTCACCTGGCTGATCGAGCACCGGGAGGGCCGCAGCGTCCTGATCCACCCGCTGACCGGCGACGAGCTGGCGGACCATCGCGACCACGCGCTTTGGCTCGGTCCCCCGCTGCCTCTCGACCTGGCCGCCCTCAGCCGGTAGCTCCCCCGGCGCCCGTCGCCTCATCCGGGCGCGGGCTTGAGGTTCTCCTTGGCCCATTCGCGCAACTTGGCCTTTTGGATCTTGCCCGAGGACGTCATCGGCAACTCCTCCACCAACACGGCCCGGCGCGGGACCTTGAAACTGGCGATCTTGCCCTTGCAGAAGTCCAGCACGTCCGCCTCGGTCAGCGGCTGTCCGGGCCGCGGCAGGACAAAGGCCACGCCGACCTCGTTCAGCCGCGCATCGGGATAGGCGACGATGGCGACCTGCTGGATGGCGGGATGTCCGAGCAGGAACGCTTCCACTTCCATCGGGTCCACGTTCTCCCCTCCGACCTTGAGCATGTCCTTGTAGCGGCCCATGAAGCGCAGGTAGCCGTCCGGGCGCAGCAGCGCCATGTCGCCCGTGTGCAGCCAGCCCTCCGCGTCGATCGCGCGGGCCGTCTCCTCCGGCTTATCGTAGTAGCCGCGCATCACCATGTAGCCGCGCACGTGCAGCTCGCCCGGAACGCCTGGGGGTTGGGCCCGTCCCGTCTCCGGGTCCACCACGCGCAGCTCGTATCCCGGCGCCGGATAGCCGGAGGTCTCGCAGCGCTGCTCCTCGGTGGCGTCCAGGAACGACAGGCACGCGCCCACGCTGCACTCGCTCATCCCGAACGCCGTCACGGTGCGCATCAGCACGCGGTTGGTGCGGGTCACGATGGGGGTGGAATTGTGCATCCCCGCCGCGCAAAGGCCCGTGCGCAGGCTCGCCACGTCGCGCGGCCGGCGCTCCTGCGCCTCGATCAGGTCCTTGAAGTGGGTGTCGAAGCCGTGCATGAGCGTGACGCGCTCGCCGGCGACGAGGTCCAGGGCTTCTTCCGCGTCGAACGTCTCGGTCACGACCTGGCGCGCTCCGCTGAGCATCGAGACCAGCGGCCCCTCGGTGAAGCCGAACACGTGGAAGAGCGGCAGGTACATCAGGATCACGTCGTTCCAGGTCACGCCCATCCGGCTGGCATGGTCCGTCATGTTGCGCACCATGGCGTGCGCGTGCATGACGCCCTTGGGGAATCCGGTCGTCCCGGAGGTATACAGGATGAGCGCCAGATCGTCCGGCGAGACTGCGGCGGCCCTGTGCTCGAGCGCGGCCTCCCCGAGCCGCTCTCCCGCCGCGAGCGCGTCGCTCCATGCGCTCGCCGCCGCTGCCGGCGCCGCGCCCACCAGCACGAGCCGCGCCAGATCCGGGAAGCCCTGCGCCCGCCAGTCCGGCGGCGGCTCACCCGCGCGAGCGGGGCGGACCAGCGCGGGGAACAACTCCTTCAGGATCGTGAGGTAGTCCGCCGGCCCCGATCTGTCGGTGGCGATCAGTGTCGAGGACTGCGACTGCTTGAGGACGTACTGCAGGTCCGCGCTGCGCAACCGGGTGTTGAGCGGCACGAGCACGGCCCCGACCTTGAGGATGGCGAACATCAGGTGCAGCCATTCCGGCCGGTTCGGCAGCCACAGGCTGACCTTGTCCCCGCGCTGCACGCCCAGGGCCAGCAGCGCCCGCGCGGCTAGGTCCACGTCCGCGTCGAACTGGCGGAACGACCAGCGCTGCTCCCCGCCCCGCGCCGCCGGGAAATACAGCGCCTCCCGGTCGCCAAAGCGGCGGGCGGCTTCGGCTGGCAGCGAGCCCAGCGTGCGCTTGGGGAACCACTCGGTCATGGCGAAGCAGGGCGGTTGGAGGAGTGAACGGCCTGTCTCAAAGCTGCGTGCGGCGCGGGGGCCGGCGGCCCGTGCCAGGGAGTCAGCCGCCGATGGAAAGCGCTTGCTTCGCCGCGCTGGCCCCGGCGATGCGCCCGAACACGGCGCCGGACACCAGCCCCGAGCCGCCCGGATAGTTGTCGTGGAACAACCCGCCCACCATCTCGCCGCAGGCGAGCAGCCCCGGGATCGGCTTCCAGGTGCTGTGCAGCACGCGCGCGTCCGGGTCGATCCGTACCCCGCCGAAGGAGAACGTGATCCCGCCCGTAGCGGGATACGCGTAGAAGGGCGGCGTGTCGAGCGGCTGGGCCCAGTTGGACTTGTCCGGCGCGAGGCCGCGGGTGGCCATTCCGTCGCGGACGGTCGGGTCGAAGGATTTGCCGGTGGCGTTGGCGGAGGCCTGG
>JBGOTW010000366.1:0-3409 GCA_041476685.1 bacterium | reverse complement strand
TCGCGCATGTTGGAGACCTTCTTCTCCGTGATGATGACGTAGGACTCCTCCAGCACCGCTTCCATCCGGTCGGCGTCGGTGATGAAGTAGGGCGACATGTAGCCGCGGTCGAACTTCATCCCTTCCACGACGTCCATCGACGTTTCGGCGGCCTTCGCTTCTTCCACTGAAATGACGCCGTCCTTGCCGACCTTCTCCATCGCATCGGCGATGATCTTGCCGATCGTCTCGTCGCTGTTGGCCGAGATGGTGCCGACCTGGGCGACTTCCTTGCTGTCCTTCACCTTCTTCGCGATGCTCTTGATGTGCTCGACCGTCAGGGCGACGGCGATGTCGATCCCGCGCTTGAGCTCCATCGGGTTCGCGCCGGCGGCGATGTTCTTGTGGCCTTCGACGACGATGGCATGGGCCAGCACGGTCGCGGTCGTGGTGCCGTCCCCCGCGACCTCCGAGGTCTTCGACGCCACTTCGCGCACCATCTGCGCGCCCATGTTTTCCACCCGGTCTTCCAGCTCGACTTCCTTGGCCACCGTGACGCCGTCCTTCGTGACCAGCGGCGCGCCGTACGATTTTTCGATCACCACGTTGCGGCCTTTCGGGCCGAGCGTCACCTTGACGACATTGGCGAGCTTGGTGATACCGCGCAGCAGGCGCACGCGGTTATCCATTGAAAATGTGATCTCTTTCGCTGCCATGGCTTTCCGATCCTTGAGTTCAAAAGGGTCCCGGCTGTCTGATAGCCGGCGTGTACAGGCTTCTTGGGGCGTGAATGGACGGCAGTCGCAACCTGAGAGCGAAGGCCGCCTGTGGCTCCTACAGGACGCCGAGGATGTCTTCCTCGCGCATGATGAAGTACTCCTTGCCATTCACAGTCACGTCACTGCCGGCGTACTTGGCGAAGAGGATCCGGTCTCCCTTCTTGACGTCCATCGGGATCACCGTGCCGTCGTCCTTGCGCTTGCCTTTGCCTACAGCCGTGACCTTGCCTTCTTGCGGTTTTTCCTTCGCGGTGTCGGGGATGTAGAGGCCGCCGGCCGATTTCTCCGTAGCGTCTATCCGTTCCACGATCACGCGGTCTTGCAGCGGTCGAATATTCATGACGTTTGGTGCCTCGAATGACATTCGAGCCACAGCCGTCTCCGCGCGTAATCTCCGGGGCCAATCCATCGTGTGCCGTCCCGGTCAGCCGAATCTTGTTCGATCCGAAGCCGGGGACAGG
The DNA here is from genome assembly GCA_041476685.1 of bacterium. Lineage (GTDB taxonomy): Bacteria > SAR324 > SAR324 > SAR324 > JACQKK01 > JBGPEV01. The sequence goes on along the minus strand of JBGOTW010000366.1, from coordinate 2,190 downwards.
TCCCGAGGTGTGGCTTCCCGGTCGCTCGCGAACGGGTCCGAATTTGGCTCTGGTGGAATTGCTTGAGGCTTTACGCTGGCCGTCCGGACTGCCGCGGAACCGCACCTCCCCAAGGAGGCGCTCCCGCCGCAACCCGGCCCGCTCCTCCGGCACTTCAACCCAGGTTCGGATGCAGAGTGCTGGGAGCGGTAACAGCGGCTAGGTGAAACCATGGAATTGTCAGCACTCTAGAGCCGTGAGTGCTATGTGTCAAGAAATAAATTAATTTATTACAGACACCGCTGATGAGGCTGCCATTTCTCAGATGGACTGCACCGATCAGCCGACTCGCATCCCCAAGATCCTCCCACCATGACCGTAAACCGGCACCCCCGACGTCACGGAAGGAGAGTGCTGTGGCAAGTAGATTGGTTTCCGTGAGGTTAAGCATGAGGCGGGCTGAATCGCCCCCGGCAACCCAGTTCCGCTCGAGCGGAAGGGCTTCTGTGGCAGTGGTGGAGGCCCGGCCAAACCGAGCGATTCCTTGACGCTCCACCACCCCCCAGGCACACTTTCCCGGGTTCCACTGGCTGGCTGCATTCTTTTCGACTGGATCGGACGTGCACCGACCCAAGGCCGATGTCCGCATGCGGGGTTTCCAGGAGCGCCTGGAAGTCTCCCGCTTCCAGGCGCTGGTGCGCGAGCGCGTGAGCCTACGCTCGGGCGATGAATCATGGGTCGAGCAGGTGGCCCTCGCCGAATGCGCGGGCCGGATCCTGGCCGAGCCGATTCGGTCCACCGTCGATGTGCCTGCGTTCGTGCGCTCCTCGATGGATGGCTACGCATTGCGCAGCGAGGAGACCTTCGGCGCTGGAAGTTATAACCCACTGAAATTCCGAGTCATCGGCGAGGTGATGCCGGGACGCGACTTTCCCGGGACGGTCGGCCCCGGGGAAGCCGTGCGCATCATGACGGGGGCCCCCGTGCCCGCCGGCGCGGATGCCGTCCTGATGGCCGAATCGACCCGGGAAGCCGATGGATGGATGGAGGCGATGGACGCGGTGCCGCCGCGGAAGAACACCGGGCGCATCGGCGAGGACATCCGCAAGGGGGACCTGGTGCTGCCCGCCCAGCGGCGGCTGCGGCCCCAGGATGTCGGGGTGCTGGCGTCGATCGGAATCGCCCGCGTGCCGGTGCGCCGCAAGCCGCGCGTGACGCTGCTCATCACCGGCAACGAACTGCTTAAGCCGGGGGAGATGCCCCGCGGGGCCATGATTGTCGACTCCAACTCCCTCATGCTGGCGGCCCTGGCCGTGCGGGACGGGGGCGTCATCGCCGAGATCCGGCACCTCCCCGACGACCGGGAGCAGATCGGGGACGCCCTGCTGCACGCCCCGGGCGACCTGCTCATCACCAGCGGCGGCACCTCCGTGGGGATAGAAGACCACGCACCCTTGCTGGTCGCCGAATTGGGGGAATTGCTCGTCCATGGCGTTGCCATGCGGCCTTCGTCGCCCTCGGGCTTCGGGTGGGTGCGGGAGCGGCCGGTGTTCCTGCTGCCGGGCAATCCGGTGTCCTGCCTGGCGGCCTACGATTTCTTCGTGGGGCTGGCGGTGCGGCGCCTGGAAGGCCGGCCGGATGCCTGGCCTTACCGGCAGGCGCGCTTCCCGCTCAGGGACCGGATTTCCTCCCAGATCGGCCGTGTGGACTACGCCCGGGTCAAGATCGAGGACGGGCAGGCCGTGCTGCTGGCGACGAGCGGGGCATCCATGCTCTCGTCGACTACCCAGGCCGACGGATTCGTCGTCGTGGAGCAGGATTCGGAAGGCTTCGCGGCGGGAGACACCGTCGCCGTCTGGCTGTACGATGAGACCCACTAGTTCCCGGCGCCTGAGGGCTCCGCCGGGAATGCGCAGCGCAATGGGCCCGCGTGACGGCAGCAACCGTGACGGTATCATCCGTGACGGCATCGACTGAGAGCGCATCAACCATGGGCAAACGTATGAGGACGGTCATGAAAAGCAAGTTGTGGATGGCGCTGCTGCTGCTGGCGCCGCTGCTGGCGGGCTGCGGATACAACGATCTGCAGCGCCAGGACGAGCAGATCACCTCGGCCTGGTCGGAAGTGCTCAACCAATACCAGCGCCGGGCGGACCTGATTCCCAACCTGGTCAATGTCGTGAAGGGCTACGCGGCCCAGGAAAAGGACGT
>JBGOTW010000365.1:0-3422 GCA_041476685.1 bacterium | reverse complement strand
GGAACGATGGTGCCGACGGCCCTGGAGGCGGCGGAGGCCCTGGCCGCGGAGGGCGTGCCTGCCGCCGTCGTGGACGCCCGCTTCATCAAGCCCCTCGACGAGAAGCTGTTGGGCGAGCAGATCGGCAGGGCCAAGGCCGTCCTCACGCTGGAGGAGAACGTGCTGGCGGGCGGCTTCGGGGAGGCCGTGCTGGCCTTGATGTCCCGCCTCGGGTCGGCCCGGCCCGTCCGTCTGCTGGGCGCGCCCGACCGATTCGTCAGCTTCGGCAGCCAGCAGGACCAGCTGCGCGAGTCGGGCCTGACTCCGGCCCAGGTGCTCGAGGCCGCCCGCGAGCTGTGGCGCTCGGCCGGGGGTTCGCCCTCGCGGCTGCGGCGCGTGCAGGGCTAGCCGCTCGACCCGTTGAACATGACAACGCTGCGCGCGTGAGAGGCATCATCGGGCCTCGGTCCGGTTCTCCCGCGCCCTCTCGCAGGGACTCGCCGCCCCTGACCATTCGCCCCGGACTTCCTCATGTCCAGCGCCGCTCCCGCATCCGGTACGGCTAGCGCTCCTGCGGAGTCGCGCGTCCCGCCAGGGCGGGCTGGGCACCGCTGGCGAAACCGGCTGCGCTGGCGCAACCGGCTCAGCTGGCGCAACTGGCTGCGCTGGGGCGCGGTTCCGCCGCTGATCGGGTGCGGACTCCTGGCCGCGCTGCTGCTGCACGCGCTGGTCGGCGGGGCGCGCCAGGCCGCGCTGCACACCGCCGCGCTGCTGGGCGCGGGCGATCTGACGCTTCAGCCCGAAGGCGCCCGCGACGCGCCGGGTGCGCGCGTGATCGAGGAAAGCGGCGCCGTCTTCACCAATCCCGCCCTGATGCTCATACCCGCCAAGATTGCGCCGCGCGTCGAGCTGCGGGTGGAGGCGGCGACGCTGGACGGCCGGCGCAGGCAAGCCGCCGACCTGATCGGAATCGAGTTGCCGGACGATCCGCAGGCGGTGCTGCTGGCGGGGTACCTGACGGCCGGAAGCTGGCCCGCCGCGGGACGCGAGAGTGGACCGGCGCCGTATGGCATCGTCCTAGGCCAGGGCTTTGCCGAGCGGCTCGGGCTGAGGCTGGGCGACGAGGTGCGGGTGCGCGCGGCGGCGCCTGGGACGCAGGGCGCCTGGCGCGGGCGGGTGGCGGGGATCGTGCGCACGGGGCTCGCGCCGCTCGATGGGGGCCGCCTCTGGACGAGCGCCGCCGCGGCCCGAGAGCTGCTGAACTTGCCTCCCGCCGCACGGGAGGAGGCGGTGAGCCGGCTGGCCGTGTACCTGGAAAACCCGGGCGACGCGGCCGCCTGGCTGGAGCGGGTGCGGCGCCTGACGCTGCCGGAGGGCGTGGAGGTGCTGACCTGGCGACAGGTGGATCCGGATGCGCTGCCCTGGGAGCACTGGATACCGCTGCAGCGGCGCGCGGAAGTCACCGCCTATGCCGTGCTGGCGGGCACGGCGGCGCTGGGCGCGCTGCTGGTGGGAATGCTGGCCGGACTCGCGGCTTCTCGCCGCGCGGGCCTGAGCCTGGCTCGCGCATGGGAGTTGCTGGGACCGCTCCTGCTGGGCCTGACGTTGACCCTGCTCGGCTACGCGGTGCTGGTGCGGCTGGGGCGAGCCTATCCTCTGCCCGCGGCGGAGGTCTTCGCGGCGCTGGGGCCGGAACTCAATCCCTTTGGCGCGCTGACCGGGCCGGTGACGCCGGCGCTGGACCTGCCCCGGGCGCTGCGGCTGTGCCTCGCTTCCGCGGGCTGGTATGCCCTGGTGGCCGCCATGGTGCAGTGGTTCGTGGGCAGGTGGCGCGCGGGAAAAGCGAGGCAGGGCGCCGCCGCGGCCTGAGCGCGGGCCGGAGCGCGATAGCCGCGCGGTCTGCGGGGGCGGCCGGCGCGATTCCGCATTCGGCAGGCGCCTTGACCCACCAGGCTGCGCTATGATGTAGTTTACGGTTCGTATCCTTGATCGCAGTTGCGCCTTGAGCGGGGCGGGTCTCGCGGATGCTGTTCCGGCGCCCGCTTCGACGACGGCACACCCGGCCGCCAGCAGAGGACACCATGCCGCGGACGCTGTTCGACAAGATCTGGGAGGCCCACGTGGTCGGGGAGGAATCCGGCCAGAGCATCCTCTACATCGACCGGCACCTCATCCACGAGGTGACCACGGCCCAGGCCTTCGACGGCCTGCGCCTGCACGGGCGCAAGGTGCGCCGGCCGGAGGCGGTGCTGGCGGTCATCGACCACATCATTCCCACGGTCAACCAGACCGGACCGATTGCCGACCCGATGGCGGCGGCGATGTGCAAGGCGCTGCAGAAGAACGCGCCTGCCTTCGGGGTGAGCCTGTTCGACGTGGGCGATCCGCGCAACGGGATCGTGCACGTCGTCGCGCCGGAGCAGGGCGCGACCCAGCCGGGCATGACGATCGTCTGCGGCGACTCGCACACGGCGACGCACGGGGCCTTCGGGGCGCTCGCGTTCGGCATCGGCACCTCGGAGGTCGAGCATGTCTTCGCCACGCAGACGCTGCTGCAGAACAAGCCCAAGTCCATGCTGGTGCGCGTGCAGGGCAAGCTTCCGGCGGGCGTGTACGCGAAGGACGTGATCCTCGGCCTGATCGGGCAGATCGGCATCGGCGGCGGCACCGGTCACGTGATCGAGTACGCAGGCGAGGCCATCTCCGCCATGTCCATGGAGGAGCGCATGACCGTCTCGAACATGTCCATCGAGGCGGGCGCGCGGGCGGGCCTGATGGCCCCGGACGAGACGACGTACGCCTACCTGAAGGGCCGGCCCTACGCGCCGAAGGGCGCGCACTGGGAGCAGGCGCTCGCCTTCTGGAAGACCCTGCCCAGCGACGCGGGCGCGGCGTACGACAAGACGGTCGTGCTGGATGCCGGACGGCTGGTGCCGCAAGTCACCTGGGGCACCAATCCCGGCATGGTCACGGGGATAGATGGACGCGTGCCCGATCCGGCAAAGGCGCAGGACGACATGACGCGGCGCATGTGGGAGGCGGCGCTCGCCTACGTCGGGCTCAAGCCGAACACGCCGCTGGCCGGGATTCCGGTGGACTACGTCTTCATCGGTTCGTGCACGAACAGCCGCATCCAGGATCTGCGCGAGGCGGCAAAGGTGGCGAAGGGGCGCAAGGTGGCCCCGGGCGTGACCGCGCTGGTCGTGCCGGGCAGCGGGCTCGTGCGCAAGCAGGCTGAGCAGGAAGGCCTGGACCAGATCTTCAAGGCCGCGGGCTTCCAGTGGCGCGAGCCAGGCTGCTCGATGAGGCTGATGGTGTTGGGACTGATGAGGACCTTGTCCTGCGTGGCGCAGTCGTGCGGGGCCTCCGTGTTGACGCCGACGTACGCGAGCGCCCCGAAGGCCCCGTGCGTCGCCGTGTGCGAGTCGCCGCAGACGATCGTC
>JBGOTW010000364.1:0-3472 GCA_041476685.1 bacterium | reverse complement strand
TCATCCGGCCAGCACCACCCATCAGCAAATGTCCGCGGAGGCGATGGCGCGAGGCGGGGTCACGGAAGACATGGTGCGGCTGTCCGTCGGGCTCGAGGACCCCCAGGACCTGATCCAGGACCTGGGCCGGGCGCTGACCCGCTCTCAGAAGGCCTAGCGCCTGTTCCACGCACGTGGCTCCGGGGAATTTCACCCATGGCAAGTTTGACCATCGACGGAAAACGCGCGCACTACCATGATGGCGGAATGGCTTGGCGGGCGGGCCAGCCTTGGCTCGTGCTCGTGCATGGAGCAGGGTGCACCCACGTCACATGGCAGTCCCAGTCCCGTGCCCTGGCGCACGCCGGATACAACGTGCTGGTCCCGGACCTGCCGGGCCACGGGGATTCGGAGGATGTCGCGTCCATCAAGGCGGTGGAGGACTACGCGGCTTGGCTGCGGCGGCTGGTTCAGGCGCTTGCCCAGCGGGCCGGCATTCCGGCCGAACCGCTCGTGCTGGTGGGACACTCGCTGGGCGCGTGCATTGCCGTCTCCTATGCGGCCACCTGGCCGGCCGAAATCGCCGGGCTGGCGTTGGTCGGTGTGGGCCTCGAGATGCAAGTGAATCCGAATTTGCTCAAGGATTGCCTCGACGATCAGCCCCAGGCGGTCGCGTTCATCACCAGCTTTGGCCATGGCCGCGCAACGCACCTCAGCGCGGGAACGACTCCCGGTGCGTGGGTGCTGGGGGCCGACCGCGCGCTTATGCTGACGAGCCGGCCTTCCGTCTTGCAGCGGGATTTCGCGGTATGCGCGGCATGGCAGGGTCAGGCCCAGGCCCCGAAGGTCGCCTGTCCAGCGCTGATCGTGTCCGGCACTCTCGACCGGATGACGCCCGCAAAGTCAGGACGTCAGCTCGCCGACGCGATCCCGGCGGCCCGCTACGAACTCCTGCCCGGCGCGGGGCACATGCTGCCCACGGAGGCGCCGCGCGCCCTGCTGCGCACGCTGCAACGTTTTCTTGCGGATCTGCTCAAGGCCCGGGCGGCCTGATGGAGTAGCGGAGGGGCTTACAGTTCGATCTCCGCACCGATCTCGATGACGCGGTTCGGAGGCAGCTTGAAGCTCGGCGTGATCGGGCGGGCGTTAGTGAACATGAACAGGAAGAGCCGCTTGCGCCAGAGCGCCATGCCCGGACGACTGCTGGGAATCACCGTCTCGCGTCCGACATAATAGCTGCACCGGGAAATGTCGATCGGCACTCCCCGCGCCACGCACTCGTGGATGACCTTGGGTATGTCGGGATGCTGCATGTACCCATTGTGGACCATCACCTGAAAGAAGCCGCCGCCCAGGTCGCGGATTTCAAGCGCCTCGTCGACGATGACCTTCGGAACGTTCTCGTTGATCACGCTCAGCACGACGATCGTCTGGTGCAGCACCTGGTTGTGCTTGAAGTGATGCGCAAGTGCGCTGGGCGTGATGCCGGCATTGGCAGTGAGAAAGATCGCGGCGCCGCGGACGCGCTGGATCGGATGGGTCTGGGCCTCCTCGGCGAACTTGGTCAGCGGGAGGGAATGGGAGCGGATTCTGCGCAACATCGCGTGGATACCCTCGTTCCAGGTCTCCATCAGGACGAATACCCCGAGCGCCAGGATGATGGGGAGCCACGCCCCGTGCTCCACTTTCACGAGATTCGCCATCATGAAGGCCACATCCACGACAAGAAAGAAGATCAGAACGATAGACGCGCGCCGGATACCCCAACCGAGATTTTTCCACGCGGTGATGAAGAAATGCAGCGAGGTCGTGATCATGGTTCCGATCACGGCCATGCCGTACATGCCTGCAAGCTTCGAGGAGTCCTTGTAGGCGAGCACAAGACCCACCGACAAGATCATCAGAATCCAGTTGATCTGGGGAATGTAGATCTGCCCCTGCTTGTAGGACGAGGTGTGGACGATGTTCATCCGGGGCAGGTATCCGAGCTGGATCGCCTGCTGGGTCAAGGAAAATGCCCCGGAAATCAGCGCCTGCGATGCGATCACCGTGGCGATCGTTGAAATCAGGATCAGCGGAACGAGAAACCACGCCGGCGCGAGGCTGTAGAACGGATTCTGGACCACGGCCTTGCCCTTTTCCAGCAGCAGTGCACCTTGGCCGAAGTAGTTGATCAGCAGGCAGGGCCCGACCATGCCGTACCAGGTGATCCGGATCGGTCCCTTGCCGAAGTGCCCCATATCCGCATAGAGCGCCTCCACCCCGGTTACGGCCAGCACGACAGCGCCCAGCACGAGAAAACCGTGCAGTCCGTTACGGAAGAAGAAGGACACCGCATAGGCCGGATTGAGCGCGAGAAACACCTCCGGGCGCGTGAACAGCCACGGGATTCCGATGGCGGCTATAGTCAGGAACCAGACGGCAATCATCGGCCCGAAAATGGCGCCGACGCCACCGGTGCCCTTCTTTTGCAGCAGGAACAATCCGATCAGGATCGCCGCCGTCAGCGGGACGACAGCTGCGCTCATGCCGGGAGCCAGGTCCTTGAGGCCTTCCACGGCGCTGAGCACGGAAATCGCCGGGGTGATGACGCCGTCCCCATATAGCAGGCCGGCACCGAACAAGCCCATCAGCATCGCGGCGGATTGAATGTGCTTGTGCTTGCCTTCGGTCAGCCAGCGCTTGTTCAGGGCCAGGAGCGCGAGGATCCCGCCCTCCCCGTGATTGTCCGCCTTGAACACGACCAGCAGGTACTTGATCGAGACCACGAGGGTCAGCGACCAGAAGATCAGGGACAGCACCCCCAGGATGTCGTCGCGGGCCAGGCTGGCGGCGAATTCGCCGCTGAAGCACTCCCGCAGGGCATACAGGGGCGAGGTGCCGATATCCCCAAAGACGACCCCCAATGCCCCCAGCATCAAGAGCCAGGTGTGCTTGCTGTCAACAGACTCCGGGACCGGCAGCGCCCGAGTAAATTGGGCGACACCCGACTGTTGGGGCTCGGTCATGGCGGGAATGGGTCCTTCCTCGTGAATTGTCGCGCCGTTTCCCCCGGGCAAGGCATCCTACGCGAACTTCGCAGGAAAAATCCAATGAGCCGTGCCGGCGGGCGACTGGCCATTTGGCCTGGGCGCCGTATCTGCCCGGCCCCTCCTGTCGCAGGCCTTGCCCCTCTGCTAGCATGGTGAAAGCGATTGCTGCGTTGCTTCCCAGCCGTCTCCGGGCGCGACGCCGGAAGTCTAGACCTTGAAAGCGCAGATGGCCCAGTTTCAGCTCGAAGCCAAGTTCCCGCTGACCGGAGGGCAGCCCCAGGCGGTGGACGGCCTCGTCTCGGGGTTCCGTGCGAACAAGCGTCACCAAGTGCTGCTGGGCATTACCGGCTCGGGAAAGACATTCGTCATGGCGAATGTCATTCAGAAGATCCAGCGCCCAACCCTGGTGATCGCACCCAACAAGACCCTCGCTGCGCAGTTGTACCAGGAATTCAAGAGCT
>JBGOTW010000363.1:0-3473 GCA_041476685.1 bacterium | reverse complement strand
CTCGAGCTGTCCGAGCTGGTCAAGGAGATGGAAACGAAATTCGGCGTGAGCGCGGCGGCGGCGGCGGTGGCGATGCCGGCGGCCGGCGGAGCGGCCGCGGCTGGCGCGGCTCCCGCGGAGGAGAAGACCACGTTCGACGTCGTCCTGGCCGAAGCCGGCGACAAGAAGATCAACGTCATCAAAGAAGTCCGCGCCCTCACGGGCCTCGGCCTGAAGGAAGCGAAGGACTTCGTGGAAGGCGCTCCGAAGACCATCAAAGAGGGCGTCACCAAGCAGGAGGCGGAAGCCATCAAGAAGCAGGTGGAAGCCGCCGGGGCGAAGGTCACCATCAACTAGGGTGCCGGGAGGATGATGCCGGCGCGCCGCGCTGGCGTCTTGCGGCTAGTGCTCGACGCCGCGGCTCGCTGCTCCCTGCCGGGGCGCGCGAGGGGCGCGGTTGCCCAGGCAACAGGCCCTCGCAGCCGGTCACGAGTGCCAAGAGCGCGGCCGCCGCGGCGCGGAAGGCAGCGCGCGGAACGGACCCGGCACCCACCCACCGCGCCAGTCCAGGGAGAAGGGCGATGACGCAGCAAAAACCCCACCCGACCCGCGCGGCGCGAACGCGCCCGGGCCATCCGGCGCGCAAGGCGGCCGCGGGCGCGGCACGCACGCGCCCGGCACATTCGGCGCGCCCGCGCCCGGCCAGCCCGGCACGGCACGCTCCCGCGACACTGCCGCGGCGCGGCGACGCCGACGAGGAGACGAAGGAGGAGCAGGCGAAGGCGCAGGAGGAGCCGGGCATGATGGGCCGGCTGCTCAAGTCGCGCACGGTGATCATCTCCGGCCAGGTGAACGCGGAGCTGGCCCAGCGCGTGATCCAGCAGCTCGTCCTGCTCGACCATGACTCCGAGCGGCGCATCACCCTGCTCATCAACTCCCCGGGCGGCGAGGTCTATTCGGGCTTCGCCATCTTCGACACGATCCGCTTCATCTCCGCGCCGGTGGTCAGCGTGGTCGTGGGCCTGGCCGCCAGCATGGGCAGCGTCCTCGCCCTCGCCGCGCCGCAGGGGAGCCGCTTCTGCACGCCCAACGCGAAGTTCCTCATCCACCAGCCGCTGATGATGGGCTACCAGGGGCGGGCGATGGACCTGGAAATCCAGGCCAAGGAGATCCTGCGCGACCGGGACCGGCTCGTGTCGCTGTACGCGGAAGCGACCGGCAAGTCGCCCCAGGATATCTCGCGGGACATTGACCGGGATCGCTGGATGACGGCGGAGGAAGCGAAGGACTACGGCCTGCTGGACCGGATCATCGCCACGCGCAAGGAATTGCCGAAGGAGTAGCGGGCCTCACCCTCGCCGCTGCGCGGCGGTCCCTCTCCGGCTGCGCGGAGTGGGACTTCATCTCTCGCCTGCCACGTTTGGGATTCTTGGATTCCCCGCTCCGCGGCGTTGGAGGGGGGCGGCCTGCGGCGGCGGGCGCTTGCGCGCGGCGCAAGCTACTCGGCAGGCGGGGTGAGGCGGTCCGGGGTGCCCGGCGCCTACCCGAACATTTCCTTGATCTTCTGCACGAACTTTTCCTTGAGCGGATAGTGCTTGCGCAGTTCCGCCTCGGACTCGCTCTGGGCGAACTCCTTCAGCAGCTCGCGCTGGCGGGCGGTCAGGCTCGCGGGAATCTCGACGATCACGCGCACGTACTGGTCGCCGCGGCCCCCGCCGCGCACCTGGGCGATCCCCTTGCCGCGCAGGCGGAACACCTTCTGGCTCTGCGTCCCGGCTGGCACCTTGAGCTCGACCTTGCCCTCCAGGGTCGGCACCTCGATGTCCCCGCCCAGGGCCGCCTGGACGAACGTGACCGGCACCTCGCAGAGGATGTCGGCGTCCTCGCGCTGGAAGAACGGATGGGGCTGGACGTTGATGGCGATGTACAGGTCGCCCGCGGGCCCGCCCTGCACGCCGTGCTCGCCCTCCCCGCTCAGCTTGAGCTTGTGCCCTGTGTCCACGCCGGCGGGAATGGTCACGCGCAGCTTGTGCGTCTTGCGCGTGCGGCCCTCGCCGTGGCATTTCGGGCACGGGGTGCGAATCAGGCGGCCCTGCCCGCGGCAGTGGCTGCACGTCGTGGCCACGGAGAAGAAGCCCTGCTGGATGCGCATCTGCCCGGTACCGTGGCAGTAGGCGCACACCTCAACGTCCTTGGAGGATTTCGCGCCCAGGCCGCCGCAGGCGTCGCAGGTCTCCAGGCGCGGGATGTTCACCTCCGTGGCGTGGCCGAAGGCGGCCTGCTCGAAGGTGATGTCCATGTTGTACTGCAGGTCCGAGCCGCGCAGGGGCCCGCCGCGCCCGCGGGCGCGGGTCTGTCCGCCGAAGAAGTCGGAGAAGATGTCGCCGAAGACGTCGCCGAAGGGTCCGCCCGCGCCGAAGCCGCCGAATTCGGCGCCGCCCGGCGAGCCGTTTCCCTCGACGTGGCCGAACTGGTCGTACTGCGCCCGCTTGGCCTTGTCGCTGAGGATGGCGTAGGCCTCGGACGCCTCCTTGAAGCGCGACTCGGCCTCTTTGTTGTTCGGATTGCGGTCCGGGTGGTACTTCATGGCGAGCTGCCGATAAGCCTTTTTCAGCTCATCGTCAGAGGCCGCGCGCGGCACCCCCAGAATTTCGTAGTAGTCCCGAGTGGCCAAACGTCATGCTCCTGCTGCGGGCGACGCCGGCATTCCGCCCCGCCGGGCCGGGACCGGCCAAGCGGACGGACGGGTCGCGCCCGCTGCTTCGATGCGATGGGTCATCCTTGCCCAGCCATGGATTCCGGCAACCCGCTGCGTTGCCCAGGCCCTCTTCCGCGTGGGGTAGAGGGCGTCGGGGGTGAAGGTTGCCCTTACGGCTTGCTCTCCCGCACTTCCTCGAACTCCGCATCCACGACATTCTCCTTGCCGCCCGCGCCGGCCTGCCCCGGGCCGGCCTGGCCCGCCCCGTTGCCGGGTCCGGCCTCGTCCGCCTGCTGCTGGGCGCCCTTCTTGTACAGCGCCTCGGCGAGCACATGGGACGCCTTGGTCAGCTTGTCGATGCCCTGGGTGAGCTTGTCCAGGTCCTCGCCCTGCATGGCGGTCTTGAGCTCCTCGGCCGCCGCCTGCACCTCCTTGCGGCTGGCTTCCGGCACCGAGTCGCCGACGTCCTTCAGCGTCTTTTCCGTGGCATAGACGAGCGTCTCGGCCTGGTTGACCTTCTCGACCTTCTCCTTGCGCTTGCGGTCGTCGTCGGCGAAGCTTTCCGCCTCGTTGACCATGCGCTTGATCTCCTCCTCGGACAGGCCGGAGGACGCCGTGATGCGGATGTCCTGCTGCTTGCCCGTGCCGAGGTCCTTCGCGGTCACGTGGACGATGCCGTTGGCGTCGATGTCGAAGGTGACCTCGATCTGCGGCACGCCGCGCGGCGCGGCCGGAATCCCGGTCAGCTCGAAGCGGCCGAGGGTCTTGTTGTCCGCGGACATGGGCCGCTCGCCCT
>JBGOTW010000362.1:0-3488 GCA_041476685.1 bacterium | reverse complement strand
CTCACAGACTACCGCGGTTCGGTGGTGCTGCTGAACTTCTGGGCGACCTGGTGCGTGCCGTGCCTGGAGGAGATGCCGGCGCTGGACCGGCTGGCCCGCGCCATGAGCGGGCGCAGGTTCAAGGTGCTTGCGGTGGACTTGCAGGAGACGCCGGAGAAGGTGCAGGAATTCTCCAAGACCCACCACTTCAACTTCGAGCTGGTGCTCGATCCGGCCGGCGAGATCAGCAGCCACTACGGCGTGACGCGGATTCCCGTCACCTACGTGCTGGATCAGCGCGGCACCATCATCCACCGGGCGCTCGGCCCGCGCACGTGGGACAGCGAGGAAGGCATCGCGTTCTTCCAGGATCTTCTGCAGGCCGGTCCGTCCCAGCCACCGTCCGGCGCGGCGTCCGCGAGCGGTCAGCCCGAGTCGCCACTGCCGCTTCCCGGCGCGGCGATTCCGGGCGCGCTCGTCTTCGGTGGCGTGCTGAAGTAGGTCAGGATTCCCGCGGCGAAGTCCCGGAACGTCAGCCCTTGCTTGCCCCGGATCAGCTCGGCGGGCAGGTCCTCCAGGGCCACCTTCGCCTCGAACCGCTCGGCCAGCTGGTCCAGCACGTCGAACACGTCGATCGAATCCAGGGCCAGGTCGTCGAACAGCTTCGCGTCGTCGGCCAACTGCTGCGGCGGGCATTCCAGCACCACCGCGACCGCCGCGCGCAGGGCCTCGACGACCTGCCGCGACTCCTCCGCGCTGAGCAGCACGGGGCGGCCGGCGCGCAGCTTGACGACGATCGCCTGGTCTCCGCTGGGGCTGGGAACGTGCATGGGCGCGATACACCTCTTCGGCAGCTATGGGCTCGGAACGCAAATCCTTCACCCGAGTCAACACCTCCGGGGCGCCGGATATTGCATGGGCCAAGGATTCGGCAGGGGCCCCGGATCTGGCGTGGGCATGGAGTATTGCATGGGCACCCGCGGGGCGCCACGCTGCGCGGCGGCGGATGGGCCGGCAGTTCCGCGGGCCGGTTCCTGCGGGCTAGCGGTTCCTGCGCGCACAGCCGAGCGGAAAGCTCCGCGGGATTGCAGGTCCGAGAGTCGCGGTTCGAGGAATCAGGGGCCCGGAGTCAGAACCAGTGTCACATTGTGACCGCCGAAGGCGAAGGAGTTGACCAGATACGCCGCTGGGCCGCCCGCTCCCACCGCTTCCAGGTTCACGTTGCGCGCAGGTCGAACGGCGCATTCCGGATCGGGCGCGTCGAGATTCCGGCAAGGCACCGCCTGACCGGCAACCAGGCCAAAGGCGGCCAGCACAGCGTCAATGGCGCCCGCGGCGCCGATGGTGTGGCCGAGCAGGGCCTTGGTGGCGCTGACGGTCGGCCGTCCGGGCAGGACGGCCGCGAGCGCTTCGGCCTCGCAGCGGTCGTTGACCCGCGTGCCGGTACCGTGGGCATAGACGTGGCGCACGTCCTCCGGCCGGGCGTCGGCGTCCCGCAGCGCCGCCCGCATGCACTCCGCCATCGCCTCGCCATGGTCGCGGGGGGAGAGCAGGTGATAGGCCTCCGACGCGGCGGCGCCCCCCGCGAGCCGCGCCAGCTGCCGTGCGCCGCGGGCGCGGGCGGTTCCGGCGCGCTCCAGCACCAGGCAGGCGGCGCCCTCGCCGAGCACGAAGCCGTCCCGCGCCGTATCGAAAGGCCGGCTCGCCGCGGCGCCCAGGTCGTTGCGCACCGACAGGGCTCCCAGGTTGGCGAATCCCTTCAGCACCGCGCCCGCCAGCGGCAGGTCCGCTCCGCCGACGACGGCTCGTCCCACCCGGCCCAGGCGCAATGCGTCCAGCGCCAGCACGAGCGCCGTGGCGCCGGAGGAGCAGGCGGTATTGACCGTGACCGCCGGGCCCCGTGCGCCGATCAGGATGGAGAGCTGACCGGCGAGCGAGGACATCATGTACTTGGGCACGGCCATGCGGCTGACGTCCCGCAAGTGCGCCTTTTCCGCGGTGTAGACGTTCGCGTACTCCTGCTCGGTGAAGGTGGCCGCGCCCGCTCCGTTGCCGACAAAGATGCCCACGCGCTCGCCATCCGCAGAGTCCGCGGCGCGCTGCGGCGGGGGCGAGCCGCCCGCGGCGGACGGTGACGCGCCCTCCGCCGCGCCGGGCAGGCCGGCCATGGCCAGCGCTTCCAGGGCCACCAGCAGCCACAAGTGGCACACGTCCGCGGAGGTGTTCCAGATGGCGCGGGGCACGGCAGCGCGGATGCGCTCGGCAAGCCGGTCGCGGGGTACCATCGCCCCGAGCCGCACGGGCAGCTGGAACGGGACGGGAAAGCGGACCGGATCGAGCAGGGCAATGCCCGATTCGCCCGCGCTCAGCCGCTCCCAGTTCTCCTGCAGGCCGAATCCCAGGGAAGTGATCAGGCCCAGCCCGGTGATGACGACAGGCTCGGACATCGCGGGCGCTCCTCGGGGGCCCTCACCACTGCAGCAGGACCAGCTCGGCGCAGAACCCGGGCCCGACGGCAAGGAGCAGGCCCAGGTCACCTTCCTGCGGCGCGGCCTCGCGCTCGAAGTGGTGCAGCAAGAAGAGCACGGTGGCCGAGGACAGGTTGCCGTAGTCGCGCAGCACCTGCCAGCTGAAGCGCGTGTCCCGCGCCGTCAGGTCCAGCTCGCGCTCCAGGCCCTCCAGCACCTTGCGCCCGCCCGGGTGCAGCAGAAAGTGGGCCAGGTCCCCGCGCCGCACCCCGTGCTCCTCCAGGAAGGGAGCCAGCACACCGGGCAGGTGCTGGCGGATGAACCGCGGAACGCGCGGCGACAACACGATCTTCAACCCGCCGTCGGTGACGTCGAAGCCCATCAGCTCCGGCGTGCCCGGAAACAGGACGCTGCGCGTGGCGAGGATCCGGGCGGGGCGGTGTGTCGCGGCAAGGTGCGGCGTCGGTCCATCGGCACGGGGACTTTGTCCTGCGGGGCCATGCGCGACGGCGTGCCCATTGCGCGAAAACGACGGCCCAACCACCACCGTGGCGGCCACGCCGTCGCCGAACAGGGCGGCAGAGACAATGTTGGCCATGGAGGTATCGCCGACCTGGGCCGTCAGGCTCGCCAGCTCCGCCGCGACGATGAGGACGGCCGCGTCGGGGTAGGCACGCAGGTAGTCGTTGGCCCGCGCCAATGCCCAGGCTCCCGCCACGCAGCCCAGCTCGGTGACCGGCAGGCGCTGGGTCTCGGGGCGGAAGCCCATGCGCGCGATCAGGTGGCTCTCCACCGACGGGATCATCACGCCGGTGCAGGAGGAGCTGACGATCAGTCCGACCCTGCCCGGCTCCACGCCGGCGCCTGCGAGCGCCTCGCCCGCCGCCTGCTTGCACAGCGCGACCATCTCCTCGGCATACACGCGGCTGCGTTCGGTGACCGACTGGTGCTCCAGGTACCAAGGCAGCGGACGCACGGTGAAGCGCCGCCGCACCTCGCCGTGGGCCAGGATGGACGCGGCCCGTTCCGCCTTGTCGGGCG
>JBGOTW010000361.1:0-3490 GCA_041476685.1 bacterium | reverse complement strand
GCTGCACGGAATCCGGGTGCTCGACCTGTCCTCGGTCTGGGCCGTGCCCGGGACGGGCATGTTCCTGGGGGATCAGGGCGCCGATGTCGTCAAGATCGAGCCGCCCAAGGGCGAAGACGGCCGGCGGGTGCTGTCCATGCCGCCGATCCGCGGCGAGAGCCGGGCCTTCTGGGTCGTCAACCGCAACAAGCGCGGCCTCGTGCTCGACCTGCGCCAGCCGGAGGGGCAGGACGTCCTGCGCCGGCTCGCGGGAACCGCCGACGTGCTGCTGCACAACTTTAGGCCCGGCGTGGACGAGCGGCTGGGCATCGCCTACGGCACGCTGCGGGCGCTCAATCCGCGCCTGATCTACGTCGCGCTCACCCCGTACGGAGCGCAGGGCCGCCTCCGCCTGGCGCGCGGCTACGACCTGCTGGTGCAGGCCGCGGCCGGGATTCTCGGCCGGCGCAAGCTCGCCGACGGCAAGCCCCGCGCCTCCGGCCTCTGGGCCGTGGATACGAGCACGTCCATGATCCTTAGCTACGCCGTGGCGCTGGCGCTCTTTCAGCGCGAGCGCACGGGCCTGGGCCAGCGGATCGAGGGCTCGCTGCTCGGCAGTGCCATCGCCCTGCAGATGGTGGAAATGGTGCAGGCCCGCGACGCAGGCGACGACTGGCCCGCCGCGGACCTCGGCACCCAGGCGGTGTTCGGGGCCTATGCCTGCGCCGACGGGACCTATGTCCAGCTCGCCATCGTCAACGACCAGGAGTGGGCCAACCTGTGCGCGGCCCTGGAGCGGCCGGAATGGGCGGGCGACGCCCGCTTCGCGACCTACACGGAGCGCGCGCAGCACACGGAAGCGCTGGCGCTGCTGCTCGGCGAGGCGTTCGCGGCCCGCCCCGTGGCCGCGTGGAGCGAGCGCCTGCTTGCGCACGATGCGCCCGCCATGGCGGTGCTGCCGCCCGAGGCGGTGTTCGATTCCGATCCGGCGCGGGCGAACGGGATGTTCGTGGAGGTGCAACAGCCCGGCATCGGCCGGGTGCGGATGCCCGACGTGCCCTTCCGGCTGTCCGAGGGCGACGCCCCCCGCTTCCGTCCTGCGCCCCGCCACGGCGAGCACAGCGACGAGGTGCTGCGGGAGGCAGGCTTTTCCGCCGCGGAGATTCAACGCCTGCGCGCGGCCAAGATCGTCGGCTGACCCTCATTCGCCGCAGCGGCGCTGCCGATGCTAATGCAAGCCGCTTGCATTAGACCCCGCAGCGGGGTGCCGGTGAGGTAGCGTTCAGTAGCACTTCGGACCCGCTGGGCGGCGCTTTGGAGACGTGTCCCCGTCGCACCGGCTCACGTTTCAGGTGTGGTGGGCGCTGCGGGCGGCGAAAATCCGGGCGGAATTTGCGACATTCCGGACGATTTTCCGCCACAGGCCGGGACCTCGGCGGCTCCTGAAGTGGTCCCGCCGCTTGAGCGATAGCTCCAGGGTTCTCACCATTCGCAGGTAGCTCGAAAGTCGTCGCCCCGCCCGCCGCACAAGGCCGCTGTGGAATGTGTGCAATCCGTGGATCGCCGGTATTTCGCCGCGCGCTACGTCAGGCGGGGTGCAGCGTCACCACCCGCTCCGGCGCAAGCTCTCGCAGGCGCAGGGCCTGGGCGGCGTTCAGCGGCGCGTAGGGAGCAGCGGGAGCGTCCGAGCGCACGATGGCGGCCGTGCCCTCCTGGAGCCGGCGCGCCATATCGTCGGAGACCGAGAGCGATTCGATGCGCGCGCCGTCCGTGAAGTAGTAGGTGCGCGCGCCCTGCCAATTCTCGATGCGTCCGTCGCGCAGCGCGGCCTCGAGTTGGGCCGTGCGCCGCTCGCGCTCCTGAATCTCGCGCTCGCGCTCGGCCTGGCGGGCCTGCTGCTCGCGGGCGAGCTGCTGGTCGCGGGCGCGCTGCGCCTCCCGCTCGCGGCGCACTTCCTCCGCGCGAGCCGCCGCCTCGTCCTGCGCGGGCGCGGCGCCCGGCTGCTGGCCCGACTGCTTGCGCTCGACGCGCTCGCGATGGGCAACCTGGCGGGCCTGCTTGGCGGAGACCAGCCCGGCCTTGACCAGCTCATCCTTCAGGCTCATGGCGTTTCCGGCGGCGGGCGGAGCGGTGAGGCGTCGTTGCGCTGATTCTAGGACAGGCGAGCCGGGGCGGGAAGGCGCGCGCCCTCACTGCGGCGCTTCGTGCGCCTCGCCGTCTGTCCACTGGGAGTCGCATCCCGGCTCCCCAGGATCAGTGAACGTGGCCCCCAAGATGCTGCAACGCGCCGAGTAGCACGACGATCGCACCGGTGAGGGCGATGAAGACCTTGAGGCTGAGGGGGACGCCCACGCCGGCCGGGGTGGGCGCGGGAGATTTTCCGGATGCACTGTGCAGCTCTTGCAGCTTGCGTAGCCCATAGCGAGTTCTGCCCCACGGTTTGTACACGCCGAGGATCGCGATCACGAGCAACGCCAGCACGGCGACACCCGAATCGCGGACCAATTGCGGTCCCACGGGGCCGACCTGAGGGAACGATCCAGCCGCACTTGCCGACACCCGATTCGCCGCCCCGGCCACCGCTGTCAGTTGGTGCAGCACCAAGAGCAGGGTCGCACCGACGCTGAGCGTCAATTTCACCAGCACCCAATAGTGCCGGACCAAGCCCCAGGGGGTGCCCAGGGATTGCACCAGTCCCGTCAGCAGCGCCGCGAGACTCAACGGAACGACGACATAGGGACCGATCAGGTTCATTGCGAGATAGGCGCTCCGCACTGTTTCCGCATCCCGGCTGGCGACTCCGGCGATGCTGAGCACGAGGAAGCTGGCGGTCGCACCGAGCCAGCCGGCCGAAGAGGTGACATGCGCGGTGAAGTTCAGCGTACGGAGAGCCGGTGTCATGGCTGCACTCCCGTTTCCGGTAAGTTTCGCCTGCGTGACAGGTAGCAGCCACCTCAAAGCGTCGAGGCGCCCGTCACACTACCCGTGGATATCGTCTATGCCATGTCGTCTGAGACTTGCTGTGATCGGGCGCAACTCCGCGTGTCATTTCGCTGGTCCTGTGCGCGGGATGGAGCCTTTGAGCACGCAGCAGGGCGATATGGCGGCACGCTTGAGAGTACCGCGGCGGATTTTGCACCGCGGCGCCAGCGCGGGTTAATCGCAGGATCGTCGAGTCTGGTTACGAGAGTACCACGATGGATTGTGCGGGGGTCTTTCCCCTTTCCTTCGGCGCAGAAGCCGTTGTCAATTTCGTATCCTCGGTGGCAACCGAGAATCTCTCAGCCGCAGCTATCAGCCCTATGCCATTGAAATCCAAGTCGGAACGTCCAGACTCAAGCGCCGGCAAATCGCCTCGACGACGCGATCCGGGTCAAACTGCGGCCAGTCGCCGGCTGCGCTGGGACCAGAGGTAGGCGGGGACAGAAATCCTCCGGATTTCATCGTCACGCACGGCGGCTGCGCTGCGCGGACCCAGCATGTCAATTCCCGGCAAGACTTGAGGCGCATT
>JBGOTW010000360.1:0-3534 GCA_041476685.1 bacterium | reverse complement strand
TATCCGCGTCTCCATCATGCCCACGATCCACGGCGAGAAAGCCGTGATGCGGCTGCTCTTCCAGGATCAGGAATTGTTCGACCTGCGGCAACTGGGCATGCCGGAGGCCATCTATGTGCAGTGGAGCAAGCTGATCCAGCAGACCGGTGGGATCGTCCTGGTGAGCGGCCCGACGGGCAGCGGAAAGACGACGACCCTCTATTCGGCTCTCGCGGCGCTCAACAAGGAGGAGCGGAACATCTCGTCGGCGGAGGACCCCGTCGAGTACAAGATCGATGGGTACGTGCAGACCGAGGTCAACGCGAAGCTGGGGCTGACCTTCGCCGCCGCCCTGCGCTCGGTGCTGCGGCAGGACCCCGACGTGATCATGGTGGGCGAGATGCGCGACAAGGAGACCGCCCTGATCGCCATCCAGGCCGCGCTCACCGGGCACACCGTGTTCAGCACGGTGCACACCAACAACGCCCCGGCCACCATGACCCGCCTGGTGGACATGGGCATCGAGCCCTACCTCGTCTCCTCCACGGTGATGGCCGTGCTGGCGCAGCGGCTGGTGCGCAAGGTCTGCGGCCAGTGCCACCACAACATCCCGGCCGATCCGGACATGCTGCGCGAGCTGGGGCTGACCGATGCGGAGCTGGAGGGTTGGGCCTGGCTGAGCGAAGGACAGGGCTGCACGGCCTGCAAGGGCACCGGTTATGCCGGCCGCCAGGGTCTGTACGAGCTTTTGCTGGTCACCGATCCAATCAAGCGGGTGCTGCTGCGCTCCAGCGAGGCGAACGTCATCCGCGACGCCGCGATCGCCGCGGGCATGGTGACGATGCGCCGCCACGGCATCGAGATGATCCGGGCGGGCGTCACCACCATCGAGGAAGTGATCGCCGCCACCCGGGACGAGTAGCCCGGCCGGGCCGCAGAGGTTTCCGCGCCGGACGGCTTCAACAAGCGGGCCGAATGTCCTCCCCGCAGCCCATCAACCCCCACGCCCAAAGCTATGCCGGCGCCGCCGCTGCCTACGAACGCGGCCGGCCCGAGTATCCGCCGGCGGCGGTCGCGCTCGTGGTGGAGCGGCTCGGCCTCGCATCCAGCTCCTCCGCGCACGCCGCCGGGGTTGCCACAGTGCTTGACCTGGCCGCGGGCACGGGCAAGTTCACGCGCCTGCTGCTGCCCACCGGCGCGCGCATCATCGCCGTCGAGCCAGTCGCAGCCATGTGCGACCGGATTGCCGTGCAGTGGCCTGCGGTCACCGTGCTCGAAGGCACGGCGGAGGCCATCCCCTTGCCGGACGGGTCGGTGGACGCCGTGACGGTTGCGCAGGCGTTCCACTGGTTCCGCGGCCGGGAGGCGCTGGCCGAAATCCGCCGCGTACTCAAGCCCGCTGGCGGCCTCGCGCTCATTTGGAACGTGCGGAACGAGTCGGTGGACTGGGTGCGGCGGCTATCGGAGCTGATGGATCCGCACAACGGTGGCGCACCCCGCTACCATACGGGGGCCTGGCGGGAGGCATTTGCCGTCCCCAACGGCTTCACACCCCTGGCCGTCGAGCGCATTCCCTTTGTCCATCTCGGCACGCCCGAGCAGGTCGTGGACCGGGCCGCATCCACGAGCTTTGTCGCCGGCCTGCCGCCCGCCACACGGGCCGGCCTATTGGACGAGGTGCGCCGCATGCTGCGCGAGCATCCCCTGACCGGCGGGCGGGAGACGATCCCGTTTCCCTACGTGACGGAAGTGTATTGCTGCCGGAAGGCGTAACTCCGCCCGCCGCGTGCTGCGGGGACCGAGCGCGCACGGCCCTAGGCCAGAGGCGCAACGACGGCGGGAGTGGCGAGCAGGAGCCTGGCAAGCTGAGCCTGGCGGTGCACTCCGACCTTCTCGTAGATGGAGCGGGTCTGCACCTTGATCGTCTCGCGGCTGACCTGACGGTCGTCGGCAATGTCCTCCGGACGTTCGCCGTTGGCGAGCCGCTCCGCCAGCTGCGCTTCCGCCGGCGTCAGGCCGAACCAGCTCATCAATACCTGAGGGCCCAGCGAACGCCACGCGGAAGGCGCGGACACGAACACGCCGGCGCAGATCTGCTCGCCCGGAAAGTCCCACTGCCCGCTTGCCGAAGTCAGCGGAGTGACGAGCAGGCACAGGCGCCGCTCCGGTCCAAGCTCAGGCACCGAAAGGGCGCCCCCCGCGTGCAGGCCCGCCCCGACCGCCGTGCGCGTGGATTCCTGGATGAGCCGTAAGAGCCGCTCGTCCTCCGCCGCGCCGGCCAGGCAGAGCCGGCCCTGCTTCAAGCGCAAATCGGACCCCCGGGAAAGCAAGTCCTCCGAGCGCCGGTTGCGCAGCACCACCCTGCCCGCGCGATCGAGCAGGAAGACCGCGAACTCCAGGCCGTCCAGCAAGGAGGTCATGGCCGCGTGGCGCTCCCGGCCCTGCGCAAGCTGCTGGGAGATCTGCAGGGCGCGCTCGAAATGAGGTCCGAGCATGGCCAGCTCCCGCAGCTCACGGGAAGTGAAGGGGCCGTCCTTCTTGCGGCGCTGGAACGAGAGCTTGACCATCCGCCCCTCGTGCGTCGCCAGCAGCGCGCCGCCGTAGTAGTGCGCGTCATTGAGCTGCCGCACGAACTCGTGGAAGAACTCCCCTTTCGTCCATTCGCTTTCGCGCTGGAGAAAGTTGATCGCGCACACGGCGCCGACCGTCTTGTCGGCCAGATAGCGCGTCACCGGACTGACGGCGAGGTATCGCTCCGCATACAGCTTGAGGGCGGAGGCGTCGATGTTGGCGCTGTAGGAGACGTCTGTGCCGGCGCGCTCGGGCGAATGGATGTGAATCCCGCCCGAAGTCCAGCCGAAGTAGGTCTGCAGCCGGTCGAAGGCGACGCCCCACAACTCAGGCTGCAGCCCGGCATCGTACAGGTAGCCGATCAGGTCCGTCACCATGGGCGCGTATCCGCATCTCGTGAGCCGAAGCCCATCGGGTTCCCAGCGGCAGCATGCCGCACCCGCCCATCCTACTTGGTCTAATACCCTCCGTCCCGCGCAGTCGCGAGCGCTCCGCACTTGCACGAACCCAACCCCCTGCCTTCGCCACATCAGGTTGATATGTCGAAGGTTGTCTCCCTGCGGCCAACATAGCCTGCCTGCGGTGTGCGGACAAGCGCGAACCCGTGGTATAGTTATCCTTCTATCTTCCAAGTAAACAGTTGGCCCCCAATTCGACCGCGGACGGCCGGAGTGGACCAGGCTGTGCCCCGAGTGAGATGCCGATGGAGTCGGGACCGAAACTTCTCCCTGAGCCGAAAGGACCTGCCCGCACCTTGCACGGCAGCGACCAGCAGGTCATAGAGCGTTTCCTGCTTGGCTGGCCGCCTTTTGCTTCGCTGCTTGCGAGCAGCCGCCGGCGCGCCGCAGTGTTGCGCTTCCTGGCGACGGAATCCGCGGAAGAGCGCGCGCAGGTGGTGGAAGCCACCAATCCAACCTATGTGCTGCACCGCGTATACGATGCGCTGGGCATCTTGCGAACCGACCGCAGCGATCCCGCCGCGGC
>JBGOTW010000359.1:0-3556 GCA_041476685.1 bacterium | reverse complement strand
CCGTACGGCACCCGCATCGCCCATGGCCTG
This sequence comes from bacterium, assembly GCA_041476685.1. Classification (GTDB taxonomy): domain Bacteria; phylum SAR324; class SAR324; order SAR324; family JACQKK01; genus JBGPEV01. The sequence goes on along the minus strand of JBGOTW010000359.1, from coordinate 3,526 downwards.
TTCGGGCTGGCGTTGATGGAAGGAATGAAGTTCCGCCTGGGCCAATTCGACGGCACCGCCATCGCCTCCCTGGGCTGGAACATCAAGTTCGCGCGACCCATCCTGATCGGCGATACCCTGCACGTCAAAGTGCGGATCGCGAGCAAGCGCGAGACCAAGAAGCCCGATCGCGGCATCCTGGTGGAAGCGGTCCAATTGGTCAATCAGCGGAGAGAGGTCGTGACGGAAGGCGAGCACACGGTAATGATGCGACGCCGCCCGGCGGGCAAACGCTGAGGGGCATGGGCGATTTCTTCAACGCCAAAGAATCCGCGGCGGGCCTCTTGCCCCGCCTACCTGCTGCCAAAAGGGTGTGAACGATGCAGAGCGATTCCGATTCCGCCGGACATTCCCCGGGCGGCGGCACCGACATGCTGGACGGCGTCCGGGTGCTGAGCTTCGCGCACTATCTCCAGGGACCCTCCGGCGTGCAGATGCTGGGCGACCTGGGGGCGGACGTAATCAAGGTCGAGCCGCCCCAGGGCAGTTTCGAGCGCCACTGGTCTGGTGCCAATGCGCGGCGGCACGGGGAAAGCGTGTTCTTCCTGTGCGCTAACCGCAACAAGCGCTCGCTGGCCGTGGATCTGAAGCATCCCGAGGGCGCCCAAGTGATCCGGGACTTGCTGAAAGGGATGGACGTGTTCGTGGAAAATTTCCGGCCCGGCGTCATGGAAAATCTGGGGTTCGGCTACGACGCCGTGAAGGCGATCAATCCGCGCATCATCTACGTGTCCTGTTCCGGGTACGGGGCGGATGGGCCCTACCGCGACCGGCCGGGCCAGGACATGATCATCCAGTCCCTGTCCGGACTGGCGGCGGTCACGGGAGCGGGCGACGGCCCGCCGGCGCCGGTGGGCGCGGCCGTGGTGGATCAGCACGGCGCGGCGCTGCTGGCCATGGGCGTGCTGGCCGCGCTGTTGCGCCGTGAAAAAGCCGGGATCGGATGCAAAGTGGATGTGAATCTGCTCAACGCGGCCCTCGACCTGCAAATCGAATCGTTCACGTACTTCCTCAACGGCGCCAAGATGCGGCCCCGCAGCAGGACGTCCCTCGCGTGCTGGCATAGCCCGGCGCCCTATGGCGTCTATCCGACCGCGGACGGATACATCGGCGTCTCGCTCAATCCCGTGGAACGCATGGAGGGGGCGCTGGACTGCCCGGAGCTGCATGCCTACGCCGGTAAGGATCCCTACGAGGAGCGCGACGCGATCAGCCGCCTCGTGGAGACCTCCCTGCGCAAGCGTCCGACCGCCCACTGGCTGCAGGTCTTCGCCAAGCTCGGGGTCTGGCACGCCCCAGTGAACGACTATCCCGACCTGCTCGACGATCCGCAGATCGCCCACAACGGCGTGTTCGTGGACACGAGCGACGCCAACGGGAAGCCCATCCGCCTGATGGCCCATCCGGTTCGCTACGACAACAAGGCGCCGCCGGTGCGCCGTCCGCCGCCGCGGTTGGGGCAGCACTCTGTGGAGATCCTGGAGCAACTCGGCTATGGCGCCGACAAGATCGAGAAGCTGCTGTCCGCGGGCGCGGTCAAGGCGGAACGGGCCGGCGCGCCCTGACGGGCGCAAGGAAAGGGTCCGTCAATTGACTTCCCGCGCGGGATACGATTAGGGTCCGGCAACCGCAGGCCCGGGGGCAAGGGGCATTCTTGCGCGCAGCCCATTCGGACGGGCGACCCATGCCGGACACTCCATCTGCCATGCCAGCCGACCCGTCCGGTGCCACGTCCTGCGCTCCGTCAGCGGGACGCACACGATCCCGCCGGAGCGCGCGAGCGTCCGGCATTCCAGATCAAGAGGCGTCATGATCATGCGACTCAGCCAATCCCCGTCGGTGCGCAATCTGATGAAGTGGGCCGGCATCTCCGCTGCGCTGGCGCTGCCCATGCTGGCGCTGCTGCTCCTGGCGGGACGGCCGGCGGCAGCCCAGGAGAAAGAGCTCAAGGTCGCCTACATGAAGCATCCGATCCAGGACGCATCGGCGGAAATGCTCGAGAAATGGGGCCAGGCGAATGGGGTCAAGATCGTCAAGATCGCCACCGCCTACGAGGTCTTCTTCGAGAAGGTCAGCGCCTCGCTCACCTCCGGCAGCGACCAGTACGATCTGATCTGGCACAACGACGACTGGGGGCAGAACTGGGCGAAGTGGCTGGTTACGACGGACGACGTTCCCAACATGAAGGTGGTGGACCGCTTCCCCGTGGACAAGATTTTCGCCAATGCCGACGGGAAGGATACGGTCGTGCCCATGGTGCACACGGTCGGCACGTTCTTCTACCGCACGGACCTGCTGAAGGAATCGGAGTTCCCCAAGACGTGGAAGGAGCTGGTGACGGTCAGCCAGCGGCTGCAGAAGGAGGGCAAGGTCAAGTGGGGCATCGTCGGCGGCATGAAGTACCCGCACACCTGGTTCAGCCTGCTCTGGTCCATGTGGTCTGACGGCTGCGATATCCTGAAGCCCTTCAACGAGCGGGACAACAAGGTGCTGGCGGCCAATGGCTGGAAGACGGGGATGGCCGACCCGTGCATGCAGGACGTGGCCGAATTCTGGTGGGACGCGATCAACACGTACAAGATCACCCCGCCGGGCGCCGTCACCTACTCCCGTACCGACGCGAACGCCATTTTCGAGGCCGGAGACGCGGCCATCACCATGGCGGACTCCACGTTCTACGGCGAATTCATGGATCCCGAGAAATCGAAGGTCGCCGGCAAGGTCAGCTTCGGCGCATTCCCCATCGGGCCGCGCGGCAAGCGCCACGTGGCGTGGAACGATATCTGGGGCTGGGCCATTCCAAAGGGCGTGCCGCCCGAGCGCCAGAAACTGGCCAAGCAGGCGCTGAACGCCATGCTGGCGGACACCGCGGGACAGGTCGCCATGTGGAAGGCCACCGGCGGCCCGCCGCCCAACGTGAAAGTGCAGGAGATGCTGCGGAAAACAGACCCGGTCTTCAAGCGGCTCGCGAGCGTCACCCTCGACAATGTGGACCGCAAGGGCGGCTTCCACTCCGCCTATTACTTCCCCGAGTGGGGACGGGTGCACAAGGAGTTCTCGGACGCGATGATCGAAGCGATTTCGGGCAAGCGCGAGGACATCCCGAAAGTGCTGAAGGAAGCGGATGCCCGGGTTCACAAGGCCGCTATCGGCGGCTGACGCCGTTGCCTTGACGCTCCGACGGGGGTGCGCTCCGACATGCGATCCGACCATTCCGCGCCGGCCGGCGCACCTCCTCGCCGAAGGATCCGCTTCGGCGAGCAGGAGCGGTTCATGCTGGCGCTGGTTCTGCCAGCCTTTCTCGTGCTCGCCCTGTTCCAAGTCGTGCCGATCCTGATCGGCGCGAACGCCAGCTTCCGCAGCTGGGCCCTGTACGATCCGAAGAAGACCTGGGTCGGCATTGCGAACTACCTCAAGGTGTTCGACGACCGGGTATTCTATTCCCTCGTGCTGCCCAATACGCTCGGATTTCTCGTCTGCTCGGTGG
>JBGOTW010000358.1:0-3614 GCA_041476685.1 bacterium | reverse complement strand
CGACGGTGAGGCCGGTCAGCCCGACGCGGGCGCGCGCCCCGGGCGGCTCGTTCATCTGCCCGTACACCAGCGCCGTCTTCTGCAGCACGCCCGACTCCTTCATCTCCAGCCACAGGTCGTTGCCTTCGCGCGTGCGCTCCCCTACACCCGCGAACACCGAGTAGCCGCCGTGCTCCTGGGCGATGTTGCGGATCAGCTCCATGATCACCACCGTCTTGCCGACGCCGGCGCCGCCGAACAGTCCGATCTTCCCCCCTTTCGAGTACGGACAGAGCAGATCGATGACCTTGATGCCCGTGACGAACATGCTCGTCTCGGTCTGCTGCTCGCTGAACGGGGGCGGGTCCTGGTGGATGGCGCGGTAGGTCTCGGTCTTGATCGGGCCCATCTCGTCGACCGGATCGCCGGTGACGTTGAGGATGCGCCCCAGCACCGCCTCACCCACCGGCACCATGATCGGCTCGCCGGTGTCGGTGGCGCTCATGCCGCGGGCGAGGCCGTCGGTGCTGCCCATCGCGACCGTGCGCACCGTGTCCTCGCCGAGGTGCTGCTGCACCTCGCAGATCAGCCGGCCCTTCTTCCCGTCGGTCATCGTATCGATCCGCACGGCGTTCAGGATCGACGGCAAATTGCCGTGGTCGAAGGAGATGTCCACGACCGGACCCATCACCTGGACGATGCGCCCCTCTGTGCTCATGGCTTGCTCTCTCGCTGTTGCGCCCGATGGCTGCTGCGTGGCTGTGGCCCGGAAGCGGCCGGCCGCTGCGAGGCGGACCGCCTTGCGGGAATCCGTGCGCGCTTCCGCTACAGGCTCTGCGCGCCGTTCACGATCTCGATCAGCTCCTTGGTGATGCTCGCCTGGCGCGCCCGATTGTACTGCAGGGTGAGCGAATCGATCATCTTACCCGCGTTCTTGGTCGCCCCTTCCATCGCCGCCATGCGCGCCCCGTGCTCCCCCGCCTCGGTGTTGAGGTGGGCGTGCAGGAGCTGGTTGAGCAGGTAGCGGTTCAGCATCACGGACAGGATCTCCTGCCGGGCAGGCTCGAAGATGGTGTCCACGCGGAACGTGACGCGCCGCTCGGGCGGCGGCTGCGGCAGCGGGATGATCTCGTGCAGCGTGGGGTCCTGGCGCACCGGGTTGTGGTAGTGGTTGAAGGCCACGTATAGCCGCGCCACCTCGCCCGCGATGTAGCGCGCCGACACGCTCTCGATGATTTCCCCGATCGCCTGCTCCTTCTCCACCGGCCGCGCGAACAGCACGGCGCGCGAGATCGGCGTTCCGCGCCGCTTGAAGTAGTCGTTGCCCACCCGCCCGAAGCAGATCAGCTCCGGATCCGGAACCTTCCCGGCGCGGATCTCCCGCAGCACCAGTTTGTTCAGGTTGCTGTTGAACCCGGCGCACAGCCCGCGGTCGGACGTGAACAGGACGACGACCGACCGGCCGGGCCGGGGAGGGCGGAAGAACGGATGGTCCTCGCCGGTCATGCCGCGCGACAGGTTGGTCACGACCTGGAACAGCGCGTGGGCATAGGGCCGCGACTGACGCACGGCGGCCTGCGCGCGGTTCAGCTTCGCCGCCGACACCATCCGCATGGCGGCGGTGATCTGGCGGGTGTTGCGCACGCTGTTGATGCGCCGCCGGATGTCGCGCAGGATGGCCATGGCGTGTCCTTCGGTCGCTTCCGGGAAGAGGGGGGGCGCCGGCCCCTCGGGGTCCGGCCCGTCGCGTTATAATACCCGTCGCCTTAGGGCTTGAACGTCGTCTTGAATTCCGTCACCGCCTGCTTCAGCTCGGTGCGGTCCTCGTCGTTCAGGTCGCGCGCGGCGGTCAGGCGCGCGTGCAGGTCCGCGTGGCGGTTGCGCACGAAGGTCAGCAGCTCCGCCTCGAACTTGCCCACCGCGGCCAGGGGCAGGTCGTCCAGGAAGCCATTCGTGCCGGAAAAGATCGAGATCACCTGGTCCATGATCGGCATCGGCTTGTACTGGCCCTGCTTCAGCAGCTCGACCAGGCGCGCGCCGCGCGTGAGCTGCTGCTGCGTCGCCTTGTCCAGGTCGCTGCCGAACTGCGCAAAGGCGGCCTTCTCGCGGTATTGGGCCAGGTCGAGCCTGAGCGTGCCGGCGACCTTCTTCATGGCCTTGGTCTGGGCGGAGCCGCCGACGCGGGACACCGACAGCCCCACGTTGATGGCGGGGCGGATGCCGGAGTTGAACAGGTCGGCGCTCAGGTAGATCTGCCCGTCGGTGATGGAGATCACGTTGGTGGGGATGTAGGCGGCCACGTCGCCGGCCTGCGTCTCGATGATGGGCAGGGCGGTGAGCGAGCCCCCGCCGTGCGCGTCGTTCAGCTTCGCCGCGCGCTCCAGCAGGCGGCTGTGCAGGTAGAACACGTCGCCCGGATACGCCTCGCGGCCCGGCGGCCTGCGCAGCAGCAGCGAGAGCTGCCGGTAGGAGACCGCCTGCTTCGACAGGTCGTCGTACACGCACAGCACGTGCTTGCCCTGCGCCATGAAGTGCTCGCCCACGGTCACGCCCGCCATCGGCGCGATGTATTGCAGGGGCGCCGGGTCCGAGGCCGTGGCCGAGACGACGATCGTGTAGTCCATCGCCCCGAAGTCCGTCAGGCGCTTGACCACCTGGGCCACGGACGAGTTCTTCTGTCCGATCGCCACGTAGATGCAAATGACGTCCTGGCCCTTCTGGTTGATGATCGTATCGAGCGCGATGGCGGTCTTGCCCGTCTGGCGGTCGCCGATGATCAGCTCGCGCTGGCCGCGCCCGATGGGCACCATCGAGTCGATCGCCTTCAGGCCGGTCTGCATCGGCTGGTGCACCGGGCGGCGCTGCACGATGCCGGGCGCGATGATCTCCAGGCGGCGCGAGCCCTCGCTCTTGATCGGGCCCTTGCCGTCGAGGGGCTGGCCGAGCGGATCGATGACGCGCCCGATCAGGCCCTGGCCGACCGGGATCTCCGCGATGCGCTCGGTGCGGCGGCACTGGTCGCCCTCCTTCAGGTGGCGCTCGTCGCCCATCAGCACCACGCCGACGTTGTCCTCCTCCAGGTTCAGCGCGATCCCGACCACGCCGCCCGGGAACTCCAGCAGCTCGCCGGCCCCGACGTTGTCCAGCCCGTGCACGCGGGCGATCCCGTCCCCGACGCTGAGGATCGTGCCCACCTCCTGCGTGTCCACCTTCTTGTCGAAGGAGGCGATCTGCTTCTCGATGATCGAGCTGATTTCTTCGGCGCGCAGTTTCATTGCGGAATCTTCCCTCTCGTGGCGCTTGTGGGGCCTAGCCCCTCAGCAGTTGCTCGCGGACCTGGGCCAGGTGGTGCCGCACGCTGCCGTCCCAGACGGTGCTGCCGACGCGGGTCACCGCTCCGCCGAGGAGCTTGGGATCCACGCGCACGTTCAGCGTGACCGACTTGCCGGTGGCCTGTTCGAGCTGCTTGCGCAGCCGTTCCTGTTGCGCGGCCGCAAGCGGCTCGGCCACCGTCACATCGGCCTGGGCCCGGCCGAGCCGCTCGTCGGCCTGCTGGTGGAAGAGCCGGGCGATCTCCGGCAGCAGTTCCAGGCGGCGCTTGTGGTTGAGCAGCCGCACGAACGAGGACAGCGGAT
>JBGOTW010000357.1:0-3617 GCA_041476685.1 bacterium | reverse complement strand
GTAGCCGGGCACGTTGCCGACATTGAACGCGCTCGCCTGGCTGCTGGTCTGCGCGATCCACGAGTGGCGGCTGCCGGCACGGTACTCCAGGCCGAAGAACTGATGGTGCAGCACCGAGACGTAGTCGCTTCCGGTGCCGCTCAGCTGGCTTTCGCCGACCTGCAGATGGGCAACGACCTTGCCGATCGCCTTGGACACCAGCAGCGAGTAGCCGACGTCGTCGTGGCCGCTGCTGACCAGGCTGCGCGCGGTGCTCTGGGCGGAGTCCAGCGGCGCCTTGTAGGCGAACTTGAGGCTGATGGCCGGGAGCAGCTCGCCGCCGCCGGTCAGGTTCCACTTCAGGCTCAGCACCGGATCCTGGGGCACGTTGCCCACCGGCGCGGAGGTGGCGACGAGCGCGCGCCCGTTGTGGAACACGTAGTAGTGGAACTGGTTGCGGTCCAGGGCCGCGCGCTCGGGATTCATGCCGTGGAACGCGCCCTCCACCTGCGAGATGGACGCATCGAGCCCGCCGCCCCCGAAGCTCACCCACCCCTGCTCGAGCCCGACCTCGACCCCGGCGCCCAAGCCGTAGCGCACGCGCAGCAAGTGCCGGCTCGTCTCCATGTCCATGAAGATACCGAAGCCCGTGGCGGGGAAGTTGGCGCCCGTCAATCCCGCGTCGACCTGGGCCTGGGTGATCTTCGGGCTGCCGTTCAGCGGCGCCGCCTGCGTATTGACAATCGTGTTGGCCACGCTGAACTGGTAGGATACGTCCAGCTTCGCGGCGGGCAGGGCCAGCACCGGCTCGGGCGTGAAGGTGAGGAAGAGCAGCTTGGTGGGGAATTGATCCCCGATCGGCAGCAGACCCTGCCCGCCATTGTCGGGGGCGGCCCACACCGTCATGCCGCCCAGCAGACAGAGCGCGGCGAGCGCGAGTCCGGCGATCATGCGGGCTATCCGGCCCGACGGCATGCTCCGGCGCACGCGCCGGATGAGGCGGCGACGCGAGGACGGCACGGAGGGATTGCGAAGGCGCATCATCCCTTGGGGACAATCAAGTTCCATGCCCCCGGCACCCCCGCGAGACGGCTGTCAGCCGCCTCCTCGATCTCCCCCGATCTCTTGTTTTTCCAACCACTTATGCGCTCGCCCTTCCCTCCCGAGATTGCCTTCGTGTTCCGGGAGCGGACAGCGGGGGACGAGGCCGGGTTGGCCGCCGCCTTGACGCCGGCGGAACGGGAGCTGCTGGCCCCCGGGGCGAGCCCAAAACGGGTGGCTGAATTCGCCTTGGGGCGGGCAACGGCGCGGGCCGCCCTCCGTGAACTGGGCGCGTGGCCGGAGGGGGCGCCGCCGCCCTCGATCCTGCGCCGGGAGCACGCGCCGCTCTGGCCGCCGGGGATCGTGGGCAGCCTCGCCCATAGCCACGGGGCCGCTGTTGCCGCGGCAGCGGTGGCGGCAGCCCCGGTTGCGGCAACCGTGGCTGCGGCTCATGCCACGGCAATTCCGGCCGCGGCAATTCTGACATGGGAACCCGTGGCTGCGGCAGCGCGCGCCGGGAGCACCCGAGGCATCGGCGCGGACCTGGAACGGCTGGACCGCGACACCTCCGCCATCGCGCCGCGCATCCTGCGACCCGAGGAGCGCGCAGCCCTGGGCGGACATGCGCCTACTTTGGTGACCCTGTGGTTCTGCGTGAAGGAGTGCATCTACAAGGCGCTGCATCCCCTCACAGGCGAGTTCTTGGGGTTCCAGGACGCGCGGGTACTTGCCGGAGCGCCGCTGCCGGACCTAATGCGGGCCGGCACCGGCACGCTGACCTGGGAGCTGCTCAGGGCGTGCGGGGCGGAATTTCCCGCGGGGCTACGCGGCGTGGCGGGCTGGAGTGCGGCGCCGCCCTGGCTGGCGGCAGGCGTGTGGATTGAGGCGTGAGCGAGACGCCTGCGCGGGCCGAGCTTGTCGGGCAGCGTGGCCGGCAATGCGGCGGCCGAGCGTGCCACTCTCGCGCTCCGGCCTCGGCCTCACCCTACTCCGCCGACCGCTCCAGCTCATGACGCAGCAGCGCCGCCAGGCGGAACGGCCCGTGCACGAAGCGGCTGTAGGGCATCGTGAGGAAGAATGCGAGCACGCAGCCGAGGTGCACCGCCAGCAGCACCCCCATGGCGCCGGTGCTCCGCAGCGCCAGCAACAGCAGCCCCGTCGCCGCCGTCAGCAGCAGCAGGAACAGCAGCGCGAAGTCCGCCCCCAGCAGGCTCGGCGCGGCCGGCTCGGGATCGCCGGCCACCTTTAGCGCCACGAGCCCGCCCGTCCCGATGACCATCCCGATGCCGCCCAGGGTGCCCAGCAGCACCGGCGGGCTGAGCAGCGGATAGGGCGCGAGCCGCCCCAGCACGTGCTCGTAGAGCGCGGCCACGCAGGTGGAGGCGAAGCAGAGCAGGAAGCCATAGAACAGCGCGTGGTGCAGCCGGCGCCGCGTCTGCGAAAAGCGCTCGTCCCGGTCATTGCAGCCCGCGGCTTCCCCGCTGCCACTGCCCCCGCCGTCCGCGCCGCCTGCGCCGCCGCCTTCACCGCTGCCGCCCAGGTAGCGCAGCGTCAGCGCGTCGCCGAGCGCTTGCAGCCAGGGCCGCACCGCCCAGAGCGGCCGCGCGCGCGGCACGCTTCCCCCGTCGCTGCCGCGCCAGAAACGCACCGTGCCCACCGCCAGCGCGAGCAGCGAAAAGCCGAACGTGGCGCCCGCGACAGAAAGCATGGCCCAGGCGGGAATGAGCGCGTAGAACGCCCCCGGCCCGGCATGCGCGCTGTAAAGCTGCTCCGGCTCCCACAGCAGCATCGTCAGCACGAGCACGCCCGCGATGCCCAGCGCAGCGGCAAGGGAGACGACGAGGCCATTGCGGCGGAACAGCCGCGCCAGGCCCCCGGGCCACGCGTGCCGCGCATACGTCTCGGCGCGCAGCTCGGCAAAGGTCCGCGGCAGGTTGATCCCGAATTCGTGGGGCGGGGCGTACTGGCAGGCGTAGTAGCAGGCGCGGCAATTGTGGCACAGGCTCGCCAGATAGCCGAGGTCGCCCGGCCCGAACTCGCGCCGCAGCTCCAGCGCGGGAAATACCGCGCAGAATCCCTCGCAGTAGCGGCACGCGTTGCACACGTTCATCGCGCGCAGTGCGTCGTCCATCGCTTCACCCCCGCGCATGTCTGGCCGCCTCCCGCCCGGCAATCCGCCCGAACACCGTTCCGATCGTCATCCCGAACCCGGCCAGGTAGCCCTGGCCGAGGATGTTGCCGGCCATGATCTCGCCGGAAGCGAACAGGTTGGCCACCGCGCCGCCGCTTTGCAGCAGCACCTGGGCGTTCTCGTTCACGCGCACGCCGAGATAGGTAAACGTAATGCCCGGCCGCAGCGGGTAGCCGAGGTAGGGGGGCGTGTCGAGCACGCGCGCCCAGTGGGTCTTCGGGGGAACGAGCCCCTCGGTGCGGCAGTCATCCAGCGCCTGGCTGGAGAACGTGCCGGGACGCACCGCGGCGTTGAAGGTGCGTACCGTCGCCTCGAGCGCAGCCGGATCGAGCCCGAGCCGGCGCGCAAGTTCGCCCACGCTGCCCGCCCGCAGCGCGGGGAAGACCGAGGGCATGTAGAGCCGCTC
>JBGOTW010000356.1:0-3688 GCA_041476685.1 bacterium | reverse complement strand
GCTGCTGATGCTGATGCAGATGATGTCGGCGGGGGCGATGGGCGGGGGCGTGTCCTCGGCCATCGCCCGGGCCCTGGGCGCGGGCAGGCACCAGGACGCGCAGGCGCTCGTCCTGCACTCCGTCTGGATCGCGGTGGCGCTAGGCGCCCTGTTCAGCGCGGGCCTCGTGGGGGCGGGGCCCTGGCTGTACCGGGCGATGGGCGGAACGGGCGGTGCGCTGTCCGCCGCGCTGCTCTATTCGGGCATCGTGTTCCTCGGGGCGATCCCCCTCTGGCTGCTCAACACGCTCGCCAATGTGCTGCGCGGCACCGGCAACATGGTCGTGCCGGCCGTCGTGACCCTGTGCGGGGCCATCGTGCCGGTCGCCCTGTCGCCGGCGCTGATCTACGGCTGGGGGCCCTTTCCCCGCCTTGAAGTGGCCGGGGCCGGCATCGGCATAGTCAGCTACTATGCACTGGGCGTCGTCTGGCTGGGAGGCTACCTGGCCTCGGGCCGGGCGGCGGTCAACCTGCGCTGGCGCGGGATACGCCTGCGTTGGCCGATGTTCCGGGAGATTTTACGGGTCGGCCTGCTGTCCTCGATCGGCGCGCTCGTCTCGAACCTGACTATCGTGCTGGTCACGGGGCTGGTCGGGTCCTTCGGCACTGCCGCCCTGGCCGGGTATGGAATCGGCTCGCGGCTCGAGTACATGCAGATTCCCCTCGTGTTCGGCATCGGCGCCGCGCTCGTGGCGATGGTCGGCACGAATGCCGGAGCCGGGCAGCTGGCGCGGGCCCACCAGATCGCCTGGACCGGCGCGGCCCTGGCGGGGGGCCTGACGCTGGCCATCGGCGGGACGGTGGCCCTCTGGCCGCTGGCGTGGGCCGGCCTGTTCTCGGCCGAGCCCGCCGTGCTCGACGCGGCCACGGGCTACCTGCGCTGGGTGGGCCCGGCCTACGGCTTCCTGGGATTCGGCATGGCGCTGTACTTCGCGTCCCAAGGGGCGGGCCGGATGGGCTGGCCGCTGGTCGCCGGGCTGATCCGGCTCGCCGTGGCCGCGCTGGGAAGCTGGATCGCGGTGCGCCTTCTCGGCGCCGGACTCGACGCCATCTACATGCTGCTCGCCGTCGCCCTGGCCCTGTTCGGCTCTCTCATCGCGGGCGCCATTCGCGCCGGTGCCTGGCTGCGCGCGCGCTAAGCCCGCGGCCGGCACCCCTTCCCGAGCGCCACGATCCACCGCGCCCCAAGCCCGAGGCGGAGCGGCTCGCGCCTCTGCAGGACACGCCTGACGGATCCTGCCCCAGGCCCAACCCCGCGCCTAAAGAGTCCATTCGTTCCGCCCGAACCGCTATGGGCTTCACGGAGGCATATTTGGAGTGACTCTCGCCAGGAGTGACTGGCGGCGATTCCTTGCCGTCGGCGACTTCGCTTAAGGCGATAGACTTAAATAGGTACTCCCTGTACTGTTTAGAAGCATTGAATCCGACTCACGGAGCTATAAAGCCAACTGGATAATACACTTGCAAATAAATCGCTGCGTTCACAATAGTCGTTTATTTCTCACCGAATTAGGTATATCAGAATCGGATTTGCGTTATTTCCCGGGCAACCCGGGCTTCGAAGTGTCCACCCCAGCAGCGAAAATCCAGCCGGAGAGGTGCGCCGCATGAGGAGCCTCAAGGGGAAGTTCTCGTCTCACTTGCTGGCGCTTGCGCGCAAACGAATCGAAGAGATACGGCTGGAACTGGAGTTCTGGAGCCATTTATTGGGAAATGAGGATGCCGATCGGGCGGACGATCCGCAGCAGGCGGAAGCGGATCCGCCCCATTCGGCCTCCAGCCGCGAGCGAGAAAGATCGACCAAGGGCTGACGTCCTTCATGGACGGAGGGGGACGGCCAGCGCCTCCTGCAGCCACCACCCCGCTGCCCCCGTCGCGTCCCGCACCCTGCGGGCGATTCCGGGATTGACAAGGGTGGACACCCCGGCTACCCGTTGACGGCAAGCAATCCGCACGCCCCATGCTGGACGCACAAGCCCGCGCAGACAGTGGCGGCCCGCCCCTCGGGGCCGGAGTCCCGCGCCGCGCAGCGGGCCATATCGGGAGGGCTGGCATGAAACGCAATCTCTGGCTGTCGTGGTTCCTGACATTGGGAATGGCGTTGGGAATGGCGCTGGGATGGGCGGTTCCCGCGGCGCAAGCGGCCGATTGCGCGGTGGGCGGATTCGTCGTGAACAAGCGCATGGGCATCGTCGAGCAGCTGCTGGCGTTCTCGACCAACGGCACGTTCTTCACCACGTACGCCGGCGCCATCACCAGCGGCACCTCGGGCTGCAGCAACTCGGGGATCGTGAAGGAGGAGTACGAGCAGCGGATCTTCGTGACCGCGAACTACGATGCGCTCTCCCTGGATCTTGCGCAGGGCCAGGGCCAGTACGGGGCGGCGCTCGCGGCGCTGCTGGGCTGCCGGCCGGAGCTGCGCGGGGAGTTCGTGCGCGTGGCGCAGGGGCGATTCGGCGCGCTGGTCACGGGCGGGCCGGAGCAGGCGGACGCCCTGCTCGCCGCGCTGAAGGACGAGCTGCGCGTGCATCCGGCGCTGTCCCAGGGCTGCTCGCGCCTGGCATAGCGACCCCCGGGCGGCCACCATTCGCCGGGGCGATCCCTTGCGCCGCGGCGTTCCCCCCTTGCACCCCCCACGAGGCCAGATGAGCGAGAGAGCGCGCGTCTTCTACCAGCCCGGCTGAAGCTCCTGTGCCATGACGAAGGAGTTGCTGGCGTCATGGGGCGTCGAGTTCGACGCGATCAACATCCACGACGACGTGGACGCGCTGCGGGAGATGGTGCGGCTGGGGGCGCCGCTCGTGCCGGCGGTGGCCTACGACGGGCGGCTCGCCCATGGCTGGAATCCGGCGGCCTACGCGAAGCTGCTGGGCGTGCCGTACACGGGCGTTCCGGAACTGTCGCCCGCCCAGCTGGCCGCGCGCCTGGACGCGATCGCGGCCCGCGCGCAGGAATGGCTGCGGCTTACGCCCCCGGACAAGCTGACGCTGGAGGGCCCCGGGCGCCGCCGGGCGCTGCGCCAACTCGGCTTCCACCTGTTCCGCGTCGCCGCCTCCTTCGTGGATGCGATGGAGGGCGACGGGCTGCAGGAGGGCTGGCTGCAGGAGGAGGCGCCCGCCGCCCTGCAAAGCGGGCCGGAGCTGGCCAAATTCGGTGAGGGTGTGCGGACCCGCCTCAAGGGCTGGTTCGCCGCAGCGGGTGCCGTGCCGTGGCAGGAGCCGGTGTGGACCTACTACGGCGACCAGTCGGCCCACGAACTGCTCGAGCGCACGACGTGGCACGCCGCCCAACATCTGCGGCAGGTGCACGATCTGTTGAGCCGCAACGGGGTGCTGCCCGCCGGGGCGCTCGACCCCGCCCTGTTCGCGCAGCTTCCGCTGCCGAAAGCCTTGTGGTGAGCCGACCGGCGGGCCCAACCGCTGCCAGGGAGCGCGGCGGCGAGCCGGCACTCGGGTGATGCGGTATCGGGTGAGGCGGCACTGCAGCGAGGCAAGAGCGGGCGAGGCGACACTGTGGCGCCGCAAGTGCGTGTGCAGCCACGGCGAGTGAGGCGAGCGGGCGCTGAGGCCGGCGCCGGGCGCTGCGCCAACTCGGCTTCCACCTGTTCCGCGTCGCCGCCTCCTTCGTGGATGCGATGGAGGGCGACGGGC
>JBGOTW010000355.1:0-3748 GCA_041476685.1 bacterium | reverse complement strand
CCCTACGAACTCCCCTCGTAACGACATCGCATCCCGCTCCATCCATGGCATGGGGTCTCCTTCCGTTAGAGACCGTCATGCTAGTTGAGCGGTGTAAACGATGTCTCCGCACAGGTGTAAAGGATGTCCCCAGTCCATACAGCGCGCGGGGAGGGGTTCAGGAGAGAGGTTTGTGGCTCATCCCACCTTCCTCATTCCTCTGTGACAACTATGTAAAATGTGTCGGGAGGTGAGCCCAGCGCGGGAGCGGCGGCTATTGAATGGCCTTGGGGAGGCCGCGCGTCGAGGTGGTGCCGTCGCCGAGCTGGCCCTTGTCGTTTGCGCCCCAGGTGAAAACCGCAGCGAGACTCGTATCCGCCAGGCTGTGGTTGTACCCGGCGGCGATCTGCAGAAGGGTGCCCAGATTTGCGCCAATCCGTACCGGCGCCAATTGATAGACCGTTCCCGTCGGGTACGCGTTGGTCAACTGCAAGCTGGCGTTGCTGCCCCAACCCCACATCGTTCCATCCGAGCGCAAGCCGAGGCTGTGGTACTGCCCCGCGCCGACGCTCACCCAGGTATTGACGACGGGCGTCAGTGTGCTCATGGCGGGTTGCGTCGTCCCGGTTCCATCCCCGACCTGGCCGAAGGCATTGTTTCCCCAGCCGAAGGCACGGTTTCCGGAAACCGCGAGACTGTGGGTGTCTCCCGCAGCCAGCCAAGTGGCCGTAGCCAGAACGGTTGTCGTTGAAGTGGGGGACGAGATGGAGGTCGACGCCGGATACACGCCGGCTTGTCCGTAGGTATTCGAACCCCAACCCACGACCGCCGGTGCCAGCGGGGAGGGCGCAATCGCGATGCCGAGGCTGTGGCTGCAGCCCGCGGCGACAAAGCCGTAGGGGCCGTTGATGACCGCTGCGGGAGCGACGACGGGCGCGGAGGCCGCCCCTGTTCCGGCCTGACCGAAGCCGTTGTTGCCCCAACCGAAGGTGACGCCCCCGCCCTGGATGCCGAGCGTGTGGTAACACCCGGCCGCCAGGGACCCCGGCGCGATGTTCCACGTGATGACGGGCGCCGGCTGTTCCTGCACCGGAGTCGGATAGATGCCCCCCAGGACGCTGTTCTGGCCGATCTGGCCAAAGGTATCGTCGCCCCACAGCCAAAGCGTTCCGGTCGATGCGGTCACCTTGCGGATTCCCGCCGAGTGCCGCGCGCCCGCGGCGATCAGTGCCCAGTCGCTGAAGGGGCCGATCTGCACCGGCGCCGAATGCCCGATCGTGGTGCCGTCGCCGAGCTGCCCGTAGGTATTGTCGCCCCACGCCCACAGGGTTCCCGTGGTTCCGCCCGTGGATTTTATGCCCAGCGTATGTCCACCGCCCGCCGCGATCATCAGCCAGGCGCTCGGCACGAGCACACCGGCGCCCACCTGTTTCGCCGGTATCTCGCAACCGGCCAGCAGCGCGGCCAGCAACAGGCCGAGGGCGGGCAACGCCCAGCGCCTGCACCTGTTCGCGTATCCCGGATGGCCATTCACGACTGCCTCCCCGATTGGCCGCTGCATGGCTACGGCAGTTGCATGGGATGCAAGAGATTGGCGGCTGATCCATCTCCCAGCTTGCCGCTCGCTCCATTGCCCCACGCCCACAACGATCTATCGGCCTGAATCCCCATGACCGAGTATCCGCCCGGCGCCGTGCTCGTGGAAATCGCAGTCCATCCGGCCGGCCTGGCATGGAGGGGTTGCGCAATGGGTCGGATGGGCTCCACGGGCACGACATCATCGCCCAGCACCGAGTTCAAGTCGTTGCCGAACCCCATCACGGCACCGTCTTGCCGGAGGGCGAGCGAGTAGTCGTTACCCGCGGCCACAGCGACCACTCCCGTCAGGAACACCGTGCAAGCCGGGGGAACGACCTGCCCGCCCGCGCAGACTTGCACGGGCGTGGTCCTGAGTGTGGTCGTACCGTCCCCGAGCTGTCCCGACGTGTTGTCGCCCCAGGTCCAGAGAGTGCCATCCGTGCGGACCGCCAACGAATGGAGGCCCCCCGCGGACATCGCCACGACCGAGGTCAGGAATCCGGTGCAAATCGGATCGGCGCAGACTTGGATGGGCACGGAACTCGCTATCGTGTTGCCGTAGCCGAGTTGTCCCGAGGTATTGCCGCCCCAGGCCCATAAGCTACCGTCGGAGCGCAGTGCCAGGACGTGCGTTTCTCCAGCGGCGATCGCCGAAATTCCGGTCAGGAAGAGCCCACATGGCGCAATCTGTCCGGGCGCACAGACCTGAACCGGAAAGTCGCTGCTGACGACGGTGCCGTTGCCGAGTTGCCCGTTCCCATTGGAGCCGGTCGCCCAAACGGTGCCGTTGGGCATCAGGATAACGGTGAATCCACTGCCCTTCGCGATGGCTCTGAACGGCGGCGCGGGAGGGGGCACGGGCAACACCTGGGTCATGACGGCGGTGGATGACGGACTGGCCCCGAAGCCGAATTCTCCGCTCGGATTGTCGCCCCAGGCCCACAGGGTTCCGTCCGTTTTCAATGCCATGCTCGACTGGCTTCCTGCGGCGGCCTGCTTCCAGTTCGCCACCGGGCTGATCTGAATCGGGCGAAAACGCGGCAGCGTATTGCCGGAGTCGGCAAGCTGGAACAAGCCATCCCCTCCCCAGCCCCACAAGGTCCCGTCGTTCTTGACTGCGAGGGTATGGTTGAATCCGGCGGACACTTGCGCCCACGCCAAAGGTCCCGGCGGCATCGGGCGCTGCGAATCCACCAGCGGGCCGCTCCCGCACCCCGCAAGCCCTAGCAGCCCCGCCAGGCCCCCGGCCAGCAGGATGGCCCCCAGCCATCGGCCGGCGACCAGACCAAATTTCTGCACGCGGGGCGACACGGCTGGCTCCTGGTGCGCGAAGCGTCGGGATTGCGCAACGGTCTAATATCTTAGGCGCATCAGGAAAAGGCGTCAATTCTCAGAGGCTTGGGACAGGCAAGCCCCGGTTGGCCCGGGTCCATGCATGGGCCAGGCCGATGCGGACTAAGGGAGGCGCCGGCCTTTGGCTTCCCCCGCCGAGCGCCGGTTGAGCCGGCCACGATTTCGTCATGGACGGGGAACGCCGTGCGGCCGGCAGGCGTTACGATACCCAGGGCGTGAACGCGGCTACACCCTCGCCTGTCAGTTCTGATACAGATAATGTGAAGAAATGAAGGCCCATCATCCAGGAGTGGAGCCATGCTGGAAATTCTCGAATCACGCTTGCAACTCGTCCGGGAGGGGCGAACTTTTCCACCTGTATTGCTCGACCGGCTTGCGCGCTGGGTGGAGAGCGCCCCGGAGAACGAGCTGTACCGGATCAACCCGCTGCGTTGGGCGGCCAGCAACAACGTCGACGAAGACCTGGTGATCGACCTGTTCCTGCACGCCACGAATGCGGGGATCTTCGATCTGGTGTGGAGCGTGCTGTGCACCCAGTGCGGGCTGCTCATCAACACGCCGGGCGGACTGAAGGCCTTCAGCCGCGTGCAGCGGCATTGCCGGCTCTGAAGGGTCGAGCTCCAGGGGTCCCTGGATGACGAGATCGAGGTCAGCTTCTCCGTGTCGCCGGGGGTGCGGCGGCTTCGCTACCACGACCCGGACCGCGTGCACTTAGGGGAAGACCTGATCGTGATGCACGTTTCTCCGAGCATCCCCATCAACGAATTCCACTCCTGGATGCTCAAGTCCATGCTGCTGGACGGCGTACTGGAGCCGAAGGAGACGAAGGTCATCGAGT
>JBGOTW010000354.1:0-3772 GCA_041476685.1 bacterium | reverse complement strand
CCTGGCGGCATGGCGTTGTGCCGGAGGTGCAATACAGCGAGGACCCCATGTATTCGGGCTACGGTGCCGCAGAGGAAGAAGCCCCCGCCGGCGAAGCAGCGCTGCTTGAGGAAACGCTGGTCGCGCCTGCCCGTCCGTCGCCGCTGGAAGAGATGGTGCGCGGAGAGGCGTATGCCCGGCGCAAGGTCAATCGCAGGGAGCTGGATCTATTCTGGCTCGGCTACAGCGGGGTCTAGGCAAGCCCATTCGACCGGGATTCCGGCGGCAGGGAACAGTGGGGATTGTCACTGGCCCGCGCCCATGCCTGACCGCAACCCGCTCGGCGCGGTTCGCGCGCCGCTTGCACGACAGGTAGCGGTCCACGCCGCCAGCAACGACTTGCCTTGGGCCTTCCGCACAACCCCTATTCCCAGTGCGCGCTCAGACCGTGCGCGAGAAGAGCGGCTTGGTGCCCGCCGCGGCGCCGGCGTAGCCGTCGAACGCCTGGGCAATGTTGCGCAGGAAGAGCCGGCCCAGTTCCGTCACCGTGACTCCACCGCCCTCCACCTGCACCAGCCCGTCGGCGACCATGGGCTCCAGCGCGCGCAGCGCCGGGGCAAAGACCTGCGCGAAGTCCACCCCGAAGCGGCGCCCGATCTCCTCCGCGCCGAGGCGGCCCTGGCAGAACAGGGCCGTGATCACCGCCTGGCGCAGCCTGTCGTCGGCGCTCAAGGCCATCCCCTTCACCACCGGCAGCCGCCCCTCGGCCAGGCTGCGCTCGTAGCGGCTGAGCTTCTTCTCGTTCTGCCAGTAGTAGCCCTGGAATTCGCTGATGGCGCTCACGCCGAAGCCGATCAGGTTCGTGCCCGCCTGGGTGGTGTAGCCCATGAAGTTGCGGCGCAGCGTGCCGTCCTGCCAGGCGGCCGCCAACTCGTCGCCCTGCCGCGCGAAGTGATCCATGCCGATAGTCAGGTAGCCCCCGCCCATCAGCCGCTCGCGCGCGTCGAGGAAGATGCCGAGCTTCTCCTCCGGCCCCGGCAGCTCGCCGGGTTCTATGCGCCGCTGGTGGGTGAACAGGTTCGGCAGGTGCGCAAAGTTGTAGAGCGCGATCCGGTCCGGCGCCAGCTCAAGCACCTGGGTCAGGGTGCGCTCGAAGGTGGCCCGGGTCTGCAGCGGCAGGCCGTAGATCAGGTCGAAGTTGACGCTGAGGAAACCCAGGCGCCGCGCCGCCTCCACCAGCCGCGCCACCAACTCGGCCGGCTGGCGCCGGTTGACGCGCTCCTGCACCTGGGTCTCGAAGTCCTGCACGCCCAGGCTGACGCGGTTGAACCCGAGCGCGCGCAGATGCGCCAGATCCTCCGGCGCGACCGTGCGGGGGTCCACCTCGATGCTCATCTCGATGTCCGGCTCGAAGGGGAATAGGGCGCGGGCCCCCTCCACCAGCGCCGTCATGTCCTCCCGCGAGATGTAGGTGGGCGTGCCGCCGCCCAGGTGGTACTGGCGCACCCGCGGCGCGGCCGGCAGGCATCGCCGCACCGCAGCCATCTCCCGGTGCACCGCCTCCAGGTAGCCGTCCACGGGCTTGCGATGCGGCGAGATGATGACGAAGCAGCCGCAATAGGAGCAGTGGCTGCGGCAGAAGGGAATGTGCGTGTAGAGGGAAAGCGGCCCCTCCGCCGGGCCCGCCAGCCACGGCTCGACCTGCGCCGCGCCCAACTCCCGCCAGTAGGGGATGGGCGGATACGATGTATAGCGCGGGGCGCGGCCCTCGTACTTGCCGATCAGGGCCGCCAGCAGAGCGCTTCCGGTCGTGTCCGCCACGGCATCCGCAGGGCGGGGTGCGGGATCAGTGCGCGCATTCACGGTCTACAGTCTACCCTCCTTCATCGCCTTGCGCGGCGCCTCCGTCTGTACCAGCCGGTCCGCCGGCCACCATACGCCGCTGAGGATACCCCGGTACACACAGCCGGTGTCCAGCCCCCGCAGCCGCTCGCGCAGCCAGAGCCCCTGGCGCGCCCAGTGGCCGTACAGGACCGTGTCCCGTCCGCGGTAGTAGGCGTGCCACGGGGCGAAGCCCGGCGCGGGTTGCGCCGCCCCCCGCCGGGCCTCGGAGGGCAGCTCGCCCTCCGCGGTGCACCAGCGCACCGGCGTGAGGAACCGCGCCGGCGTGGCTTCCGGGGCGAGGCGCGGGTGCAACCCGGCGTGCACGGCGATCCAGCCCGCGCCCCGCGCCAGCAGGGGCCACGTGCGCATCCACTCCAGCGCCTGCTCCCACTGGCCGGCCCCCCGCAGCTGCTCGCGCGCGCTGCCGGGCCCGCTCGCCCAGGCCGGCACATCGGCGCGCTGCGCCAGGCCCAGCAGCGCGCGCTCGTGATTGCCCAGGATCGGCCGCGCCCCCACCTCGCGCAGCAGGCGCAGCACGCCCGGGGCATCCGGCCCGCGGTTGACCGTATCGCCCAGGGGGATCAGCATGTGCCGCGCGGAATCGAAACGCGCCCGCTCCAGCAGCCGGGCCAGGTCCTCCGCGCAGCCCTGGATGTCGCCCACGAACAGGATCGGCGCGTCGGCGGAATGCCACGCACAGGGCGTGGCCGCATCCTCCGCGAGGGGCGTCGCCGGGCGGGCCGCCATGGGTCGGGTCAGCTTTTCTGCGGTCATCGGCCCGCAACGCCCGCTGCGGCCGGCCCGCCTCCGGCGACCTCGCGCCCCTGCGCCTGCTCGCCCCGCAGGGTCATGCAGGTGCTGATGACATGGGCGACGAGCCTCTTGTCGGCATCCAGCACTCGGCACTCGACCAGCCCGATCGTGCGGCCAACCTGGATCATGCGCGCATCCGCCAGGATCTTCCCTTTCCGGACGGGCCGCATGAAATTGATCTTCAGCTCGAGGGTCGTGTACGACTCGCCGGGGCCGAGCGTGGTGATGTAAGTGGCGCCCATCGCCGCGTCGGCAATATCGCAGAGCACGCCGCCGTGCAGGGTCCCCGTCGGATTGGCCAGCTGCGGGCCGACCTCCATCTCCAGCACCACGTGTCCGGCTTCGGCCTGCACCACCCGCATCCCCAGGGTTTGCATGATGGGCGCGCCGGGCGCCTCGCCTTTGATCATGCGCTGCATGTAAGCCAGCGCCGCATTCTCCGTTGCCGCTTCGCCCATGATGTCCTCGCGGCGGCAGGTGCGCTGCGGAACCTCTTCTGACCGGCGAACCGCGGAGCAGCCGGAGCAGCGGATGGCTCCGCTCACATGTTGCGCCGGTACTGGCCGCCCATCTGGTAGAGCGTGGCGGAAATCTGTCCCAGGGAGCAGCACTTCGCCGCCTCCAGCAGCGCCTCGAAGATGTTGCCCTTGCGGCGGCAGGCCTCGCGCACCCGCTCCAGCGCCGGGCCGCTCGCGGCGGCGTTGAGCTTGTGGGTGGCGGCGAGGCCGGCGATCTGGGCGTCCTTCTCGCCGTCCGAGGAGCGGATCAGCAGGGGCGGCCGGTCCACCTTGCCCGCCTTGGCGGGATCCACGTAGGTATTGATCCCGACGATGGGATACGCGCCGGAATCCTTCTGCTCCTCGTAGTACAGCGATTCGTCCTGGATCTTGCCGCGCTGGTACATCGTCTCCATCGCGCCCAGCACTCCGCCCCGCTCGGTGAGCCGGTCGAACTCGGCCAGGATCGCCTCCTCGACCAGCTCGGTCAGCTCCTCGATGATGAAGCTGCCCTGCAGCGGATTGTAGTTCTGCGCCAGGCCCAGCTCGCGGTTGATGATGAGCTGGATGGCGATGGCGCGCCGGACGGATTCCTCCGT
>JBGOTW010000353.1:0-3774 GCA_041476685.1 bacterium | reverse complement strand
CCCGTCTGCCGTTTAACGCGCCAGCCGATTCGTTGCAGGGCGGCAAGCACACGGAACGCCTTGGTAGCCGGCCAACTAGTCATGCAGCGAACAAGCTGGAAAGGCTGGGGATCGCCTCTCCGTGCTCCAATCGGTCCGCCAACACGCGCAGCGCAAGAGCCTCAACGCTGGCGATCGCTTCCTCACGCGTCTTCCCGTAGGCAAGCACTCCGGCCAGCGCCGGAATTTCCGCGATCCAGCGGCCGTCCGCTTCCTGCTCCAAATCGATCTTCAACATTGGTGCCGCCGAATTGGGTGAATCGCGACCTGGTCACACAGCCTAGACCAGCTGCCCGCGTAGGGCCATGGTGGCATGCCCTTACTCTTCCTCCTTCGCCAGCTCCCACGCGGCGGCCACCAGCGCGTTGGCGCGCCGGCCGTAGTCCTTGAAGCGCGTGTCCTGGGTCTGGCCGCGGTGCCAGCGCACGAATATCTGCTGGATGACGACCGCGCTCTTCCACATCGCGAACACCTCGTAGAAGCGGATGCGGCTGACGTCGGTGCCGCTGCGCTCGGCGTAGCGCGCGACGACCTCGCGGCGCGTGAACCAGCCGGGCAGGGTGGTGGGCATGACGGCGAAGGCCGTGCGCTCCTCGGAGTCGGTCGGCTCGGTCCAGTACCCCAGCAGCGTGCCCAGGTCCGCCAGCGGGTCGCCCAGCGTGCACATGTCCCAGTCGAACACGGCGATGCAGATGGCCGGATCGTCCTGTCCCACCATCATGTTGTCCAGCTTGTAGTCGTTGTGGACGAGGCTGGTGCGCGGTGAGGCGGGCAGGTTCGCGTTGAGCCAGTCCTTCACCGTGTAGAACAAGGGTACGTCCTCGGTCTTCGCGCCCTCCCAGCGCGCGGCCCAGCCCTTGACCTGGCGCATCATGAAGCCCTCGGGCTTGCCGAGCGTTTCAAGGCCGATCGCCTTGGCGTCCACGGCGTGCAGGTCGGCCAGGCCGTCCACGATCATCCGGCTCATGCGCCGGAACAGCTCGGGCCGGCCGAGGAAGCGCTGGGGCATCTGCTGCCGGATCACGATCCCCTTGCGCCGCTCCATCACCAGGAACGGGGCGCCGACGATGGACGTGTCCTCGGAGTACAGGTATGCGCGGGGGGCGAGCGGGTATGCCTGGTACAGCACCGACAGGACGCGGTATTCGCGTCCCATGTCGTGAGACGAAGGCGCCACGGGGCCGAGCGGCGGGCGGCGCAGCACGAATTCCTGCACGCCCTGCCCGGTCGCTCCCTGCCCGGTCACTCCCGGCAGCGCCGGATAGCGCAGCAGGTAGGTCAGGTTCGCCTTGCCGCCCTCGAACTGCAGGATCTCCGGCGTGCCCTGGACGGGCAGCTTGTCCGCGAGAAACGCCGCGACGCGCGGCACGTCGAGCCGCTCGTCCGGACGCATCGGGATCAGCTCGAGGAACTCGGGCGGATTGGCGATGGCTGGCTGCTGGGCCTGCATAGGGCTGCCCCTTCCGCGTGTGACCGTCGGCCGCACAGGGCTCCCTGTCGCGGACATGACGCGCCTCAACAGGATGGTCTTAAATCGGATCGGCCTTGGGGCACAAGCCCGCCGCCTGCCGCTGCCGCCCGCCCTGGCGCTTGGCATGGCCCCGGCGTTTCGCGCCCGGGCGGTGCGCGCCTTGCGCCACGGAATCGGGGAGGCTATACGTTAGAACCTACGCCAGTCCCGCCCGTGCAATGCCCCCACGCGGGCAGGCCCCTCGCGTCGACAGAGCCATCGGGCGACATCGCGACCAGGTGTTACCGCCACCGGGCGATACCGCTGCAGGGCGACGAAAGGTGCGGATGGACGCGCTCCGCTATCCCGGCCTGTCCCGGGTCACCAATCCCACCGAGCTCCAGGCGCTCAGCCTGGAGCAGCTCGAGGCGCTCGCCCGGGAGTCGCGCGACTTCCTGATCGAAAGCATCAGCCGCACCGGCGGCCACCTGGGCGCGGCCCTGGGCGTGGTCGAGCTGACCGTGGCCCTCTTCCACCACTTCGACTTCCTGCGCGACCGCATCGCCTGGGACGTAGGCCACCAGGCGCACGTGTACAAGCTGCTCACCGGGCGCGCCTCCCTGTTCGCCAAGTACGGGCAGTGGGGCGGACTGTGCAAGTTCCTCGAGCGGCGCGAGAGCCCCTACGACCACATGGGCGCGGGCCACGCCTCCACCTCGATCTCCGCGGCGCTGGGCATGGCCGTGGCGCGGGACCTGCGCGGGGAGGGCCATCACGTGCTCGCGGTGGTGGGCGACGGCGCCATGACCGGCGGCCTGGCCTACGAGGCGCTGAGCATGGCCGGGCACCTGGACCTGAACCTGCTCGTGATCCTCAACGACAACGGGATGAGCATCGACAAGAACGTCGGCGCCTTCTCCCGCACCGTCACCCGCATCACCACTTCCGGCTCGTACAACGTCCTGCGCGACGAGGCGAAGAAGGTCGCGGGCCGGATGCCCTTCGGCACCGAGATCCTGCGCGGCCTGAAGCACATGGAGCGCTCCGTGAAGGACTACGCCAGCCCCCACGCCGGCTTCTTCGAGTCGCTCAACTTCCGCTACTTCGGCCCCGTGCCCGGCCACGACCTGCGCGCGCTGCTGTCCACCCTGGCACACGTGAAGACGATGCGCGGGCCGATCCTGCTGCACGTGTCCACCGTCAAGGGCAAGGGCCTGGGCGAAGCCGTGGAGAACACCTTCCAGGCGCACTCCGTCTCCCCCGCCAAGGCGCAGGACCGGCAGGCGCCGCCCCGCAAGAGCTGGACCCAGATCTACACCGAGGGCATGCAGGAGCTGATGGCGCGGGATCCGGCGGTCGTCGCCCTCACCGCCGCCATGATGAGCAACACGGGCCTGGCGCCGCTGAAGGAGCGTTATCCGCAGCGCGTGTTCGACGCGGGCATCGCCGAGGCGAACGCCTATTGCAGCGCGGCGGGGATGGCCATCGGCGGGCTCAAGCCCTTCGTGACCGTCTACTCGACCTTCACCCAGCGCGCCTTCGACCAGCTCATCCACGATATCGCGCTGCAGAACCTGCCCGTGCGGATCATGATGGACCGGGGCGGCTTCGTCGGGAACGACGGGCCGACGCACCACGGCGTGTTCGACTTGAGCTACCTGCGCCTGATTCCGGGCCTGGTGCACATGGCGCCCCGCGACGAGCGGGAGATGCGACGGATGCTCCTTACCGCCCATGCCCACGGCGCCGGGCCGATCGCGATGCGCTACCCGCGCGGCGATACCCCGGCCCTGGACCTGCAGGGTCCTCTCGCGCCCATCCCCATCGGCCAGGGCGAGCTGCTGCGCGCCTCCAGCCAGCCGGGCCTGCTGCTGGCCGCGGTGGGGACGATGGTGGCGACGGCCCTGGAGGCGGCTGAGACCCTGGAAGCTGAGGGCGTGCCTGCCGCAGTCGTGGATGCCCGCTTCATCAAGCCCCTCGACGAGAAGCTGCTGGGCGAGCAGATCGGCAGGGCCAAGGCTGTCCTCACGCTGGAAGAGAATGTGCTGGCGGGCGGCTTCGGGGAGGCCGTGCTGGCCTTGATGTCCCGCCTCGAAGTGAACCGGCCCGTGCGGCTGCTTGGCGCGCCAGATCGATTCGTCAGCTTCGGCAGCCAGCAGGACCAGCTGCGCGAGTCGGGCCTGACCCCGGCCCAGGTGCTCGAGGCCGCCCGCGAGCTGTGGCGCTCGGCCAGGGGTTCGCCCTCGCGGCTGCGGCGCGTGCAGGGCTAGCCGCTCGACCCGTTG
>JBGOTW010000352.1:0-3796 GCA_041476685.1 bacterium | reverse complement strand
TGGCGGGACCGCCCGCACGCACGATTCGCCGCAGTTCGTCAGGGCCGGTAACGGGGCGCATGACCCGGTCCGATCTGTTGGTGCAACACCGGCTGTGCCGCCGCGACGAACTGGCAGAGCAGCGGCCGGGAATCGCGCGGGTCTATGATCTCCTCCACCCCGAAGGTTTCCGCCGTGCGGAATGGCGACGCCAGCGCGTTGAGCCGGGCCATGATTTCGCTCCGCTTGGCTTTCGGGTCCGGCGCAGCCTCGATTTCGCGGCGGTAAGCGGCATCCGCCCCGCCCTCGATATGCATGGAACCCCAGTTCCCGGAAGGCCACGCGACACGCCGGTACATTCCGCTGAGCCGGATGTGACAGCCACCGGCGACACCGAAGAGCTGCCGGACGATGAACGTGAACCACGGCGTGCGGGTGGAGGCCATCACGGCATGGAGTCGGGCGCCCGCCCGCAACATGCCCCGCTTCTCGGATTCAAGGCCCACCATGAATCCGGGTTCGTCCGCGAAGTAGACGATGGGCAGATGGAACGTCTCGCACAACTCCACGAACCGGGTCGCCTTCTCGGCCGCCGCCACATCCATCGCGCCGCCCAGGTAGCGGCAATCGTTGATCATGGCCCCGACGGGATAGCCATTCACCCGCGCCAGGGCCGTGATCCGCGAACGACCGTGGAACGGCCCAATCTCGAAGACGGAACCGCGGTCGAGCACCGCATCGAGCACCGCGCGCGGGTTGTAGATCTTCTTGGGATCGCGCGGAACGATCCCCGCCAGGGACGCCTCGCGCCGGTCGGGGCCGTCGCCGGTCTCCACCCGCGCAGGCAGATCCCAAACACTGGCGGGCATGAAGCTGAGGAAGCGCCGGATCATGGCGAAGGCCTCTTGCTCCGTCCCGGCCACGTTGTCGATGGCCCCGCCCTCGTGGGCCTGCACCCGTTCGTTGCCCAACTCCTCCTTTGTGATGTCCTGCCCCAAGGCGGCCTTGACCACCGGAGGGCCACCCACAAAGATCTGGGAGGTGTCCTTCACCATGACGTTGAAGTGCGCCATCACCGCCTGCACTGCCGGCAATCCGGCGACCGAGCCCAGCACGGCGGCCACCGTGGGGACGGCCTCCAGCAGGTGCGGAGAGACATCAAAGCCCGGCCCGGTAGGAAGATACGTGTGGCCAAGCTTCTCGAAGGTGCGCACGCTGCCGCCCGCGGCGTCCAGCAGGCGAATAAAGGGGATATGCCACTCGATCGCCATTTTCTCGGACCACATCCCCTTGCGGGCGACCGAGCCGTCGCTGGCACCGCCCCGGACGGTGAAGTCGCCGGCATTCACCATCACGCGCCGCCCGTCGATCTGGCACAAACCGATGAGGGTATTCGACGGCGTGACGGCCGTAAGCCGCCCCTCCAGATAGGTGGCGCTGCCGGCGAGCGATCCGATTTCCTCGAAGGTTCCCGCATCGGCAAGGGTGTCCAGGCGCTCACGAACCGTGAGCTTGCCGCGCGCCTTGTGCCGAGCCACGTTCTCGGGGCCGCCCATGCCTTTGGCCAGGGCGCGGCGACGCGCAATTTCCTCGATTTCCGGCAGCCAGTCCATCGGCAGGCTCCTTGTCGCGCGCCCAGGACACCCCGGCGCGGAATTGCGGGTAAGCGCCGCGGCGTAAAATGCGCGTGACGCATCCAGGGAACCGGGCTGGAACAGGCGTTACGCTAGCCCAGCCGCAGCGCTCTGCCAACACGGGGGCGCCGGTCTTCTTCCAGCGGAACGTCCGAACCCGGCCGCTGCGGCCGGGGAGCGCCGTTCCAGACATGGCTCACCGGGGCACCTAACCCCAGCCGGACAATTCATCATGGAACGCGTGCAATCCACCGGAGACAAGACGATGGGCCTCCCCGCCGTCCCGTCACCAGATATCCATGTTGGGCCGCTTTTTGCCGGCAGCGCGCTTCCGCTGTGGCGTCGGACGGGTCGGAGATCAGGCTGGCGGGGCGCGTGCGGGGCGGCAGCCTGTGCGAATGAACGCTTGCGCCCGGGAAGACCTCCGCGGCCGTGCGGCACCTTACGGTCGAGGAGCTGTGGCTATTCGTGAGCGGGGAAGGCGCGGTTCGGCGCAAACTCGGCGAAGCCGAGTCGGTGGTGGCGGTCGGCCCGGGCGCCTGGCTGACGATTCCGCTCGGCGCGCGCTTGTAGTTCTGCAACACCGGCAGTTCCGCAATACGGGCGCGGCGCCGCTGCGGTTCGCCATCGCCACGCTGCCGCCCTGGCCCGGCGCGGGGGAGGCGGTGCGGGTGCCGGATCACTGGAGCGTGGAGTAGACGGCGGGGAAAGGCGGGAAGGGCGCTACTGGTCCCAGCGGAATATGGGCACAACAGGGATTGAACCTGTGACCCCCACCTTGTCGAGGTGGTGCTCTCCCAGCTGAGCTATGTGCCCTGGGGCTCGTTGACCAACGGTCCGGCAGAGTAGGCGAGGCGTCCGCCAGCGTCAAGGTGCCGGGCGTCGCGCCATGCGGGTGATCAAGCCCCGTTCGGCGGTTGCGGTTTCGATGACCAAGCCGCGTGCGGTCAGTTCCGCATCCACCTGCTGCGGGGAAATCCGCAGCTTCAGGTAGCTGCTGACGCGCTGGGCGAACCCGTCCCCCGCGCGTTCGTGGACGATGTCATGGACGCGGACGCGCGACCCGTCCACGGCTTCCAGGAAGCACGTGAACAGGCGCTCGGGCGAGGTGCGGATAGGCAGGAACCGTGCGTCGCCCTCGGGCAAGCGGGTCAGGTCGCGCCAGGACAGGATCAGCACCCCGGCGGGGACGAGCAGGGCGGCGGATTCGGCCACGAGGCTGCGCACCCGGGCGAAGTCGTCCAGGTGCGTGAGGGTATCTCCCATGCACGCGATGAGGTCCACCGGACCGGAAACCAGCGTGCGCAGGGGAAACATGTCGCGTTCAAGCGTGCGGATCGGAAGCGTCCCGGCGCGGCGCGTCAGCTCGGCCAGGAGCGTTGCGCTCAGGTCGACGGCCGTGACCTGGAATCCCAGCTCCGCGAGCGGGATGGACTGAAAGCCGCTCCCCGCTCCGAGGTCCAGGGCCGCGCCGGTCGCTCCCGGCTGGAAGCCGAGCTGGCGGAACAAGGCGCGGCTCGCTGCGATCCGATCCTCGGCGCCGCCGCTGATCCAGGAATAGAGGGGCGCGAGCAGCTGCTCGTAGTGGTCGCGGACGCTGGACGATGGCCTTGAACTCATGGAGCGGGCACCCTATGCCGATTCACGAGCCAGGGGCAGGGGCGGAGAGGCTGTTGCGGATGGTGCGGGAGCGGTCTGCGTGACCGCATTACGCTGAGGGCTATCGTCGAACCCAAGGGTCATTCCGGCAACGACCGACTCTCCCACCGGGACAGCCCGGCAGTACCATAGGCGCAGGGAGGCTTAACTGCTGTGTTCGGAATGGGAACAGGTGTGACCCTCCCGCCATAGTCACCGGAATGAGTCTTGGGTCCGACGGGGCGTTGGGGGACAAGCCGAGTCGGGGCAAGGACGGGGTTGAAGACGGGTGCTTTCGATTCCCCGTGGGGGGAACCTGGAAATAGAAGTCAAGCCGCACGGTCCATTAGTACGGGTCAGCTGAGCGCGTTACCGCGCGTACACCTCCCGCCTATCAACCAGGTGGTCTACCTGGGACCTTTAGGGGATTGCTCCCTGGGAAAATTGATCTTGAGGGGGGCTTCCCGCTTAGATGCTTTCAGCGGTTATCCCATCCGAACATAGCTACCCGGCGATGCCCCTGGCGGGACAACCGGAACACCAGC
>JBGOTW010000351.1:0-3831 GCA_041476685.1 bacterium | reverse complement strand
CGCATCGCCCAGCAGGTTGAACGCCAGCACGAGCAAGAAGATCGCGACTCCCGGAACGATGGAAGGCAGCGCCTGCCGCG
The DNA here is from genome assembly GCA_041476685.1 of bacterium. Taxonomy (GTDB): domain Bacteria; phylum SAR324; class SAR324; order SAR324; family JACQKK01; genus JBGPEV01. The sequence goes on along the minus strand of JBGOTW010000351.1, from coordinate 3,751 downwards.
CAAGCAGCGGAAAGGCCTGCTGGAGCATCGCACCCCAGGTGGGCGTCGGAGGCTGAATGCCGACGCCAATGAATCCGAGCGCGGCCTCGGTCAGCACCGCATAGCCCATCGCCAGCGTGCTTTGCACGATCACCGGGGCCAGGCTGTTGGGCAGGATGTGGCGGAACATGATCCTCCACGCGCCCAGCCCAACCGCCTCCGAGGCTGTGACAAAGTCTTGCTCCCGCACCGCGAGCGCCTGACTGCGGACGATGCGCGCCATCCACGGCACATTGGCGATACCGATGGCGACAATCACCGTGAACAGGGAATTGCCCATCGCCGCCGCCAGACCCACGGCCAGGAGCAGGCTGGGAAAGACCACGAGAGCATCCATCACTCGCATGATCACGGCATCCACCCAGCCCCGCGAGTACACGCCCAGCAGGCCGAGCGGGACGCCCAGGATCACCCCAAGGCCCACGGCACCCACGCTCACGCTCAAGGCCACCCGTGCGCCAAAAATGAGGCGGGCCAGGGTGTCGCGCCCCATCTGATCGGTGCCAAGCCAGTTCTGCGTGGACAGGCCCGCCAAGAGCCGGTCGAAATTCATCTCCTGCGGGTCGTGCCCGGCGATCCATGGCGCGAGCAGCGCGCAGGCCACCACGGCGGCGATCATGGCCATGCCGAATACCGCCTGCGGAATGCGCAGCAGCTTGCCCAACACGGACAGCGGCCGCGCCGCTGCCGCGGTGGAGTCCGCCGGCGGCAAGGCCGCCGCGGTGGAGTCTGCCGGCGGCAAGGCCGCCGTTCGTCGGGACGATGTCATCGCTAGGCCGAACCCCCGATTCTGTGAATGGCGGCGCGAGCACCGCGGCGGGCACTCCGCCTCCATCAGTCGTACTTGATCCGAGGATCGAGCAGGGTGTACACGACGTCGGTCAAGAAATTGGCGAACAGGACGGCGACCGCCATCAGCAGCACACTTGCCTGCACCACGGGAAAGTCGCGCTGGAACACCGATTCCACCATCAGCCTACCCATGCCGGGGATGCTAAACAGGGTCTCGATCACCACTGCCCCGGCAAAGATGCGGCCGATCTCCAATCCCATGATGGTGACCACGGGCAACAGCGCGTTGCGCAGCGCATGCACCCACACCACCGCGCGCCCGGAGAGCCCCTTGGCGCGGGCCGTGCGCACGTAGTCCTGCGCCAGCACCTCCAGCAGGGCCGAGCGCGTCTGGCGCATGATCAGGGCCGACCCGGTGACCCCGAGCGAAAAAGCGGGCAGCGCCATGTGGCGCAGCCACTGTACGGGGCTTTCCATCAGGCTCACAAAGCCCTGCGTGGGCAACCAGCCCAGCCGGACGCCGAACAACAGGATCAGCAGGATGCCCAGCCAAAACCCCGGAACGGCCACGCCGCCCACGGAGATCACGGTGGCCAGCAAGTCGATCCGCGATCCCCGGTACACGGCGGAGAGGATACCGGCGGGAACCGCGATCAGCACCGAGAACACCCAGGCCACCAGCCCAAACTGGGCCGTCACCAGGGCGCGGAAGCCCACCTCGTCCAGCACCCGGCGCTGCGTTTGGTTGGAGCGCCCCAGATCGCCCCGCATCACCTTGGAGAGCCAAATCCCATACTGCACGAGCACCGGCTCGTCCAAGCGATACTCCTGGCGGAGCAACCGGATTTGCGATGGATCGAGAGCCTCGCCCGGACCGATGAGGGCCCGCACGGGATCGCCGGGAATCGCCAGCAGCAGCGAAAAGACCAGCATCGTGATCAGGATCAGCACCGGAACGAACTGCATCAGGCGCCGGATGATGAAGCTACGCATGGCGGCGATCGGGGTCGTGGGGCGGCAGGAAACCTGCCGTCCGTGATCCGCTCCGCCCCAGCCACGGAAACCAGGGCTGGAAGGAGCCTACTGTCTGAGCCAGAGCAGGCGCAGGTCCATCTTGGCGTCCCAGCCGAACACCGTTTCCAGTCCGGCCACCTTCTTGGGTGCGGCGGCGAAGCTCACGCCGTACAGCATCGGCACGTACCACGCCTCGCCCAGGACGATCTCATTCACCTTGCGGTAGATCGCCTTGCGCCTGGCAAGGTCATACGCCGAGGCGCCGTCCTCCAGCAGCTTGTCCATGGCGGCATTGGGCACTTTCCCGGCGTTATAGTAGCCGTCGCTCTTGTAGCTCAGCGATCCGACCCAGTCCGGCTCCGGATAGCGGCTCCAACTCGTCAGGAAAATCGGGAACTCGCGGCCGCCAAAGAACTTCTCCGTGGCCGGGCCCACGGCGAACACGTGCAGGTTCACCTTGATGCCCACCTTGCCCAACTGCGCGCGGACGATCTCGGCCGCCGGCTGGTGATTGGTCCACGTCACGACGTCCACCTCGAATCCGTCAGGCTTGCCGCCCTTCTTCAGGTACTCGCGCGCTTTTTCGAGGCTGTAATGGGGACGCGGCACGCTGGGATCGTAGACCCAGGACCGCACCGGCCACATGCCCCCCTTGGCGACGATCGCGCGGTTGAAATAGACGGCCTTGTCGATGGCCTCGGGGTCAATCGCGTGGCTGACGGCTAGGCGCAGGTTGACGTTGTCCATGGGCGGTTTGGCCATGTTGAACGTCACCAGGAAGGCGATATTGCCGCCCTCGAATACGCGCACATTGAACTGCGAGTCATTCTGAAACGCCTCGGCGTCGTTGTAGGGGACGTAGGCCAGGTCGATCTCGCCGGCGCGCAGAGCGGAGACGAGTACGGTGTCGTCCCGGATGAACTTGATGGTGAGTTCGTTCAGGTAAGGCAGCTTGGTGCCTTGCTTGTCCTTGCGCCAGTAGTTCTCGTACCGCACGAAGCGCACGTGGCTGCCCGGCACCACTTCGGCCACCTTGAACGGCCCGGTGCCCACGGGGGCGAAGCCGTATTCCTTGCCCCCCTTCTTCACGGCAGTGGGGGAATTCATCGCACCGCCGCGATCGGCCAGCATGCTCAGGCCCGCACCCCACGGACGCTTCAGGTTGAAGCGGATGGTGTACTCGTTGACCACAGTCACCGATTCGATGACTTCGAAAGCCGCCTTGGGCGTGGCTTTGGTTTCCGGATCCAGTACCCGCTCGATATTGAATTTCACGGCCTCCGCGTTGAACGGCGTGCCGTCATGAAACGTGACGCCCTTGCGTAGCTTGAAGACGATGGTCTTGGGCGTAGGGACCTCCCACGATTCCGCCAGGGAGGAACCCGCGGCGGGCTGCAAGTTCTCGTCCGCGTCCACCAATTGGTCGTAGATCTGCCGCCAGTAGTAGGCATCCCCTCCGGCCCGGCCCAGGACGGCATCCAGCGACGTGGGAAACTGGCTCCAGGCGACACGCAGATGACCACCCGCGCGGGGATGCTCTTGCGCCTGGGCCGGGCCGTGGCCCAGGACCAGACAGGCCGCCAAGGTTGCAGAAAGGATCAACACCCTCCGGACGCCGATTGCATTCATGGCTGACCTCCCGCGTTTGGTACGTAACCGGCAGCCGCCGCGTGGCACCGCCGCGGGCACCACCCCATGGTCTCGCTCGCTATGCACATTGCCTCCCTCTCTCCTGCCCGCCGCCCGGTGCACCGCTGCTGTGGCATGGCGGGACCGCCCGCACGCACGATTCGCCGCAGTTCGTCAGGGCCGGTAACGGGGCGCATGACCCGGTCCGATCTGTTGGTGCAACACCGGCTGTGCCGCCGCGACGAACTGGCAGAGCAGCGGCCGGGAATCGCGCGGG
>JBGOTW010000350.1:0-3835 GCA_041476685.1 bacterium | reverse complement strand
GGCGCGGGCAAGACGACCTACCTCAATCTGATTTCCGGCCAGCTCCGCGCGACCGCGGGCGATGTGGTACTCGACGGCCACAGCCTGGGACGTAGCTCCGCCGCGACGCGGACCCGGCGTGGGCTGGGCCGCGCGTTTCAGCTTACTAATCTGTTTCCCAACCTGAGCGTGCGGGAGAACGTGCGCCTCGCCGTCCAGGCGCGCCTGGGGGGCGGGCTCAATGTCACGCGGCTGGCGGCGGACGATGCCGCGGTGATGGAGCGGGCGCGACACTGGCTGGCGGAAGTGCAGCTCGAAGGCCGGGCGGAAGACCCTGCGGCGGCACTGCCCCACGGCGACCAGCGCAAGCTCGAAGTGGCATTGCTGCTGGCCCTCGAGCCCGAGGTCTTCCTGTTCGACGAACCCACTGCCGGCATGAGCCTGGACGAAGTGCCCGTCGTGCTCGGCCTGATCGAGCGGATCAAGGCGCAGGGAGACAAATGCATCCTGCTGGTCGAGCACAAGATGGACGTCGTGCGCCGCCTCGCCGACCGGGTGATCGTTCTGCACAACGGCAGCCTGCTCGCGGACGGGGATCCCGCCGCAGTGATCGCGTCCCCGCTGGTGCAAGAGGCCTACCTGGGCCAGAGCCCTGCCGTCCCAGGCGACTCGCCCCGGAGAGCGACATGAGCGAGATGAAGCCCGCAGGACGTGGTGAGGGTGCCGCTCCGCTCTTGCGGATGGAGGGGGTTCACACCCATATCGGCCGCTACCACATCCTGCACGGAGTGGACCTGGACGTCCGGGAAGGCGAAGTGACGATGCTGCTGGGGCGAAATGGCGCGGGTAAGACGACCACCTTGCGCACAGTGCTCGGACTCTGGCGGGCGTCCGCGGGGCGCGTGCTGTTTGCCGGCGCGGATCTGTCACGGCTGGCGACGCCGGACATCGCCCGGCTCGGATGCGCCTATGTTCCCGAAGACATGGGAATTTTCGGTACCCTGTCGGTGCAGGAGAACCTGATCCTGGCGGCCCGTTCCGGCCCCCCTAAAGCCGAGCGTTTGCGCTGGGTACTGGGCCTGTTTCCGCCGCTGGAGCGGTTCTGGAACACGCCCGCAGGCGTGCTTTCGGGTGGGCAGAAGCAGATGCTCGCCATTGCGCGCGCCATCATCGAGCCGCGTCGCCTGCTGCTGATCGACGAGCCCAGCAAGGGCCTGGCACCTTCCGTGGTGCAGCAGTTGATCCAGGCATGCAACGAGCTCAAGGCCGCCCGCACGACCATCCTGATGGTGGAGCAGAATTTCGCCCTGGCGCAGGCCATCGGCGACCGGGTCGCCGTCATGGTGGACGGCAAGGTCGTGCACAGCGCGTCCATGGCTGAACTCGCCGCGGACTCCGCCACGCAGACCCGCCTCTTGGGATTCAGCATGGAGCCCCGCTCATGACTGGCGCAGGCATGAGCCCGTCTACTCCGGGCATGGTCGCGGGGTCCGCCGCGTGGAGCGCCCGGCTCGAGCGCTTCGTCCCATACCTGCTCGTCCCGGGACTGGCGCTGCTGGCGCTGGCGGCGATTCCGTTTTCCACCTGGGTCAGTCTCACCATCGCGGGCCTGGCGATGGGCGGGATCATCTTCATGATGGCGGCCGGACTAGGACTCGTGTTCGGCCTGATGGACGTCCTCAATTTCGCCCACGGAGCGTTCATCACCTTCGGCGCCTACGTGGCGGCTTCGGTATTGGCAGCCCTGGGCCCGTGGACGCGGGCCGAAGACCTGGCGCAGAACCTGATCGCGCTGGCCGCGTGCGGATTGGCCGGGGCCGCCGTCGCCGGCGTGCTCGGATGGGCAACCGAGCGGATCATCATTCGCCCGGTGTATGGCGCCCACTTGAAGCAGATCCTGGTCACGGTGGGCGTTCTGATCGTCGCGGAGCAAGTCGTGCCGGTGTTGTGGGGCGGCGTGCCGGTGCCCGTGCCGCGGCCCGCCCTGCTGAAGGGATCGTTCCTGGTGGGAAACGTGGCGATCGAGCGCTACCGGCTGGTGGCGCTGGCGACGGGCCTGCTGATCTACGGCGGGATGATCCTCGTCATGGGGCGGACGCGGATCGGGCTGCTGATCCGGGCGGGCGTGCAGAACCGGGAGATGGTCGAAGCGCTCGGCTACCGCATCCGAGCGGTGTTCGTGGCGGTGTTCATCGCCGGCTCGGCCCTGGCGGGATTCGGCGGGGCCATGTGGGGCATGTACCACGAGCTGATCACCGCGGCGCTCGGCAGCGAGGTGCTGATCCTCGCATTTATCGTGATCATCATCGGCGGGCCGGGCTCGACCTCCGGGGCGTTTCACGCGGCCCTGCTGGTCGGGCAGATGGCCAACTACGTGGGGTACTTGGCTCCCAAGCTGGCGCTCGGATCGAATATTCTGCTGATGCTGGCGATTCTGCTGTGGCGGCCAACCGGACTGCTGCCCGCGTCACGCAACTGAATGAGCACTGTCGCCTGACGGCCGGCATCCGAAGGCGCCGGCCCCGAATACCAGCACAGTGGGAGGAGCGGAGATGGGCGTGGGTCGGGCGGTGAACTGGCTTCTGTCGGGGGAGCGGGTGGGGAGCCGCGCGCTGGCTTGGGTGCTGACGGCGGCGGTGCTGGCGCTCGCCCTCGCGCCCTTCTATGTCCCCGGGAGTCGCGGGTTGGCCGCTGCCGCGCGCGTCTGCATCTTCATCGTGCTCGTCGGGAGCTACGACCTGCTGCTGGGCTACACCGGTCTTGTGTCCTTTGCACACACCATCTTCTTCGGCTTCGGCGCCTATGGGGCGGCAATTGCGCTGAAGAGCCTCGGAGCGACCTGGCCCGCCCTGATCCTCGGCGGCAGCCTCGGGATCGCCGCGGCCGTCGCGCTGGCGCTGGCGATCGGCTTGCTCACGCTGCGGGTGCGGAACATCTTCTTCAGCATGGTGACGCTCGCGGTCGCCAGCCTCTTCCTCGTGCTCGCCTCCCAACTCAGCGAGTTCACGGGCGGCGAGGACGGCATGACTTTCCAGGTGCCCGACCCTTTCGGCCCGGCATTCCGGCTGGGCGAGCTATTCGGCTTGCGCATCACCGGCACGGTACTCGTCTATTATGCCGTTTTCTTGGCTGCCGGACTGCTCTTCCTGGGCATGCTTCGGCTGATCAATTCGCCGTTTGGGCGCGTCCTGCGTGCGATTCGCGAAAATGACTTCCGCGCGGAGGCGTTGGGCTTTCCGGTCATCGTGTATCGGACGCTCGTGTGCTGCATCGCGGCTGGCCTGGCCGCCGCCGCGGGGGTCATGGACGCCCTCTGGCTTCGCTACACCGGACCCAATACGGTTCTCTCCTTTTCGATCATGCTCGATATCCTGCTCATGCTCGTGATCGGGGGCATCGGCTCCCTGTACGGGGCAATCCTGGGCGCGGCGGTGCTGGTGCTGGGCCAGGCGTACCTCCAGGACTTGATGCGGATCGCATCGGACTCGACCCAGGCCTGGCCGCTGCTCTCGGCCTTGCTCCACCCGGACCGCTGGCTGCTCTGGATGGGGGTCTTCTTCATTGCATTCGTCTACGTCTTTCCCAGGGGCATCGTAGGCAGCCTGCGGCGCAGCTAGTGCCGGGACAGGCCGTCTCCGCTCATCCGGCGCTGCGGGCAAAGTCCGTCTAGACCCCTTGCCGGCCAGGCGTGCCCGCCGCCCCGGGTCCTCACCCCGCCCGCTGCGCGGGCACCCCTTCTATGATGGCCCGATCCGAGTCAAGGGTACCGGCGGCTCCCAATCTTCTATCCGAGCGCGGGGTGGATGCCCCTGCCCAAAAGGGTGCTTCGAGAATGTGACTGCCCAATCTCTCCACG
>JBGOTW010000349.1:0-3855 GCA_041476685.1 bacterium | reverse complement strand
GGGCCACCTCGTAGTCGAGCAGGATCAGCACGCCTGCGCTTTCCGGTCCGCCGTTTCCCGGCCCGTCCGGTGACGGCCCTTTCCGCACGGGCCCGCTCCCTGGCGGCGTCTTCCGCACGAGCATGTTCTTCGCGCTGTAGTCCCCGTGCACCAAGCACCAGGTGCGGCGCAGGCACTCGGCCCGCAGCTCGCCCAGCCGCGCCGCCAGGGGCGGATGCCGCTCCGCCACCGTGTCGTAGTAAGGGCTCATGCGCAGCTGCTCGAAGAACGTGGCGTCGCCGAAGCGCTCGCGCGTCGCCGCGTCCTGCGTGAGGGTGTGCAGGCGCGCCAGCAGGCCGCCCCACTGCCCGGCCAGCGCCGCGTCCACCTGCCCGGCCAGCAGCAGCGTCTTGTAGTTCTCCGCGGGCGGGAGAATCGCTTCCATTGCCAGCGCCATGTCCGTCCGGTCCAGCGCGAGCAGGCGCGGGATGGCGGGCGGGCCCAGCCGCGCGTGCAGCCAGTCCATCGCCTCCGCCTCGCGGATGATGCGGCGCACGTCGGCCAGCCATTCCATCGGCACCGCGAGCCGCGCCCGCGCCTGCTTGACCACGAGCGGCCCGTCGGGGCGCTCCACCCAGAAGGTGCGGTTGCTCACCCCCAAGGGCAGCTCGCGCGCGCGCACGGCCGCCGGTTCCGCGGCAAGACCCTGCCGCGCCAGCCACGCGGGCACCGTCTCCACCGTCAATTCGACCATGGTTCCGCCCGGAAGGTCGCGCCTGACCGCCAGCGACTGCAATAGCCGACTGCCATAGCATAGATTGCGAACGGGAAGCGGGTCCTCCCGAGCGAAGCGGGTCTTGCGGGAAGCAGCGGGCGGCGCCGGTCGCACGGGCGCTTGCGCGGCCCCGTCGGCGGAGGCGCAGCGCAGCTGGCGGAGGTGGCGCCCGCGTGTCCGCGCCGCGCGTGGAGGGTCCGGATGCAGGGTCCCGGCAGCCGACTGCCCGGCACGGCAATGGTGCCCGGCGCGGCGGCGGGCAGGCGCGGCGGGAAGTCTTAAGGGAAGTCTAGAGGAAGTAGGAGAACACGCCCAGCGATATGGCGGAGCCGTCGTAGCTGTTGGTCTGGCGAACCCCGGCGATCTTCGTGGTGTTGTTCGTTTCCCCGGCCCACTGCTGGTACTGGAGCCGGAAGCCGGCGCTGTTGATCACCCATTCCAGGCCCAGCTTGATGATGTTGATATTGACCGTGTTGGTGGTGGAGATGTTGCCGAGCGTGCCGCCCTCGAACTTCTGCGCCACGGTGAGCGTGCCGGTGGCGACGCCGATGACCGGATGGAACCCGTCGCGCTTCTTGTAGAACAGGTACATGTTGGCGCCGATCGTCGTGTAGGACGCCTGCTCGGTCACATTATTGGACGTGGCCCCGGCGATCCCCAATTGATAGCTGCGCTCCAGGGGAGACAGGGAGTAGCTGACCTCCAGCCCGAACTGCTCCGTGGGCAGGAGCTCCAGGCTCACCTGGGAGCCCACCATGAAGCTGCGGTCCTCGTCCTTGATCCCCGCGGCGTCGTGGGTGTACTTGGCGCCGGCCATTTGCACCGCATCCAGGCCCAGCTTGATGTCGGCGTGGGCCAACGCCGGCGTCAGGCACCCCAGCGCCGCCAGCACGGTCAGCTTGAGTGAACGCGTCTGCCATCGTTTCATAGTCACCTCTCGGAGTCCGGCGCGCCGCACGATATGGTTCGGGAGCCGGACTGCCGGACCGCGGCGGACAGTGGTCCGCGCACCGCGGGCGGCAGAATTCCCGGCTCCTGCTCGTATTGGCGTTAGCGGCTGATGGGTCGGGAACTTGAGCCGGCCCTGGCGGCCCGGCAGGCGGAAGGACGCGCGGGGCAGGCGTCAGACGAGGGCACCCCAGGTTCTCACGCGCTCGATCTGCATCACGATGGCGGGCCGCGCGTCCAGGTCCATGGCGCGGTAGGGCGCGTACTTCTCCCGCAGCAGCGCGATCGCGCGCCGGTGCAGGGCGGCGTCGGGGGCCAGGTCTTCGGACGAACCGGGCTGCACCGGTGCGCCCGGCAACGCGGGCTCGAGGACGCGGGCCGTGCCGCTCAGGTGCACCCACGCCAGGCGCGCCCAGTCCTCGCTCCAGCGGTCCGCCACCACCGCCACCTGCGGATGATCCGCCAGATTGCGTACCCGCTCCAGCGCGTGGGGCGGCTTGCGCTTGGGCTTTTCGTCAAGGGACACGACCAGCCGGGCGCCCTGCCCCGCATCCGCCAGCACCACGAAGCAGACCGGCAGCACCAACGGCGCACCCGTGCGATCCACCGTGGCGAGATGCGCCACGCGCGCCGCCGTCAGGAATGAAATCACGGCCGGCTCCAACACAACCGCCATCGCTCGGGTCTCCGCCATCGGTAGTGGGTGCGAGAGGCTTCGCCTCTCGCGCTCTCCAGCAGGGAGCGGTTGCTCCCTGCACCCTATGTTAGCGCGAAAGCCGCGCTGGCGCGGCTTTCGCGCGATTCGGGGTACAGGGGCCTTCGGCCCCTGGCGGAGTGCGGGGCAGCGCCCCGCGCCTTTCGGTTGAAACCATCCATTTTGCAGAGACGGGCCGCTATCCATGGCGCGCGGCGAGTGCGGCAGGGCGCGGGCCGCCGAGCGCCCAGTCCAGCAGCTCGGCCGTGTGCACCATGGGCAGCGCCGAATAGTGGGCCATCTGCTCCAGGCAGCCGATGTTGCCTGCGGCGACCGCCTCCGGCGCGGCCTGGGCAATGGCGGCGGCCTTCGCCTGGCCCAGCGTCCGCGCGAGGTCCGTTTGCAGCAGATTGTACGTGCCCGCGCTGCCGCAACACAGGTGTCCGTCGGGCAGCTCCACCACCTCGTAGCCGGCGGCCCGGAGCAGCGCCCGCGGGGGCGTGCGCACGCGCTGGGCGTGCTGGAGGGAGCAGGCGTCGTGATAGGCGACCTTGAGCCGGGGGCCCGCTCCCGCCTCCCGCTCCGCCAGTCCGGCCGGCAGGCCCAGCGTGTGCACGATCTCGGAGAAGTCCTTGGCGCGCCCGGACACCGCCGCCGCCCGCTCCCGGTACGCCGGCTCGTCGGCGAGGATGTGGCCGTAGTCCTTCACGACCGTGCCGCAGCCGGAAGTGTTGATGACAATCCAGTCCAGCCCCGCCTCGATCTGGCGGTGCCACACGTCCACGGCCCGGCGGATGAGGGGCAGGCCCTGCTTGCGGTCCCCCATGTGGTACACGAGCGCGCCGCAGCACCCGGCCTCCGGAGAGATCGCCACCTCGCAGCCCAGCCGCGTCAGCACGCGCACGGTGGCGTCGTTGATGGCGCCGCCGAGCACCTGCTGCGCGCATCCTGTCAGCAGCGTCACGCGGGCTCGGGGGGAGACACCCGGCGCGGCTCCGGGCGCGGCTCCGGGCCCCGCTCCGGGCGCGGTTTGGGCGGGAATCACGCCGGGCACGGCGAGGCGGGCGCGCGGCGGCAGGCGGCCGGGGGCCAGGCGCAGGTTCTCACGCAGTTGCCCCGGCAAGAGCGGACCCGGCAGCAGCGCGGCAAGGGGCTTGAGCCAGCCCGCCACGCGCATGGCCAGCCGGAAGCGCCCCGGATAGGGCAGCAGCCAGGCCAGCATGCGCCGCTGCAATCGCTCCGCCAGGGGCCGGCGGTACTCCTGCTCGATCAGGGCGCGGGCCGGGTCAATCAGGTGCGAGTAGCGCACGCCGCTGGGGCAGGTCGTCTCGCAGGAGAAGCAGGACAGGCAGCGGTCCAGGTGGCCCACCACCTGCGGGCTCCAGGCGATGCGCTCCTCCAGCACGGACTTGATCAGGTAGATGCGCCCACGCGGCCCCTCCAGCTCGGAGCCCAGCAG
>JBGOTW010000348.1:0-3857 GCA_041476685.1 bacterium | reverse complement strand
CGATTCAGCCGCTTAGAAAAAAGCGCGAAAACGAACCCACCGCCAGCCCGTGCTCGCCACGCTGTCGGCCGCGAGCAGGCCGAAACGGCGACGCTGGGGCGCGTGGGGGCGATCCGCGGCGCTGATGGCAGCACGGTCTTAGCCTCTCCCGGCCCCAGTGCGGGAGGCGGCGGGGCGAGGTGTGCCCGCGCGCCGCGCTACGTCACCTCGTTCTGCAGCGCGTACAGCAGGACGCGCAGCCCCATCCGCACGCCGACCTCCAGCCCCGCCTCGTTCATCTCGAAGCCGGGATTGTGGTGCGGCATCGCCTCCTTGCCCGCGGGCGCAATGCCCACGCGGAAGTAGCAGCCCGGCCGCGCCTGCAGGAACAGGCTCATGTCGTCGCTCGCCATCACCGGCCGCTGCTCCTCCACGCACGCCGCGCCGATCTCCGCGACCGCCAGCGCATGCACCTGGCCCGCCCACGGGGCGGGATTGACCACCGCGGGACAGTGCTCCCCTTGCAGCTCGACGTGCGCCTGGGCGCGGTAGGCCTGGGCGATGCGGGAGGCGAACGCGCCGAGCCGCTCCACGAGCTGGTCGCGCACGGGCGCGCTGTAGGTGCGCAGCGAGCCGCGCAGCCACGCCGTCTCGGGAATGATGTTGTGCTTGGTGCCGCCCTCGATCTGCCCGATCGTCATCACGGCCGTCTCCTGCGCGGCCACCTCGCGCGAGACCAGGTCTTGCAGCCCGATCAGGATGTGCGCGGCCACCGTGAGCGGGTCCACGGACAGGTGCGGATAGGCGCCATGGCCGCCCTTGCCGCGGATCGCGACGTCGAAGAAGTCCGCCGAGGCCATCACCGGCCCCGCCTTCACCGCCACGTGCCCGGCGGGGAACAGGGTCGTCAGGTGCAGCCCGAAGACGGACTCGGCGCGCGGGTCGTCCAGCGCTCCCCCCTCCAGCATCCGCTTCGCGCCGCCCAGCACCTCCTCCGCCGGCTGGAACACGAACACCACCGTCCCCGGCAACTCCCGGCGGTGCGCCGCCAGGATCTCGGCGAGCGTGAGGGCGATCGCCGTGTGCCCGTCGTGCCCGCAGGCATGCATCACCCCGGGCGTCTCGCTGACGAAGGGCAGCGCGAGCGTCTCGGTCAGCGGCAGGGCGTCAATGTCCGCCCGCCACGCCGTGACCCGGCCCGGCCGCTCGCCGCGCAGCACGCCCACGACGCCCGTGCCCGCCAGCGTGCGCACCTCCAGGCCGGCCGCGTGCAGCCGCTCGGCGATCACCGTGGCCGTGCGCCGCTCCTGGAAGCCCAGCTCGGGATGGCGGTGGAAGTCCCGCCGCAGGGCGATCAGGCCCTCGCGGCGCCTGGCCGTCTCCTGGGCTAGGTCCAATCCCGCCTTGCTCAGCACTGGCTGGCTCATGGCGCACTCCCGCTGGTGGACCGGCGCCGGGCCGGACGCCCCACGCGCTTGGCCCCGCTCCGGCTCACTGCTGCCGATTGATGATCCGGAACTTCAGTTGAGTTCGCCCCTCGGTTACTGATCGGCCCTCGTAGGTGCCGTCGGTGAGCCGGTAGTAGTGTCTGCAGCGCTCCCCCAGGAGGGGATGGGTCCAGCATATGGCGTCGCCGTCAATGCGCCATGTCCCCTTGTAATTCCCTCCTTCCCCGCTCGTGAAGGTGTAAATGGCATATCCCCCACCGCCACGAAGGAAAAGCACTCTAATCCATTCATCCGTTCCGACCAGTTCCCCGCTGATGAGCAGAGAGGGGTCCGCGAGCTTGCTGAGATCTTCTCCATTGAGGCGCACCTCACCGGCCGTGCCTTGCGCATGCGCCCCGGTCCCCAGAGTCAATGCCCACGCCACCAGCACCGCCTTGCCGAATCGCCTCATCATCGCCGTTACTCGGAGAATGCCGGTTCGCACCCAGCGGAGAACGTCCCCGCTGCCGATGGGTCCAATGAGCGCTTATGAAGCGTAGACGGAGACACTTGCTCGTCCCTCGCTTCTCCCATGTACGAGAATTGGCCTGCGTCCCACCCATCGCCGCGACTTAGGACCGCGGGCGTTGGCCATGACAAAAGGCCTCTCGCATCCAACATGCCGCGCAATCGGAATTCGCCGGTCGCCGCGTCACCCGCGCTGGCCCTCAATGCCGCACGTGCTCCAAGTCGCCATCGCCCTGTCGTGGAATTCCCCGCCAGCAAATCCAGCCTAGCGGGTCGGCGCCAGGACCGCTACGGCGGCGCGCTGGAGAACCGGGCGCGCCTGCTGCTGGAGGTGCTCGACGCGGTGCGCTCGGCCTGGCCGGAGACACTGCCCCTGTTCGTGCGCATCTCGGCGACGGACTGGGTGCCGGGCGGCTGGGACCTGCCGCAATCGCTCGCCCTGGCGCACCTGCTGCGCAAGCGGGGCGACGTGGACCTGATCGACTGCTCCAGCGGCGGCAGCGATCCGCGCCAGAGCGTCCCCCTCGCGCCCGGCTACCAGGTCCCGTTCGCCGAGGCGATCCGGCGCGAGACCGGGCTGGCGACGGGAGCGGTCGGACTGATCCGGGAAGCCGCGGCCGCCGAGGCCATTCTTGCCAAGGGTCAGGCCGATGTGGTGATCCTTGGGCGCATGCTGATGGCCGATCCGCACTGGCCGCTCCGCGCTGCCAAGCAGCTCGGCTTCGATGTGCCGTGGCCGAACCAGTACCTGCGCGCCCGGATGGACTGAGCGGTTGGACTGAGCGGCAGGCTTCCCGTTCGCCGTTCCGCTCGGCTCTCCGCTCGCCGTCCCGCCCGGTTCTCCGCTCGGGATTCCGCTGCCGGCGGCACGAGTCCGGTCGCGTCAGCATGTAGAGCCCAGCCAGAAGCGGACTCCGTCCGCGGGTCTCTCGGCGCGCGGGCATCCGCCCCGCCAGGGGGCCAGGCATGGGCGTCGCCGCCCGGGCGCCCGGCCGGTTGCGTTTTCGGGGCCGACCTGATTGGGTGTTGGGCACACCGCAGTCCACACCACTTGAGACCGGGGGGGTTTGCCCATGAGCACAGGGATTCGCAAGGCGTTGCTGGAGGCCACGATCAACCGCCGGCTGTTCCTCGCCGGCATGGGCGCGGGCCTGGCCGGGATCGTCGCGAGCGGCAGGGCACCCGTGTTCGCCCAGACCTCCGCCAAGAAGCTCGTGTACGCCCACATCAACGCGCCGCCGGATTCGGGCGCGACCGCGTTCGACTGGATGGCCAAGGAGGTCAATGCCCGCTCCAAGGGCGCGCTCGACATGCAGTTCTTCGGCGGCACCCTGCTGACGAAGGAACTCGAGATCATGAACGCGGTGAAGTCGGGCAACGTCGCGATGGGCGATCCCGCGGGCGCGGCCGCGACGGTGTTTCCCGAGATGGCCGTCTTCCTCGTGCCCTATCTCGTCAGCACCTACGACCAGGCGTACCGGATGTTCAACGGCACCGTCGGCGACCGGCTCGACCAGACGTTCCAGTCGAAATACGGCCTGAAGGTGCTGTGCTTCTTCGACTACGGCTTCCGCCATTTCTGGAACAGCAAGCACCCCATCGTCGAGCCGAAGGACCTGCGGGGCCTGAAGATGCGCGTGCAGCAGGCGAAGGTGTTCGCCGACACCATCAACGGCCTGGGCGGAAACGCCGTGCCGATGCCCTGGGGCGAGGTCATTCCCGCCGCCCAGCAGAAGGTGATCGACGGGGCCGACCTGCCCATCGTGAACCTGTACTCGCTCAAGGTGTACGAGGTGTCGAAGTACTGCTCGATGACCTACCACAACTACGGGCCCACGGTGAACGTGATCAACCTGGCGGTGTGGAACGGCCTCAAGCCAGCGGAGCAGAAGCTGCTGCTGGACGTGTCCCGCGCCGCGCAGG
>JBGOTW010000347.1:0-3864 GCA_041476685.1 bacterium | reverse complement strand
CGCGCCTCTCCCGCGTGGCGGAGCAGAATTTCTCGTTTCAGCCCGGCATCGAGGTGACCGACATCACCCAGGTCAAGGGCCTCGAATACGACTACGTCGTGCTGCTGGACGTGGACCAGGCCACCTATCCGGAAGACACGCAATCCCGCTATCTGCTCCATATCGGGGCGACCCGGGCCGCGCATCAGCTCTGGCTCGTGGCCTGCCGCCCCCCCTCGCCGCTGCTGCCGCAGGATCTCGTCGTCCACGACATGTAGCGCCGCCGGCGCACCGTATTGCGGCAAGGGCATGTTGCGGCAAGGTCATGTCGCAACGAAGGCGCGGCTTGGCACAGGCGTGCCCGGAGTCTGCCGTGCGGCCGGGAGGGCAGGCCGGAAAGGACCGGGGATTACCGAGGTGCGAGGGCGTCTCGGGCCGTCCGGCCGTATTGCCGCGGACGGGTCGCTGGATACGGATCTGCGCCAGGTGCCGGCGCTTCTCGGCCTGGCCCGAGGCTCTACGCTACCCCCCGTAGACCAACTTCAGCTCCTTCTCTGTCCATGCAACCGCTTCCGCCGGGGATTCGCCTTTCACGCCCCTGGCGTACATGTCTGTGATGATGTACTTCGCCTGGACCTCCGACGACTTGCGGTCGTGCGGTCCGGCAAACCCCATCGAACGCCCGTACTTCGCCATTTCGCGGAAGGGCGCGACCGCGGGTTCGCGGTCCCACATCGGGTGCTTCTCCCATTCCGGCGTGGGCCCGAGGCAGAAGCCGAGATTGTGCTCGAACCACTTCTCGTAATTCTCTCGCTTCATGATGAAGCGCAGGTACTCGCGGGCTTCACGCTTGTTGGGCGAATAATCCGTGATGCAGTGGCTGTAGGGCTGCGGCATCATGAATCGCCCCGCCGGTCCCGCGGGCATGAGGAAATGCCCGATTTGATCCGCCAATCCGGGGGACACGCTGGACGGGTCGAACTTCGCCTTGTACCAGATGCTGCTGGCGTTTCCCGTCATGGAAATCTGCTCGGCCAGGAATGCGCGGTTGTTGCTCGCATCGTCCCAGGCCATGCCCCCCTCGTCGCACGCCGCGAACCAAAACTCGCGCATGAACTCCACGGCGCGCCGGGTCTCCGCGCTGTTGATGATGACCCGCTGCTTATCGTCCGTCTCCATTCCGCCGAAGCTCCAAGTGAGCGGGTAAGTG
Organism: bacterium; assembly: GCA_041476685.1. Classification (GTDB taxonomy): domain Bacteria; phylum SAR324; class SAR324; order SAR324; family JACQKK01; genus JBGPEV01. Next base: position 2,675 of record JBGOTW010000347.1, on the reverse strand, counting down.
AAGAACGGGGCGTCTCCAATCGTGTGTCCGAGCGTCTGGCCGACGGGCTTGCCCATCTGCTTGAGCTTCTTGCCTGCCTGAAGCATCTCGTCCCAGGTCTGCGGAATCCGCTCCACTCCGGCCTGCTTGAAATAGTCCTTGCGGTAGGTCGGCCCCCAGGCCACCGCAAAGAACGGCACCCCGCGGTACGTACCGTTCACATTGAGCGCGGCGCGAATGAAGGGGTAGACCTTGTTTCCCCCCAGCTCCTGGAACAGATCGTTTTGGTTGTCCAGCCCGCCGGCAAACAAGTGCGCCTGATTCCACTGGAGCTGGAAGATGTCCGCGCCCTTCTTCGACTCGATCGCCGCGGCGGCGCGTGGGGTGATGTCGTTCAGGTTGATGAATTCATTCGTGACCTTGATACCCGACGCCTTCTCGAACTCGCCGACGATGCGCCGTAACTCTTGGTCCACCGCGGGAATGAAATGACTCCACTGCACAACATGCACGGTGCGCTGCTGCGCCCGCGCCGGCGACCGACCGCCGAACAGACCCAGCCCCGCGCCGGATGCCGCCGCCGCAGCACCTCCAGCGACCTGCATCAACTTACGGCGCGTGATGCCACGCGTCCCCGGCACTGCGGCCTGTCCTCGCTTATTGGCGCTCATGATTCCCCCCGATGTGTTTTCGAAATTGCCCCCAATCCCACCCTCCGGCAATCCAGCATAGGGGCTGCGCGCTCAGACCGTGGCGCCGCTCCTGGATCCGGTGTTGCTCCGGACACTGCTTCGTGCCGCAGATGCGGCGCCGCCGTGGAATGGGGGATTTCGCCCGCACCATAGGCCGCGCGTTGGGGGCAGTCAAATCCGGTGCTGACGCTCCCGGAGCCATGGTGTTCTATTCGGGCGACGCGATGGGCACGGTTCTCCCCAATCGACCTTGTCGAGTCTGGTTCTGTTCCGTGCTACGCCCTTGATTTATCGAGGTCCAGTCCAATTACCGAACAGAGTCCTGCCCGCGCTAGGAGCCTGCGCAGAGGATTTCCATGAAGGTGAGGTCCCCGTCCGCCGCAACGCTGGGCGCGAAGATCGGAATGGCCTCGAACTGGCTGACGAATGCGGCAAACGCCTGGTCCACGCGGGGGGTGGCGTGGCTGGCGTCGAACGGGAACAGGTCGGGTGCCGTCGGATAGAGGAACTTGTAGGAGGGGATCGTCCCGCCCGCGAACGCGTAGGTAATGCCCTTGTTGGGATCCGGAAGCTGGATGGACACGGGCAGGCTCTTCGGGAGCGTCGCGTTGACGGCGTTGACGGCCGGGCCGATCGAGACCGGCACCAGGTTCCGGGTGCTGAAGTAGGTGGACGAGGCGCCCGCCGGGACGGGATGGGCGAACGTCCCGGCCGCGGCCGCGTAGATCGGGGCGAACGCGTTCAGGTACCCGACCAGCGTGGCGGTATCGTACGCGTCCAGGGGCGGGCGATACTTGCAGGCGCCGCCGTTGTCGAACTTGGCGACGAGCGCATTGATGTAGCTCGTGACCGTCGAGCCGCCCGGTTGCCCGCCCCCCGTGGCCAGCACGCCGCTCGCCGTGCTCATGGCGCTCAGGTAGCCGCCCAGCCCGATCTTGAATGGCCCCTGCGGCTGGCCCGCCCCCAGGTAGCCGGGCAGGAACAGCGTCGCATCGGCCGAGAAGGTCGCCGGCGGACTGAGATCGGAGAGCTGGACGATCAGGCCCACGGAGGTCGCGGACGCGATGGCGGCCAGGACGGTGGATGCGTTGCCGGAGGGTCCGCCGGCCGTGATGCCCGGCGTCAGGCGCCCCGACCCGTCCGGATCATCGTACACCTGGGTCTTCGCCGGTGCGGCGCCGCACACATTGGGCGTGTCCGCCGCGTCGCACACCAGGATGTAGGGTCTCCCTGCCACGACCGCCACGACTTGCAGCACGGGAGTCACGACAACGGTGGGCGGAACCGTGGGAGAAAGGCTGATGGTCGCCGGCGCGAGGGGCAGGAGCCGGGGCACCTGATAGGTGGCCGTGAATGCCGCATCTATTTCCGCCTGGGAAATGGTGCCGTCGAGATTGGCGTCGAGATGCTCCTCCGCGGCGGTGTCCAGTCCCAGCAGCGCGGCCAGCAGCAGCGCAAAGGCCTGCGTGTTGCCGTCGGGCGGGCGGACGGTGGTGACGGCCTTTTCCAGGTACTGGCGGCGTGCGGTGATGTCAGCGGGCGTCAGCCCCAGCAGCGAGCGCACGTCCCCCGGCGCCGCGGTCGAATTGAGCAGCTTGTCCAGGTCGAAGCCCGCCAGGCCCAGGTACGCCGAGGCCCGGTGATACGGGTTGGGGCAGTCGTTGAGCACCGCCTGGAACTTGTGCTCGGCGAGGAGTTCGTCGCAGTCCGCCTTGGTGCGCGCCGCCCCGCAGCCCGCCAGCGTCCCGAGCGCGGCGGCGAGCAGGAGCGGGAGCAGCCGCGCCGCCGCGGCACGGATGGCGCGGCCGGCCAGGGCGGGCACGGTGTCAGGTGGCGCAGCGCGGTGGTCAGGGCCGGGCATGAAGGCCCTCAGTTGGGCTTGCGCCCGTCGCCGCTGGGCTTGCCGCCTGCGGGCGCGGAGTTGCCTGGCGCAGTATCAGCCGGGGCGGTGTCAGCCTGCGCGGTGTCAGCCTGCGCGGTGTTGCCTGGCGCGGTGTCAGCCGG
>JBGOTW010000346.1:0-3875 GCA_041476685.1 bacterium | reverse complement strand
GACGCGCCGGAAGCGGCCCCCATCCCGTCCTTCCCCCGCAGTGGCCCAGGCAACCTGGGGGAAGGTGCCCGCAGGGCGGATAGGGGCCGCGGGGCTGACGATCCCGACGGCAAACCGCCCGCCGATTCAGCCGCTTAGAAAAAAGCGCGAAAACTAACCCACCGCCAGCCGGGAAGCGTCCGCCATTGGGCCGGACGAAGGCCGAAACGGCGACGCTGGGGCGCGTGGGGGCGGGGAAAGCGGACAGCACGCTGGTGGATAGCCCCTGCGGACCGCATCCGCTGCGGGGTTGGCGGCGAGGTGTGCCCTGCGCCTCAACGCGCCGCGCGGGATGGGCGCGCCTAATGCTTCTTGCGCTCCTCGCGTTCCCCCCGCTTGCCCTCCGGCTCGCGGCGCTCGTCCTTGCCGACCGCCGGGCTTGCGGCGCCCGCCTTGGCCAAGTCGTCCAGCAGCTGCTTTTTCCCCTGGGGCGAAAGCTGTGCCTCGGAATGGAGCGGAGTGTAGTACCAGGGCGGCATTCCGCCCGATTCGATCTGCTTGCCCATTGACTTGAGCTTGCGGGCGCGGCGGGTGTCGATCAGGCTATCCCACTGGGAGAAGTTCAGCTCCTTGCGGCCGACGATCAGGTCCCACGTCACCACCTGGAGGGCCCCCGGCAGGTAGTCGAACCACTGCAGGTGCGTCTCGTTGCTGTGGCAGTCGAAGCAGCTGGCCCGCAACAGGCGATCGGAAGCGGCAGAGAGCACGACACCGGCGTAGCGCGGCTCGGTGTGGGGCGGCGGCAGCATCACCCAGGCCGCGACCCATGTGCCCCCCACGAGCCCCACCACCGCCAGCAGCGCCCACTTCAACAGACCCGCCATGGCCACCCTCCGCAGAACCGGTTTGCCGTGGCGGCCGCGCCGTGCAGGCGGGCCGCGCAGAATGCAGCCTTTAGCCTACCACGAAGCCCGTCCCTCGTTCTCGCGGCGCGGAACCACCGTCTCTCGCGGCGCGGAACCGCCGCCTCCCCGGGGGCCCCGGGGCCTGACGCGAGGCAAGACGGGCGCGGGCGTGGTAAGGGATACTGGAGCACCAAGCAGGCCATCCCGACCCGGCGCGGGCCCAGCGCCGGTCGCGCCACCGCAGCGCGTCTTACGGAGCGTTCCCATGTTTGGAGACCTGGACCGGGAGCAGATCGAAAGCATCCTCAAGCATAACGCGGTGGGGCGGCTGGGCTGCCACGCCGACGGAAAGACCTACATCGTGCCCGTCGGCTACGCCTACGACGGCGAGGCGATCTACGCGTACTCCGCCGACGGGATGAAGATCGCCATGATGCGCAAGAATCCGGAAGTGTGCTTCGAGGTGGATCACTATGCCTCGCTCACCAACTGGAAGAGCGTGGTCTGCTGGGGCCGCTTCGAGGAGCTGCGCGGCAACGACGCCGCCCACGCCGTCGAGGTGCTGACGCGGCGCTTCTCCGACCTGACGATCCAGGACGAGCACCTGCTCACCTACGGGCAGCGGCTCGTGGCCGCCAGCGCCGCCACCGCCTCGCCCAAGGATCCCATCGTCTACCGCATCCGCGTGAGCGAGAAGACCGGCCGCTACGAGTTGCGCTAGCCGGCCCGCGGGGGGCCGGCCGTCACTTCATGCCGTATTCCCGCAGGCAGTCCGTGTCCCCGGTCTCCGCCCAGCGCGCCCAAGGCGAAACGGCGGCTTGACCCGCCTCAAGTCGGATCCGGAGCGCGCATCGGGGCGCGATTCCGACAGCCGCGCCGGGCGGCTGCGGGAGCGGCGCGCTGCGGTCCGGGCGCGCTCCGGGCGCGCTCCGGGCGCGGCTCGGGCCGGGCATGTGCTGGCCTGGCGCCGGGAAACGCGCCACACTGCGTCCCCTATGGCCCACAAGGATAACCCGCTGCTGTACAGCACGGACGGCAGTCATCTGCGCGCCTGCGCAACCTGTGGCCGGCATCCCTGCGTCTGCCCGCCGGCGGCGGCGCTCGTCCCGGCCCGTACCCGGCTGCGCCTGCGCCTGGACACCAAGGGGCGGCGCGGCAAGTCCGTCACGGTCGTGGACGGCTTGCCTCCCCATCCCGAGGGCGGGGCCGACTTGCTCCGGCAGCTCAAGACGCACTGCGGCGCGGGCGGCACCCTGAAGGCCGGGGCGCTGGAGCTGCAGGGCGATCAGCGCGACAGGGCGCAGGCCTTCCTCGAGAGGCTGGGCTTCACGGTGCGCCGGAGCGGCTCGTGAGCGGCGTCAGGTCTCGCCGGTGCCGCGCCTGATCCCCAAGCGGCTGGGTTGCCGCGCCGCTCCCGTTGCGCTCCTTGCCCCCTTTGCCCCCTTTGCCCCCCTTGCCCTCTGGGCCCATGAATCTGTGGATTGACGCCGACGCCTGCCCGAAGACGATCAAGGAATTCCTGTTCAAGGCCGCGGCGCGGCTCCAGGCGTCCATGATCCTCGTGGCCAACAGCGGGATGTACGTGCCGCGTTCCCCGCTGATCCGGCTGGTGGTCGTCGGCGGCGCGGTGGACGAGGCGGATCGCTACCTCCTTGCGCACAGCGCGCCGGGCGACCTGGCCGTATCGGCGGACATTCCGCTCGCCGCGGCGCTGGTTGACAAGGGGGTGGTGGTCGTGGACCCGCGCGGCACGGTGTACACGCCGGCCAACGTCAAGGAAGCGCTCGCCACGCGCAACCTGATGCAGGACTTGCGCGAGGGAGGGATGCAGCAGGGCGGCCCGGCCTCGTTCGGGCCGAACGACCGCGCGCGCTTCGCCAACGCCTTCGATCGGGAGGTGACGCGCTTGCGGCGTGCCCTTTGAGCGCGGGGCGGCCGCCGCGGCGCGCCGGACGCGGGGAGCTCACGCGTCCCCGTAGCGCGGCCCCTCTTCTCCCGCCCAGATCTCCGTGTTCAGCACCGCCGCTTCGCGCAGGGAGGCCAGTCCATGCAGCGCCGGGTCGGCCCGGTAAGCCGCGAACGCCTCCGGGCTGGGGAAGGCGACCAGGTGCACCTCCTTGAGGGGCGCGCCGGGCTGGACGGGCGGAATGACGACCGCGCGCTCGATCGCGCCGCCGTGGCGGGCCATCACGCGCGCCGCCTGGCGCTCGAAGGCGCGGAACGTGTCGAGCGCCTCGGGGCGCACGGTCAGGATCACGACCAGCAGCATGGGCCTCGCGGGATGTACCCCTCTGTCGGACGCATGATCTCCGAGCAGCTCCACCTGTCGCCGGATGAGACCGCGCTGCGCGAAGAGCTGTCCCAGGTAGACCACCGCGGAGGGGGTGTGGGAGCCGGTCAAGTTGTAGGACGATAGGCAATCTTGCCATCCGAAAGAACCACGCGCTTGAGTAGTTCAGGCGAAGCACTATCAACGTTTCGAAGTTGCCGGAAGCTACTATCGGTAAGAACACCAAGTTCCTGTTCGATAAAATTGGCGGCAATCGCCTTCATCAGATAGACGTCGAGCTCAAGTCTTCTTTTGTCGTCATAGCGATCGGGATTCACAATCGGATTGCCATAAGCGTGAGAAATGGCACATCGGCCTTGTACAAACAGATATTGCCCGATATCTGCCTGTGATTTGTTTAGCTCGTTTAGTCTGTCGAGTTCAGGGCCGTATCGCAAATTCGCCAAGTTATTGTTAATCCATGTCGTTTGTTGGCGCCCTTCGGGAAATAGAACATTCAAAATTTTGAAATAGCTGAGAAAAGCGAACGGAGCAGAATTGACGCTCATACCCTCACGAAAGAGCGCCAGAGCCAGATTTGCCTTCGCCGACTTGGGCTGCGGCAAATAGAATAAGTCCCAAGGTTTGATAGCCGTCCAACCCGACTGGCCGTGATTGCTCCGCCCAAGTAAACCTGGATGGGATGGATAGTTCGATCCCAT
>JBGOTW010000345.1:0-3880 GCA_041476685.1 bacterium | reverse complement strand
CATCAGCGACGCGTGCAGGTCCGGATAGTGCACGCGCACGATCTGCTCCATCGTCTCCTTTTCCGGGAAGCGGATGTAGTGGAAGAAGCAGCGGCGCAGGAAGGCGTCGGGCAATTCCTTCTCGTTGTTGCTCGTGATGACGACGATGGGGCGCTGCTTCGCCTTGACCGTGCTGCGCGTCTCGTAGACGAAGAACTCCATCTTGTCGAGCTCGAGCAGCAGGTCGTTGGGGAATTCGATGTCCGCCTTGTCGATTTCGTCGATCAGCAGCACCAGCGTCTTTTCCGCCGCGAAGGCGTCCCAGAGCTTGCCGGGCACGATGTAGCTTCCGATGTCCTTCACCTTGGCCTCGCCCAGCTGCGAATCGCGCAGCCGCGAGACGGCGTCGTACTCGTACAGGCCGTGCTGGGCCGTCGTGGTGGACTTGATGTGCCAGGTGATGATCGGCAGTTCGAGGGCGAGGGCGACCTCGTGCGCGAGGAGGGTCTTGCCGGTGCCGGGCTCCCCCTTCAGCAACAGGGGCTTCTGCAGGGTGATGGCGGCGTTGACGGCCACCTGGAGGTCCTTGGTGGCGATGTACCGCTCGGTCCCTTCGAACTTCTTGAGCTTCATCGTGCTGTCCGTCCTTCTCAGTGGGTGAATTCGCCCCCCGTGTCCCCGCCCTGCAGCCCGTCTTCGCCGCCCCTTGTCCGCTCGTTCGCCGCGGGCGCCGCACCCCGGCGAGCGCCCATCCGCCTGCCCGCGCTCTTAGCCAACCTCACGCGCCGCGTCAATGCCCTCCGCACCCGGCGCGAACGTGCCGCTCCGGAGGTCGGCGGCGTCGGAGTTGGGGGCGGCAGGCAGGGCATGCCCCGCGGGCGGCCATCCGGTACGGGGCCGGCAATCGCCAACGCTATCGGGACCTGGCTGGGAGTTGGCGGAAAGTTCCGGCGCGACGCTGGAGCCGGACAGCGTCCGGCGCAATGCCGGAGCCGGGCGATGTCCGGCGGAGCGCCGGAGGTGCGTGCTGCGGCAATATCGCTCAAACGCTAGCATGCGCGCGCGCGGCGGTGCAAGCGGCGCGGGGCGTCACGCGCCACTGCGGCGCCTGTTCACCGCCGCCGCCTCACGGCCTCCTTGAGCGGCTTGTGCGTCGCGCGAATCAGGCGCAGGTAAACTGGATGCCCGCTCCGTGACACGGGATGAGCCCCTGCTCAGCGGCGTTGCTTCGACTGGCGGTATACGTCCCGGCGGTGGCCAACAGCCGTCACCACTACGATTCGGGTCGTAGCGTCGATCACGAATAGGACGCGAAAGCGACCTACTCGCAGGCGATAACCTTCGCGGCCCCGGAGTTTCTTGACCTGGGTCGAACGGGGATTACTTTGCAGGGCGTCGAGCGCGCTTCTGACGAGGGCTTGCTGCTCTTACGGCAACTTTCTGATTACCGCGGCCGCGGTCGGATGTACGACGATTCTGTAGGTCCAGTTCATTTTTCAAGGTGTCCCAGGGAATGGGCTTCGCATTCCGCGGATCGGCCAAGGCATCCTGGATCTCCTGCCAATCGTGCTCGTCTTCATCCGTTTCCAGGGCCTGCATCAGCTTTCGCAGATGCCGCATGGAGATCAGGGCGGCGAGATGGTTGCCGCGGCTTTCGAAAATGATCGGCCGGTTCGTCTTTCGCACCTGGCGGAGCAGACTGGTCAGCGCCGGCTTTGCCAGATAGGGTTTGATTCTTTCGATTGGGTTCATAGAAAGTCTGGCGTCGCAGGATTGGGCGACGCACTCCTCTAACGATCGTGCCTTCGCGAGATCCGAGGGGGCCCCTCAATTCCCCTTGTAAGACGCAGAGCGAGCGTAGATTATTCGCCAGGAATATTCCCGGCCTTCATGAATCACCTTTGGCTCTTGGGGGTCGCAAGAGTCTTTGGGCCACTAGTCCAGTAGTCCAGTAGTCCAGTAGTCCAGTAGTCCAGATTGCACATGCTCGAGCCCGTCGGTCAAGTCCCGTCGTTACGCGAGGAGCCGGGGCGGGACTCCGGGGCATCCCTGCGCCTGTTTCAAACCGATCGCGTCCGTTGACACCCCGCGCGCGCGCGTGATAGCAACCTACGTTTCCCGCGGTGGCGACCGGCGTCGGACCCGCAGCGTCGGTCCGCAGGCGCCCGGTCCGGCGATTGGGCCTTCCAGTGCGGCAATCGGCTGAACGGAGGCAGGGCGCGCAAGGGGTGCGCGGCGATTTCCTGCGGCCAGGCCTCTGTCGGGTGGCCGGGGAGAGCGCGGCGGGTCCGCCATGCAGGGTGGCGCGGGCGACGGCCGCGTCCGATCGGACAGGATTTCCATGGATTTCCGGCAGCACGCCTTCGACATCTTCGATTTCCAGATCCTGAACCTGCAGCTCAACACGCCGCTGTTCATCCTGGCGCTGGTGTTGGTCCTGATGGCCTGCCTGCACTGGCTGCTGTTCCGGCCCGTGCTCCGCACGCTCGACGGCCGCCAGCAGGAGCTGGACCGGCTCGGCGAGGATGCCGAAAAGGAAAAGGCGGAGCTGGCCAGGCTGGTCGAGGAGTACAAGCGGGACCTGGACCGGGTGCGCGGGGAGGTGGAGCGCGTGCGCCTGCAAGGGCATGCCGCCGCGCAGCAGGCGCAGGAACAGGTGCTCGACCAGGCACGCCAGGATGCGGAGCGGCACCTGCAGGCCGCGCTGGCCGAGCTGCAGGAGGACGTGCGCCAGGCCCGCGCCACGCTGGGCCGGGTCGCCACGACGCTGGCCGAACAGACCACCCAACGGATGTTGAGCGCATGATCCGCGCACCCGCGCACGAGCTCCGCCCCCGCCGGGCGGCGAGAGGGCATGCGCCGCCGCACAGGCTTGCCCGGGCAGCGGGCACTGCCCCGCAGCCGGCGATCGGCCCGCAGCCGGCGATCGGCGCGCAGCGGGCGGCCGGCTGGCCGCTGACGGGATGGCTGGCGGTCGGGTGGCTTGCAGTCGGGTGGCTTGCAGTCGGGTGGCCCAGTCCGGCCCTGGCGGCCGAGGAGGCGCACGGCAATCCGTGGCTGGCCCTGCTGTGGAAGGCTATCAACCTGGCGCTGCTGGTCGGCATCATCGTCTATTTCGCCCGCAAGCCGATCGCCGCCGCCCTGAGCGCGCTGGCGAAGGAAGCGCACGACCGCTGGAGCGGGGCGCATCAGGCCGCGCAGTCCGCCCACGACGACAGCGCCGCCCAGCGCAGGCAGATCGAAGGGCTCGCCGGCGAGCTCAAGCGCATGGCCGCCGACGCCGGTGCGGACGCGCAGCGCGAGTCCGCGCGCGTGGTGCAGGAGGCGCGCCAGCAGGCCGAGCGCATCATGGCGCTGGCCCGCGAACAGGTCGAGCAGGAGATGGCCAAGGCCCGCACCGAGCTGCGCCTGCAGCTGGCGGAGGACACGCTGCGGCTGGCGCAGCAGATGATCGAGCGGCAGGTGACCCCCGACCAGCGCAAGCGGCTGATGGAGTCCTACCTGCGCGAGATGGAGACGCGGCGATGAGCACGGAGGTCATTTCCCAGCGCTACGCCCGCGCCCTGATGGTCCTGGTGGCGGGCCGGGGCGCCGCGGCCAAGGGCAGCGGCGCCCCGGTGGACGGGATCGGCGCGGCGCTCGACGAGGTCGCCGCGGCTCTCGCCGGTGAGGAATTGGCCCCGTTCCTGGCCAGCTCGCAGGCGACGCCGGCGATGCGGGACGAGGTGCTCAAGACCGTCCTGGCGCGGATGAAGGCTCCCGATCCGCTGTCCTCGTTCGTACGGCTGCTCAACCACAAGCGCCGCCTGGAACTGCTGCCGGAGATCGCCCGGCTCTTCCACCAGCAGGCCGACGAGCGGCTCGGCCGGGCCCAGGCCGATGTGACGGTGGCCGAGCCGCT
>JBGOTW010000344.1:0-3881 GCA_041476685.1 bacterium | reverse complement strand
GGCTGGCCGGATGCGGTGCCCGCGCGCTGGGCGGACCAGGGCGGTTCGGGCGGCGCAGCCAGTTCGGGCGGAGCAGGCGGCGGGGCCGAGACCCGGCTCGCCGTCACGGCCCGCGAATCCGGCGAGCCCTGCTGCGACTGAAACCGGCCATGAACGTCTGCGCGCGCGAGGGGGCAGGCGGGAATTCCCGCGACGGTCTCCCGTCCGCAAACCAGTCCGCGAACCGCAGCCCCGTCCCTTGTCCGCCGCTTCGGAATCGCACTAGACTGCGGGCTGTTGCGTGGCCCGGCTTGGCCCGGCAGGCGCGCCGTTCCGCCGCAGCGCGGACTATCTTCCAGTGGAGCGTATGCAATGGCTTCCGTGAACCGGCAATGGCTGCTCGCCTCGCGTCCCGTGGGATTCCCCAAAGCGGGCGACTTCCGCCTCGCCGAAACGCCCGTGCCGAAGCCCGGCCCGAACCAGATGCTGGTGCGGACCCTGTGGCTGTCGGTGGACCCGTACCAACGCGGGCGGATGAGCGACCGCAAGAGCTACGCGGCTCCGGTGCCCATCGGCGGAGTGATCGAGGGCGGCACGGTGGCACGGGTCGAGGCGTCGAACGTGCCGAAGTTCAAGGCGGGTGCGATCGTGGAGAGCCGCTTCGGCTGGCAGGACTACGCCCTCTCCGACGGGAAGGGGGTGCGGATCGTGGACCCGTCCCTGGCGCCGATCCAGACCGCGCTGTTCGTGCTCGGCATGCCGGGCATGACGGCCTACTTCGGTCTGCTCGAAATCGGACAGGCGAAGGCGGGCGAGACCGTGCTGGTGTCGGGCGCGGCGGGCGCCGTGGGCTCCCTCGTCGGGCAGATCGCCAAGATCATCGGCGGCCGCGCGGTCGGCATCGCCGGCGGCGCGGACAAGGTGCGGCACGTCGTCAACGACCTCGGCTTCGACGGGGCCTTCGACTACAAGGCCGCGCGGGACTACAACGCGGAGCTCGCCCGCCTCTGCCCAAAGGGCGTGGACGTCTACTTCGACAACGTCGGGGGCGAGATCACCGACGCGGCGTTCAACCATCTCAACGAGCGGGCCCGCGTGGCGGTGTGCGGACAGATTTCCGAGTACAACGCGGAAAAGCCGGAGCAGGGGCCGCGCCTGCTGCGGCAACTCCTCACCAAGCGCGCCCGGGCCGAGGGCTTCCTCATCTTCCAGTTCGCCGACCGGTACCCGGAAGGAATGGCCCGCATGGCCGAGTGGCTCAAGGCGGGCAAGCTCAAGTACCGCGAAACGGTCACCCAGGGCCTGGAGCACGCGCCCGACGCGTTCATGAGCATGCTGAAGGGAGGCAACGTCGGCAAGGCGCTGGTGAAGGTGGCCGATGGCTGAGCCCATGCCGGCCCGCTGGCTGAAGGCGGCCGGCCCGGCCGGGCCGCCCCGCCTGGCGCGCCGTTCCGCGCGGGACGACCGGCCCCCTTCCGGCGGCGCTGCCGGCGGCGCGGACGACGGCGCGCCGCAGCCGGGCCTGCTGGCGGGGCTGCCTTCCCCCTGGGCCGTGCGGCGCCTGATCGCGATCCTCGTGCTGACCTCCGGCCTGCTGTTCGGCCTGAGCATCCCGGGGCATCAGGTCGGCTTTGCCTGGCTGCTGACGTTCCTGCCCCTCTTCCTCGCCCTCGATTTGACCCTGCGCCGCCCCGCAGGCGGCTGGTCGCGGCTGTTCAACGTGCTCGCCTGCTGCTGGCCGGTGGGGGCCGTGATGGCCGCGGTGACGGGCGGCTGGGTGGTGAACACCTCCTACGTCTTCGGGGGCCTGCCTCTGCCCGTGGCCTGGGCGGTGAGCGTGCTGGGCTACGGCTCGCTGCTGGGGCTGGAGGTGTTCGCGTTCCTGGGCGTGCCGTTCCTGCTGAGCCGCGGCCGGTTCCTGTTCGGCCTGCTGCTGATCCCGCTCTGGGCGACGGTCGGCGAGATCTACACGCCCCGCTTCCTGTACTGGACGTTCGGCCAGGTGATGTTTCCCCTGCCCGCGCTGGTGCAGGTGGCGGACGTGCTGGGCTCGGGCGGGCTGAACTTCTGGCTGCTGCCGCTGCACCTGACGCTGGCGGCCTGGGTGCGGCAGGCCTACGCGCCGGGGGAGGTGTCGCGCCGCGCCGTGAGTCTGGCGAGCGCCGCGCTGGCCCTGGCGTTCGGCCTGAGCTACGCGTACGGGACGTGGCGCCTGGACACGCTGGCGCAAGCCCGGCCCGGCGCGGCGCGCGTGCGCCTCGTCGGCATCCAGCCCAACTTCTCGCTCAAGGCGCTCGCGTCCAATCCCGACCTCTCGCCGTCGGACCGGCAGGCGAGCCTGCAGACGCTGCTCTCGGATTCGAACGCCGCGCTGCTCAGGAGCGGGCTCGCGACCGGCGTGCCGACGGTGGTCGTGTGGCCGGAGTCCGTCTATCCCGTGCCCTACTTCGAAGCGCCCCAGGCGCGCGTCCAGGTCGAGAACTGGGCGCGCACCCTGGGCGTGCACCTGCTGCTCGCCACGCTGGACTTCCGCACGGTGCGCCTGCCGAACGGGCGGCTGGACAGGGAAGTCTTCGGCGCGGCGGTGCACGTGCCGCCGGGCGGCTTTCCCGCCGTCTATCACAAGATCAACCTCATCCCGTTCGGGGAGAGCATCCCGTTCGCCGACCTCGTGCCGGTCTGGGGCCGCACCCTGAAGGCGCTGATTCCGCGCATCTCCGAGTTCCAGGCCGGCCGCGAGCCGACGGTGTTCCCGATCGCGCCGGGCATCACGCTGGCTCCGCTGATCTGCTTCGACGCGATGGACTACCACGCGGCGCTGGGCATGGCCCGCCGCGGCGCGACCGTGGGCGTGCTGATGGCGAACCTGGCTTGGTTCGGCCGCACGACCGTGTCCACCCAGATGGAGCGCTTCGTGCGCTACCGCGCCATCGAGACGCGCATGCCGATCCTCATGCTGTCGCAGAACGGGGAGAGCGTGCTGATCGACGCGCAGGGAGAGCCGGCCTCGCCGCGCGTCGGGAGCTTCGAGGTCGGGGCGCTGTCGCTGGAGGTGACCGCGGGCGAGCCCTCGTTCTACGCCCGCCACAGCGCGTGGGTGCACCGCGCGTACCTGCTGGGGCTGGCGCTGGCGGCGGGGATCGGCCTGGGCGGACCGTGGCTGCGCCGGCGCGGCGGATGGCCGCGGGTCCTGCGTCGCGGCACGCCAGGTCGAGAGGCACCGGGCCGCGAGGCGCCCGGTCGCGAGGCGTGAGGCCGCGAGGCGTGAGGCCGCAACCGCTGGCGCAAGGCGGATCTTGCGCCCGGCGCCTAGTCTTCGGTCGGGATCAGTAGGACGAGCGCTTCATGGGCTGATCGTTCGGCATCATCTTCCTGCTCGTGCAGGCGGACAAGGACAGCCCCACGATCAGCAACGCGATCACGGCGAGCACCAGGTAGGTCCGTTTCATGCGGGGTCTCCTCGGCTTGGACCGGTTGCGCCGCAGCGGTCGGCACGCCCGCGCGGAACCGGCCTTGATGGGTTCCGGCGAAGGCTCTATAGTCTGTGGGCACCCGTACCCATTGTAAAGCCGGACAGCGACGACGGGCCGGTGCCGGGTCATTGACGCACTCCCGCTTGTCGAGGACGGCGCCTGCCCTTGTGTCCGCCTCCCGCCGCGACCGATCTGGGAAGAATTCCGCATGGATGACCGTGCCCCGTTGGACCTGGTCGAAGGCAGCGGCAAGTACCCGGTGTCCTTCGAGGAGATCGACCAGCGCTATCACCTGAAGATGCGGGCCTTCATCAAGCTGTGCATGCCGCCCGTGTTCAAGGACCTGGAGCGCCGCTTCGACCTGGAGGCGCTGCGGCGCCGCGGCATCATCCCCGTCATGTTCCACCTCACCTTCGAGAACTCGGACAT
>JBGOTW010000343.1:0-3925 GCA_041476685.1 bacterium | reverse complement strand
TTGTGGGAGACCTTGCATGGCGGGAAGGCGAGCACACGCGGCACCAACGCCCCAATCCAGAGCGCGCGCGACGCGGGCGCTGGCGCTTGCAAAGCGCGCCGCGCTGGCGCGGGAAGCGCAACGGTTCGAGGAGAAGGTGCTACAGGCGCGGCAGCGCGCGGCGGAGTTTGCGGCGGCACGGCTGAATGCGACGCACCCGCCGGCGCGTCCCGTCCCCGCGGCACTCCGACCGGCGGCATCCCGACCGGCGGCGTCCGGGCGGGCGGCGAGCCCGCCGCTGGAACGCCCTGCGGCGCATCGGCCCTGGCTGCGCTGGCCCACGGCGCGGGAACCTTGGCTGCGCTGGCCGGCGGTCCGCCTACCGACGGTGCGCTGGATCACGGCCCTGCTGGGCTTCGGCGCCCTGGGGCTGATGCTCGGCTCGGCGCTGCCGGTGTCCAGCCAGACGCGCTCCGGCAAGCCACCCGGGCCGCCCATCCAGGAACTGCTCCAGCTCATCCAGGCCGCCCGCCAGGCCGGCCTGAGCGAGGATCAGATCCGCGAGCTCACCCTGCAGGACGAGGAAGGCAACTCCATCAACGCCTTCGAGTACCTCCAGTCCCAGCTCGAGCTGAAGCGCAAGCAGGAAGCCCTGGAGCGCGAAGAACGAACCAAGGTGTACTTGACCGTGCGGGACGTCTTCGCCGACCTGCGCAAGGGGGAGGCCCAGGACCTGACCCGGCTGCGCGAGCAACTTCCCTACCTGAAATAGGGTCCACGCCGGGCACTGTCCTGCTGTCCGCTGTCATGTTGCTGCAGGAAAACCCGCCGGGCTGCCCCGGACCTTGCTGAACGGTCAGCGCCGAGGCCATACTGCTCCACCGGACTCAAGACCGATCCCAGCCCGAACACTCAAGGCCCGCCCGCATCCGGCGCGGGCTGATGCGACCGTGCCGCAGCGATGCCCATCCCTGGCTCCAAAGCTTCCTCACCGGCCCGCGCGGCGGAACCCCTGCGTTCCGGGAGCGCCCCGCTGGGCCAGACGCTCACGGACCTGATCGGCCATACGCCGCTGCTGAGGTTGGAACACATCCGCCCGGCGGGGAACCTGTTCGCGAAGGCCGAATGGTACAATCCCGGACAGTCGGCGAAGGACCGTGCGGCTTGGCGCATCATCCGGGAGGCGGAACGGGCGGGAAAGCTGGGGCAAGGCAAGATCCTGCTCGATGCCACCTCCGGCAACACCGGCATCGCGTACGCCATGATCGGGGCCGCGCGGGGTATCCCCGTGTGCCTATGCATGCCGGGAAGCGTCACGCCCTCCCGGATCAAGATCCTGGAGGCGTACGGGGCGGAGCTGGTGCTGACCGATCCCGCCCAGTTCTCCGACGGCGCGATCCTGCGGGCGCGCGAACTGGTCGCCGCCCATCCGGAGCGCTACTTCTACGCGGACCAGTACAGCAACGAGAGCAACTGGAAGGCGCACTTCGAAGGCACCGGGCCGGAGATCTGGACGCAGACCGAGGGACGCGTGCGTCACTTCGTGGCCACGCTCGGCACGTCGGGAACGTTCATGGGGGCGACGCGCTTCCTGAAGCAGCGGGACCCGGGCATCCAGTGCATCGAGGTGCAGCCCGACGCGGCCTTTCACGGCCTGGAAGGCATGAAACACATGCAAAGCAGCATCGTCCCTTCCATCTACGATGCGCACCTTGCCGACCGCCGGGCCGCGGTGCGGACGGAAGCGGCTTATCAGCGCGTCATCCAGCTTGCGCAGGAGGAGGGGCTGCTCGTGGGGATTTCCTCCGGCGCGGCGCTGGAGGTTGCCTTGCGGGTGGCCCAGGAGCATCCCAGCGATGTAGTCGTGACTGTATTTCCGGATAACGGCCTGAAATACTTGAACGAACAATTCTGGAATGATAGGCTGAACAAACCGTAAGTAATCGTTCAATGATTTCAATTCTTTCAGATTATCTTCACGCGCCGCGGACCAAGAGGGAATCATGAGCGTGGTCGTCGAAATTCCTTCCGCCCTCCAGCGGTTTGTCGACCAGCAAAAACAGGTCGAGGTTTCGGAAGGAACCGTCAAGGAGGTATTTGCCAAACTGATCGGTCGTCACGCCGGACTGAAGGAACAACTCTTCGACGATCAGGGCCGGATTCGCAGTTTCGTCAACATCTACCTCAACGACGAGGACATTCGTCACAACAAGAATCTGGACACGATCGTCAAGTCCGGGGATATCATCCACATCGTGCCGTCCATCGCGGGAGGGTGCTGACCCGGAAGGGCGCGGGAAACAGGCGGACGTTCGCCAAGACTCCCCGCTGACCCTAAATGCATGTCTTCGCAACGAGGCGTATACACGAGTGGGACGTACGGCGCGGACAATTGAGGGTCAGACGGTTTCGGTGCGCCACGCCACGGGCGCACGCTCCAGGACGGGCGCTGCCGGCCATCGCCGCAAGGGAGAGAGCAGGAGAGGGCGAAAGGATCGGTAAACACGAGCCGATGTCCCCGTACGGGACACACGCTGCCCAGGCCGCAGGCTGGCTAGCCATTCCGCCGGAGCTTCGGTCGGACCATGTCACTCGGCCCCGCCGCGGGCAGCCCAAGTCCGAGGGAGATCCAAGGCCGGTTCACCGACCGGGCGAGGGCGCAGGAAGGTTCGACTATGCCTAATGCGAGCGACAACGCGCGCCTGGAAAGGCTGACGGAAGGCTCGTTCCTGTTCTGTTCGCCGCAAGGGAACGTCCTGCTCGGCTGCCCGCCGGAGATCCTGAAGCGGATCCTGGCGGCCAACCTTCCCATGCCCGACACGGTGGTGCTGCCGGAGAAGCTGCACCACTTCCACTCCTCCCAGGCCTCGCTCGAGTTCCCGCTCTATCACTTCCTGTTCGTGCAGCGCGGGCTGGAGCGCAAGCGCAAGTTCCAGGTGCTGGCCCTGCCCAGGCAGTGCGACGCGCTGGCCGAAATGCTGCGCGTGACGGTGTTCGGACCGCACGTCGACGAGATGGTCAAGGTCGGGGTTCCCGAGGATCAGGCGCAGGAGCTGTTCCAGGAAACCGACTATATGGCGCTGAAGAAGCCCGGGGAGAAGGCCAGCTACACGATCCGGGAGATGATCAACTTCTTCCCCATCGAGTCCGGCCAGCGCAAGGTGGTCTATCCGGCCCGGCAGCTGCTGGCCGAACTGGCCCTGGAGCGCACGGGCCCGGCCAGCTTCCGGATCACCTACGGCGAGGAAGCCCACGACATCGACCTGACCGTCACGGACGAGCAGGAGCCGAACTACCATTTCAAGCCGGAGCCGTTCAAGGCCAAGTCCGGCGCGTTCACCTTGCAGGTGATCGGGCGCAGCAACGGATTCGACCCGCGCGATCCGGCGAATGGGTATGTGATCAATCTGAACGGCAAGGTGCTCCTGTGGGACTGCCCGGCCTACCTGCACCAGCACCTCAAGCGCATGCAGCTGGACCCCAAACGCATCGACGTCTTCGTGCTCTCCCACGTGCACGAGGACCACATCGACGTCTCCGAATCCCTGCGCGATCCACCGCACGAGCTCTACGCGACGCCCGAGGTGTACCACAGCCTGCTGATCAAGCTGGCGGCCGTCTATTCCTGCTCGCTCGAGGAGGCGAAGCGCTACCACCACTGGCATCCCATCGAAGTCACCAAGCCGACGGACCTGCTGGGCGCGAAATTCCAGTTCTTCCGCTCGGTGCATGCGATCCCCGCCATCGGGTGCCGCATCGCGCTGAACATCGGGGGAAAGCGGGGCCTGCTGCACATCTCGGGGGACCACTTGTCCCACGATGCGCAGAAGAAGATGCGCGAGCTCGGCGGCGTATCGAAGCACCGCTTCGACTATGTCAACGGGCTGATCGAAGGCAACGAGACGCTCGTGCTGGTGGACGCGGGGGGTGGGGCGATCCACGGCGA
>JBGOTW010000342.1:0-3929 GCA_041476685.1 bacterium | reverse complement strand
GTCGCTTTCAGACGCTGGTGCAGCTTCTTGATCTCGGTGCGCATGTCGACGCGCAGTTGCGCGTCGAGGTTGGACAGCGGCTCGTCGAACAGGTAGAGCTTGGGTTCGCGCGCGAGAGCACGGCCGATCGCCACACGTTGGCGCTGGCCGCCCGAGAGCTGCCGCGGTTTGCGCTGAAGCAGGTGCTCGATCTGAAGCAGCTTGGAGACCTGCGCGACACGCTCGGTCCGCTGCGCCACCGGAAGCTGTCGCGCGGCGAGATCGAGCGCCGCACTCTGGATGCGCTGGAGCTGGTCGAACTCGCGCCCTACGTGGACCGTCCCGTGACCGAGCTGTCCGGCGGTCAGATGCAGCGCGTGGCCCTCGCCCGCAGCGTGGTGTACCGGCCGAAGCTTCTGCTGCTCGACGAGCCGCTGTCCAACCTCGACGCGCAGCTGCGCCTGCGGCTGCGCGACGACCTGCGGCGGATCATCAAGCAGGCCGGTCTCACGGCCCTTTACGTGACCCACGACCAGGCCGAGGCGGTCGTGCTGGGCGACAGGATCGGCGTGATGCGCGACGGCCGGCTGCTGCAGATGAACCTGCCCGACGCGATCTACAACAAGCCCGCCGACCTGTTCGTGGCGAGCTTCACCGGCGCGTCCAACCTGATCGACGGCCGCGTCGTGCAAGTCGAGGGGGAATTCGGCACGATCGAGGCAAGCGCGGGCTACCGGCTGAAGGCGCTGCTGCCGGCGAGCCTGCCCAAGGGCGTCGCCGTGCGCATCGCGCTGCGCCCCGACAACGTGCAGTTCAATCCCCGCGCAGGCGCCCCCAACCGCTTCACCGCGCAGGTGATCGCGCAGCACTATCAGGGCGTGCAGACGGTCTACGAACTGGCGCTGTTGGGGAGCCGGATCGAGGCGGTGGACGTGGGTTCCGCCACCCGCTTCCCTGTCGGCAGCGATGTCACGATCGGCATCCCGCCCGACGCCTGCTGGGCCTTCGCCGCGGACGGGTAGGGCCTGCTTCTTGAACTGCGCGTAAGGTAGAGCGGGGCTCCGCCCCGCACCCCGCCAGGGGTTTTCAACCCCTGTACCCCAACGCGTGCGCGGTCGGCCGGTGCACCCGCCCTGCCGCCGCTCCCGCGGCCCGCGCCCCTTCCCCAACCCATCGGCCAGGTCCATGAGCCCAGCCCGACACGCAGTGCCGAATTCGTCCGGGAGCGAGGCCCCGCGCAGCCAGGTTCCCGCGCACGCCGCCGACTGCCATCTGCACATCTACGAGGGGCGGTTCCCCGCGTCCCAGCCGGCCCTGGCGCAGGGGAGGGTCGCGGACTTCCGCCTGCTGCAGCGGCGCCTGGGGACGTCCCGCGCAGTCATCGTGACTCCCGCGCACCACCGCACGGACAACGCGGTCACGCTCGATGCCATTGCGCAGCTGGGACCCGCTGCGCGCGGGGTGGCCGTGCTGCATCCGGACGTTACCGACGCGGAACTCAAGTGGCTGGACGCAGGCGGCATTCGCGGCATCCGCTTCACGATCTGGAATCCGGCCACGGCCGTGACGAGGCAGGAGATGATCGAACCGCTGGCGAAGCGCGTGCACGGCTTCGGGTGGCACGTGCAGCTCCACATGCTGGCGGACCAGATTGCCGCCCACGAGGCGCTGCTGCGGCGCCTGCCCACGCCGATCGTGATCGATCACCTGGGGCGCCTTCCCCAGCCCGCTGGCATCGCGCACCCGGCCTTTGCGGTCATCCGCCGCCTGCTGGATCAGGGGCGCACCTGGATCAAGCTTACGGGTGCCTACCTCAACACCCAGGTCGGGCCGCCCGGCTATGCCGATACGGTGCCGATCGCCCGCGCGTATGTGGAGGCGGCGCCGGAGCGGATGGTCTGGGGCAGCGACTGGCCTCACCCGACCGAGCAGCACAAGCCCGACGACGCGGCGCTGCTGGACCTGCTGGCGGACTGGGCGCCCGACGAGTCCCAGCGCCAGCGGATTCTCGTCGACAATCCCGCCCGGCTGTACGGGTTTGACGACGCGTGAGGCCTCGGGGGAGTCACGCACAGCCCTCGCTCCCCCAACCCGCGGCTCCTTCCCCGGCGGCCCCTCGGTTCCGGGGCCTCCAACCACCCCGAGGCGCGGTATGCGGGCCGAGCCGGCGACATAGTCTGTCTCTTAAACAGCCCCTGCTGCCGTTCACGGCGGCCGCTATTCCTTCGGCCCTTCCGCCCCCGTGCGCTCGGTGATGAGGCCGTAGAATTCCGGACGGCGGTGCTTGGCAAAATTGAACATCGTCTCCTTGATGTACGCGCCCAGATCCAGGTCGCAGGTCGCCAGCACCAGTTCGTCGTCCTCGGTGATGGCCTGGGCCACCAGTTCGCCGTTGGGCGACACGATGCAGGACCCTCCGATCAGGCCGTAGCCGTCCTCCTTTCCGGCCTTCGCCGTCGCCACCACCCACGCGGCGTTCTGGTACGCCCCGGCCATCACGGCGAGATGGTTGTGGTACATCCGCAGGTGCAGCGGCTCGGCATGGTGGATATTCTCGGTGGGGGTGTTGTACCCGAGCAGCACCATCTCGACGCCCTGCAGCGCCATCACGCGGTAGGTCTCCGGCCAGCGGCGGTCGTTGCAGATGCACATCCCCATCACGCCGCCGAACGCCGGCCAGACGTTGAAGCCCAGATCGCCCACGTCGAAGTAGCGCTTTTCCAGGTGCTGGAAGGGCTTGTTGGGCAGGAATTCCACGTGACCGGGGAGGTGGACTTTCCGGTACCTGCCGACGATCTTGCCGCGCTCGTCCACGAGGATCGAGGTGTTGTAGCGCCGCCAGCGTCCCTGCGTCTGCGCCAGTTCGCAGTAGCCCAGGTAGAACCCGACGCCCAGCTTGGCCGCGGTCTGGAACAGGGGGAGCGTGTCCGGCCCGGGCATCTCCCGCTCGAAGTACGAGTCGATCGTCTTCTGGTCCTCGATGAAGTAGCGCGGAAAGAACGTGGTCAGCGCCATCTCCGGATAGACGATAAGCCGGGCGCCCCCCGCATGGGCCTCGCGCATCAGCTCGATCATGCGCCCGACGACCTTGGCCCGGCTGTCGCTCAGGTGCACCGGGCCCAACTGGGCGGCGCCCACCTTCATCCGTCTGGTTCCCATGGTTCCTCCGGTCCGGATCGCGCCCGTCTTCGGGCGCGAGTGCAGGTGATCGGACTGCGCCCCCGCAGGTTGCCGCTTCACCCGCCGCCACTCCCACATACTCCTGCGTCTGCGCCGCGGAAAGGGCGGCGTGGCCCTGCGCTCCCATGCGGGGGGCGCGGGCCGGGGCGCGGTTCGTGCGGTACGCGCGGGCGGAGCGCTGCGGCGCTGCCGCGGCGCCCGGCGCTTGAGTTTGCGGGCCGTGTGGGGTAGGCCAGCGGAAGATTTCCCACCCCCCTGCATCCGGACGGCGGGATGGCCGCCGTCCCTGCGCGCCCGGGGCTCAGCCTGAGCCGGCGCTCCGCAGCGGAATCGCATCGGGATCACCGCCTAGCGGGAGTCGCGCGCCATGACCGAGCTGCGGGAACAGGTCGAGTCGGGCATGCGCGGGCTGATCGCCTGGGCGGCCGCCGTGCGGACCGAGGACATTCCCGCCGCCGCGCTGCAGCGCACCGCCATGATCGCGGCCCGGGACGAGCCGGAGGTGCGGCGGCTGCACGAGCAGATGCTGGGCCGTCCGGCGCTGCGCGAGGCGACCGTGTTCCGCGGCGGACGCGCGCTCACGGACCGCTACTCGGCCGCGGCCGCGAACGGCGCGGCGGCGGACTGGTGCGAGCTGGACGGCGGCTACCGCAAGGCCGTCTGCCACGCCGGGCTCTACACGCTCTCGGCCCTGCTGGCCGAGGCGGAAGCCGAGCGCCTGCCCATCGGCGAGCTGCTGCGGGCCGCCACGGTCGGCTACGAGGTCGTGG
>JBGOTW010000341.1:0-3935 GCA_041476685.1 bacterium | reverse complement strand
TGGCGCGACAGCGTGCAAGTGAACGGGACTCCATGCTGCGCCCGGGCATCTCCATTGCGCTGCTGAAAGAGCTCAAAACGATACTGAGCGCTACCTTGGATTGGGCTCGCCGCAGCGATCGGACCCGCGCCGTCGGAACGGCTCTAGGCCGCCGCACAACCCACAGCATATCAACAGGATAGCTTCAAATCGCGAAAACGAACCCAATGGGAAATGGAGCGCTCCACCTGCGCCACGAAAGCAACGACGTGCAGCCCGCAGCGTTGCCAGGTCGTCGCCGGCCCCAGCCGCGGCGGCTCCCCCTGAGCCCAAGGGCGGCATTGCCGGATGCGGCTGGCGGGGGTAATCTTGTGGGAGTGACCGGGCCGGTGCAGCTCCCGCTGCTGCGACGGCCGCGCATGGACCGAACGAACCCCGAAAAGGGCGCAGATGGCAATGGAAGGCTCGCAGGCGTACCGGGTGCAACTGACCGAGAAGGCCGCTCAGGTGATTCGCCAGGCCTTTGATGCCGAGAAGGTGGATCCGGGCAATGCCTTCGTCCGCGTCGGCGCCAAGCCGGGCGGATGCTCGGGCTTCAAGTACGACATGAGCTTCGCGGAGCGTGCCCAGGTCAGCGACGCCGACGAGGTGTTTGCCTCCCACGGCATCAACCTGGTCGTGGATCGCTCCTGCCTGACGGACGTATTGGGGTCGGTGGAGATCGACTTCCACGACAAGAACATCGTCGAGCAAGGCTTCAAGTTCCGCCCCCTGAATCCGGAAACGGGAACGTGCGGGTGCGGGGAATCGTTCCAGGCCGCCAAGCGTCCCAGCTAAGCCTTCGATCCGCAGGAGCAGCCCCGCGCCGGCGTTTGCGTGGAGCCCCCTTGCCCTGCGCGGCTGTCCGCCGTGGACCCCGCGCGCCGGCAGGCTCCTCTTCGGCGGCCTCGCTGCCCCCAAGTGCGGGCAGGCCCAATTCGCACAAGGTTGGTTGTGGCGGGTCCGGGGCCGTGATACATCTCCGATTCTCTCGAAATACCCAACACACGGGTCCACCTCTCCAGGCGATTCGAGCCCTGTTTTGGCGCGGGCAGATGCGTGGAATCCGAAACCTCGGCAGAGGCCGTCATGCCGCTGTTCATGGATGTGCACGACCTTCCTGGCGTCACAGCGGAAGACGTGGCCAAAGCCCACGAGGCAGACCTGAAGGCCCAAGCCCGGCTTGGCGTCAAGTATGTGAAGTACTGGTTCAACCAGGATTCAGGAAAGGTGTTCTGTCTCGCTCATGCCCCGAGCAAGGAGGCAGCCATCCAAGTGCACAAAGAGGCCCACGGCCTGGTCCCCAACGGCATTATCGAGGTGGAAAACAGCGACGTGGCCGGATTTCTGGGAAACGTTCCGGATGGAGACGTTGGCGCCGCCGCGAACACGGACCAGGGCGAGTCCAAGCTCGACGGCGGCTTCCGCACGGTGATGTTCACCGATATCGTTGGCTCGACCGCCACCACCCAGCGGCTGGGCGACGACGGCGCAATGCGGCTGGTGAAACAACACGATACCATCGTCCGCAGCGCGCTTTCGGCCTGGAACGGCAAGGAAATCAAGCATACCGGCGACGGGATCATGGCCGCTTTCCGCTCCGCCTCCCAGGCCATCGCGGCAGCGATTCAGATCCAGCAGGCGCTGGACGAATACGGCCGGTTACACCCTGCAGAGCCGATTCGGGTGCGCATTGGTCTCAGTGCGGGAGAGCCGGTCGAGGACAGCAACGACTTGTTCGGTGCCACTGTGCAGTTGGCGGCCCGCGTGTGCGCCCACGCGCAGCCAAGCCAAATTCTCGTCGCCAACGTTGTCGCGGAACTTTGCGTGGGCAAAGGCTACCGCTTTCAGCCGCAGGGCCGGATCCCGCTCAAAGGGTTCGATTCTCCCCCGCCACTCCACCTCGTCGCATGGCGTGAGCAGGCCCAGTAGCAAACCCCTTGCTCCGCCACGGCAAGCCGGCGCGCCCGCTGTCCTGACGCGCTACCGGGTTCACCCTCTGTCTCCGCAGCGAAGCTTTCGACCGGACCCGTGGCTTGCGTCACGTTGTTGTCTTATAACTAATTATTATCATTAGTATTATCTTCACAGCGGCTGGCGATTCTGGGGCGCTCCCGTAGCGGTCGGGGAATTGGCCTGTGCCGCTCCCGTCTGGCATGGGTCTTTCATGGGAAAGAGGACGCGGAGGTCTGGGCGCCAGCCCAGCGCGCATCCCCCATGCGGAGGACGCCCATGATCGAGCAAGATATCAACGACTCGTTTCCCGAAGACGCCCTCGTCCCGTGGACGTGCCCGGATTGCGGTCACGAAATGCAGGTGATGATGCGGTTTCTCGAGATCGTCCATTGTCCGGACTGCCTCGACTCGCTGTTCGAAGAGATCCATGAAGAGGAGCAGGATTCCGTCGATCAGGAAGTGGCCTAGCCCGCTCCAGCCCGAGCGGAAGCATTGCCGGTCTTGCGCGCAGGCGCTTCAGGCGGCCGCCCCCTGCGCGATGGTCGTCTAGAATGCGTCTTTCAAGTGAGCGGGGACGCGGAAAGGCCAGCAGGCGCGCCGCGGACAATCCGTGCGGAGAACGCCCCATGATCGAGCAGGACGGTAAGGATTCGTTACCGGAAGATGCCCTCGTCACCTGGACCTGCCCCGTTTGCGGGCACCAGGCCGGGATAATGGCGCGGTTCCTCGAGGCCGCGCAATGCCCATACAACCTGGACGCGCTGGTTCTGGGGGTCCGGGATGAATGGTTTGACGAGCTGGATAGCATCGAGCCGCAGGTCGCCTAGCTGGCGCCGGGGGGAGGCGCTGCGCGGCCGGCCCCTTCGAGACCGGCGTTCGCGAGCTGCCCGCAAGCCCCGTCTATGTCCCCGCCCCGGCTCTCGCGGTGATACACGCGCGCGCCCAGCCCGAGCAGCTCCGCCTTGAAGCGACCCGTCACGTCGCGCCCGGGCCTGGCGAAATGCAGGCCAGGCACCGCGTTGTACTCGAGCACGTTGATGTGGCAGGGCCAATCCCGCAGCCACTCCCAAAGTTCGCGCGCATGTTCCGGCGTGTCGTTGCGGCCGGCCAGCAGCAGGTACTGGATCATGATCCGCCCGCCGTGGAGCAGGGCGAGCCGCTTCAGCTCCGCGATCACCTGCGCGAAGGGATAGACCCGCTCGAGCGGAATCAGGTCGGCGCGCTCCGCGTCCCGCGTCGCGTGGAACGAGAAGGCCAGTCCGGTGCGCGCTTCCCGCACGACCGCTGCGAGCCGGGGCAGGATCCCGCTTGTCGAGATCGTCATGCGGTGGCGGGACAGGTTGTAGGCATTGGGGGCGTTGAGCAGGTCCACCGCGTCGCGCACTGCCGGCCAGTTCCGCAGCGGCTCGCCCATCCCCATGAAGACGACGTTGGTGACCGGAGCGGGTGCGAGGGTGCGGGCCCGCACCAGCTGGCCGACGATCTCGCCCGCGGACAGGTTGCGGCGCAGCCCGAGCTTCCCGGTCGCGCAGAAGCGGCAGCCGACCGCGCAACCCGCCTGGCTGCTCAAGCACAGCGTCAGCCGCCGCCCGTCGGGAATCAGGACGCTCTCGATCCGTTCCCCGTCCCAGAGGCGCAGGCGCAGCTTGATCGTTCCGTCTTCGCTCAACCGGCGCTCCTCGACCTCCGGCAGGCGCGGCCGCACGTGCTGACGCAGCCTGGCCGTGAGCTGGCGCCCCAGCTCGGGCACCAGGGCGGGGTCCGCGTTGCCCGTGCGGTGCAGGCTGCGGAACCAGCGCAGCGCGTGTACCGGCGCACCGCCAAGTTCCCGCACGCGCGCCTCCAGGGCCGGGTAGGGCAGCGCGAAGGGGTCAAAGACAGATGCGGAAGGGTTCATGGCGGAGTGAAGTTGCAGCGAGATACGTGACAGGCGGCGGCCGCACAAGCTGGACTGGCACACC
>JBGOTW010000340.1:0-3938 GCA_041476685.1 bacterium | reverse complement strand
TCGGGGTGACACCTGAACTGTCATTCCGAGCGCAGCGAGGAATCTGTTGTTGGGCGAGTTATTCGCACAGATTGCCGCTGCTGAACTGACTGTTACAGTCCACTAGCGATCGAGGAGTCCGATATGAAGATACGAACGATAGTGGCCTTATGCGCCCTGGCATGGCTGCCGGGCCTGCTGGGCTGGGCGCCCTCCGCACGCGCGGATGTCCATGTGTTCACGTGCGAGCCCGAATGGGGCGCGCTGGCCAAGGAGATCGGCGGCGATCGGGTGACCGTGTTCAGCGCGACCGCCGCCAAGCAGGATCCGCACTTCATCCAGGCCCGGCCCGGGCTGATCGCCCGCGTGCACAAGGCGGACCTGGTGTTCTGCACGGGGGTCGATCTGGAGCAGGGCTGGCTGCCGCTGCTGATCGTCAACGCCAGCAACGCGGGCGTGCAGCCGGGCGCGCCGGGCTATCTGCTGGCCGGGGACTTCGTGCGGCTGCTCGACGTCAATCCGCGCGCCGACCGCTCCCAGGGAGACGTCCATGCGTCGGGTAACCACCATCTCCTGACGGACCCGCGCAACATCGGGACGGTGGCCCAGGTGCTGCTCCAGCGGCTGACGCTGCTCGATCCGGCCGACGCGCCCACCTTCGAAGGGCGGTACGCGGACTTCGCGAAGCGCTGGGCCGACGCGATCGACCGCTGGCAGGCACGGGCGGCGCCGCTCAAGGGCGTGCCCGTCGCCGTGCACCACAAGACCTGGACCTATCTGATCGCTTGGCTGGGCATGAAGGAGGTGGCGAGCCTGGAACCCAAGCCGGGCATTCCGCCCAGCACGTCCCATCTCAACGCCGTGATGGCGATGCTGCGCGTGAACCCTGCCAGGATGGTGCTGCACGCAGTGTTCGAGGACCCCCGTCCGTCCCAGTACGTCTCCGAGCACGCCGGCATCCCCGCCGTGGGCCTGCCCTACACCGTCGGAGGCTCGGCCAAGGCGACGGACTTGTTCGCGCTCTTCGACGATACGATCGACCGGCTGCTGGAGGGCCTGGCGGGCAAGTCGGTCGGGATGCCGTGAGCGGACCGCAAATGCGTCCTCATCCCGGCGCTGCGCGCCACGCTTCTCCACGTCGTAGAGAAGTGAACTGCCTGCAGAACGGAGTGAAGAGGTGGCGGTTCTCCTCTTCCCCCTTGAGGGAGAAGAGGCCGGGAGATGGGGGCCGCCGCGGGGAAGCGACACCGCGAAATGCCTACTGGTTCTGCAGCACCAGCGAGACCACCGTCCGGTCGTCGCCGCCCATGTTGACGGTGAGCCCGGTGCGCACTTGTTGCTTGAGCTGGTAGTCGCCGCACAGGCCCTTCATCTGCCGGAAGATCTCGACGGCCTGTTTGACGCCCGTGGCGCCGACGGGGTGGCCGAAGCCGACCAGGCCGCCGCCGGTGTTGACGGGGATGTCGCCCTCGATAGTCGTGCGGCCCGAGCGCACCAACTCGGCGCCCTTGCCCCGCTCCGCCCAGCCCACCGCCTCGTACATCATCAGCTCGGCGATGGTGAAGCAGTCGTGCACCTCCGCCACCTGCACGTCCTTCGGTCCGATGCCCGCGTCGCGCATCGCCTCGCCCGCGGCGGCGGCCGTCGTGTCGAGCCGGAGCAGGTCCTTCACCTGGCCGAGCGGGTTGGTGGAGAAGCCGTAGGAGCGGACGGCGACGCAGTCGCTTTTCGCGCGGCGCAGCTTCTTCAGGCCCTCTTCGCTCGCCAGAAGCAGGGCGGCGCCGCCGTCGCTGACCTGGGAGCAGTCGCTCATCTTCAGGTGATCGTGCAGTTCGGGATTCTTGAGGAAGCGGGGATTGGCGTCGCCATTGCCCTCCGCCTGCTCGAGCGTCATCTTGACGTCGTGCATGTGCGCCAGCGGATTGCGGTTCGCGTTCGAATACGCCTTCACGGACAGCTGCGCCAGGTCCCGTTCGGTCAAGCCGTAGGCTTCCTTGTACGCCTTCGCCCGGCGCGACAGCAGCGCGGGGAAGGTGAAGTCGTCGATGGAACGCTCGGTGGCGTAGTGGGACGCGCGGGCCAGGTAGTCGGCGCCCTGGCGCGCCTTCACCGTCGTCTGCACCTCCGCCCCGACCACCAGCACGACGTCCAGGCCGGCCTGGATGGCGTCGATGGCGGCGACCAGGGCCGTGCCGCCCGAGGCGCAGGCCGCCTCCATGCGCGCGAACCCGACCCCGGCCAGGCGCGGCTCGGCCCGGGCCACCATCGCGCCCAAAAAGCCCTGGTTGCAGAACAGCTCGCCCGCGAAGTTGCCCACGTAGCCCCGCTGCACCAGGGTCGGATCGACCCGGTAGCGCTCGATCAGCTGCCGCACGGCCGCCGTGAGGTGATCCTCGAGGCTCGGGTTCTCCTTCTTGCCGAAGTCAGGATGACCCGGGCCGATGAAGTGGGGACTGCCCTTGCCGATGAAGGGGGTGAGCGCCTGGGCCGCCAGGTACACCGTGCGCGCCGGTCGCATGGGGATCTCCGATGGGGGAAGCCGCGGAGGGATCGCGGAGGGATTGGCCCGCCGGGGCGGGTACCGCGTTAGACTTTCAGCGCCTGAGTTGAAATGATCCTAGCCTGAGCCCGCGCAGCCGGGCAAGTTGACACGGCAACCGCTAGTGTATCAGTTTGGCCCGAACAACAGATTCTTCGCTCCGCTCAGAATGACCAGTACGGGTCACCCTGAGTGCAGCGAAGGGTTTGTACTGGGATTCGCGCTGGCCGCCATACCTAACTGAGTCACTACCCGGCGGCCCAAGGAGGCGGGCTAGCGGAGTGCGAGGCGAAGCTTGCGAGCCGAGCCGGCCACACCAAGGCGAAGCTTACGAGCCGAGCCAGAAGAACCGAGGCCCTGGGACGGAATCCGCTCGCCGTATCATGCGTGCGCCTTGAACGGCGGCGCCGGCCGGCCGCTCCAAGACCGAGACAGGCCCCGCCCGCTGCGCGGAACACGCTCCACCCAGAAGTTTTGCACCCACTGCCCGGCTGACCGATCCCATGAGCAAGAAATCCAAAGCCAAGCGTGCCGCAGCTGCCGCCGCGGCGAGGGCCTCCGCCGGCGCGACGGGCGCCCCCGCCGCCGTGCACAACGAAGTCCAGGCGGTCGAGAAGTTCAACCGCAAGTCGGCCCACAAGGAATCGGCGCGGAAGGAGCGGGTGCACGCTCGCCGCAAGCTGCCCAACTGGCCGCTGCTGGTACTGGCGCTGGTCGGGATGGCGCTGACCGGCTATCTCACCGCCACCGCGTGGTTCGGCCAAAAGCTCGCCTACTGCGGGCCGGGCAGCGGATGCGACACGGTGCAGAGCAGCCGCTGGGCGAGCCTGCTGGGCTTTCCCATCGCCGGGTGGGGCTTCCTCGCTTACTTGTCGCTGGGCTGGATCGCCTGGCGCGTTCGGGACACGGCGTGGCACTGGCAGGCCGCGTGGCTCGTGGCCGTGCCCGCCCTGGGCGTGAGCCTGTACCTGACCACCATCTCGCTCATCGTGATCCAGGCGAGCTGCTTCTACTGCCTGGGCTCGCTGGGCCTGATTGCCGTCGTCGTCGGGCTGCTGGCGGCGCAGGGCCGGCACGTGCCCGGGATCGCGTGGCCCGCCTGGGTGGGGCAGACCGCCGGGCTCGCCGCCGTGATCGTGGTGGCGCTGCACCTGCACTACAGCGGCGTGTTCTCCCGCCAGGCCGGGCCGGAAGACCCGTACCTGAAAGGGCTGGCCGAGCACCTCAAGACCGCGGGCATCGTGTTCTACGGCGCGTCGTGGTGCCCCCACTGCCAGGATCAGAAGGAGCTGTTCGGCGCCGCCGCCGCGCGGCTGCCCTACGTGGAGTGCAGCCCGAGCGGCCCCAATGCCCCCTCCAATCCGGCCTGCCTTGCCAAGGGCGTCGAGACCTACCCGACCTGGGTGTTCGGGGACAGCCG
>JBGOTW010000339.1:0-3973 GCA_041476685.1 bacterium | reverse complement strand
CATGGCGGTCATGGCGGTATTGGCCGGGCTGCGGGCGGGCATTTGCATGATGCCCGTGCCCAGGCGGATCTTCCGGGTGAGCGCGCCGATCCAGGCCAGGGGCGTGGCGGCGTCGGACCCGTAGGACTCGGCGGTCCACACGATGTGGTAGCCGAGCCGCTCGGCTTCCTGCACCCGTTCGATCTCCAGCTTTACCTGGGCGCCCGAATAGCCCAGCGTCATTCCCAAGCGCATGTCGCCTCGCAAAGTGAAGGTCCGCCCGGCCCGGCGCGTCCCGGACGTGCGGCGCGGTCTGGCCCGGGGCTTGCGGCGCGCAGGACCGAGGGGCCAGGGGCGCGTTCAGGCCGGGGGCCTGCGGCCGCATGCGGAATGTGGCATCCTCGCGGCAGCCTTGCCGTCTCGTGCCTTATAGCAGGATCGCCCCGGCGCAGGGAGGGGCGGCGCAGCGGGGGACCATGATTTCCGATCAGACGATCGAATCGGCGCGCCAGTGGTACGAGATCGGCGTGTCCTGGATGGAGAAGGGGGCGACCAACCTGGGACTCAGCCACCTCGAGCGCGCCATCTCCGTGTTCGAGGAAATCCGGGACTTGCCCGCCTGCATCCGGGCCCGTCACCAGTACCTGGTGGGCCTGGCGCGGCTCAAGCGCGACGAGGAAGTCGAGGCGCGCTGCGAGGAAGTGATGCAGGGCTACGTCGAATTGGACGACGCCGGCGGCCAGGCGCAATTGCTGGCCCTGCTGGCCGAAAGCGTGGCCCGCATGGGGCGCGTCGAGCGCGCGCGCGTGCACTTGAACCTGGCGGCGGCAATCGCCGAGCTGCGCGGGGAGCGGGGGCTGCTGCGCCTCATCCTCGAGCAGCAGGCGCAATTGCTCCTGCAGCGCAACCTGGTGGAGCCCGCGGTACAGCTCTTCAAGCGGGCGGAGGCCGTGGCCGACGAGGAAGCCCTGGAGGGCGAGGTGGCCCGCTTCCGGCAGGTGCGGGCCCAAGCGCTGCTGCACCTGGGCGAGCGCCCGGAAGCCATCGCCCTGCTTGAGGATGCCCAGTCGCGTTACCTGCGCAAGGGGATGGTGCGGGAAGCGGTCGAACCCCTCCAGACCCTGCGCGAGCTGTACGAGCGCAATGGACTGGCCGCCGACCGGAGCCGGATCGAGGCCCTGATCCATGTCTGCGGTCAGACGCTGATCCGGCAGAATGCCGCCCCCATCGCCGGCGAAGGACCCAAACAGCAGCGCGCTCAGCGCCGTGCGCCCAAATAGCTTTTCGTCGACAAGCTATTGTAACGGTTGCTGTTAACGCCGCGTAAAGTACACCGCGAGCCCTCCGGGACGCGGCGCTTGCTTAGCGTGTGATAGGGTTGGACCGGGTGCCCGGGAATTCACGGCGCGTCACTGGAGCGGCGCAGGGTGGATGGCGGGGCTGGGCTCCGCGCAATCCGGGCTCAAGAAAGTGCTCCCCCCTGCCGATAGGAAGACTAGAAGAGACCTGTCGCACGATGCGGCGGGTCTCCGCCTGTCGAACCGACTGCCAAACAGGTGATTGGCCCGCGGGACGGTAATGCGCCCGCGGCACGACGATTCGCTTGCGACATGGGGCCCCGCCGCCACGCCAGGTGCGCCGGCTGCGGGTGAGGGAACGAATATGAATCGCTTGACCACCGACAAATTCTACCTGGCGCTGTTCCTGCTGTTTCTCGCGGCGATGGTATCGGGCGTGGTGATCTTCGCGCTGGGGATGAAGGAAACCACCTACCTGGTCAGCGACGGAGTCGGCTATACGCTCCAGTACCTCAACAAGCCCCGCTACGATAGCCATCTGCAAGGCCTCGTGTTCGCCATGACGTTCCTGATCGCGGGCCTGCTGCTGACGGTCGTGATCCTCATGCCGCTCGGCGCGCAGGCGGGCCTGTCCCAGGCGTTGCAGCCGCCGCAGCCGCGCCAGCGCCAGCCGCGTCCGCTCCCCGGTGGTCCGGCGGCGCCCGTTGCACAGGCGCCCGTCGCCCCGGTGGCACCGGCCGCGCCCGCAGCCGCCCCGCCGACCGTCGCCGCGCTGGCGGCGCCGGAAGCCGCCGCTCAGGAAGAAGCCGCGCCGGCAGCCGCGGCGGCCAAGCCGGCCCAGCCGGTGCGCTCGGTGGAGGAAGAGGTGCTCGCCCAGAATCCGGACGACTTGCCGCCCGTGGCGCGCGACGACTCGCGCTTCGAGGATACCGGCGAGGACGATGTCGTGTACGGAACGGGCCGCGTCACCGACGATTCGGTCTGGGACTTCGTGCAGCGCCATCCGGACAGCGCCGTCAAGTTCCTCTACCGCAAGACGCTGGACAACAAGCCCCTCTCCACCGCCGACGAGGACATCTACCGGCGCTGGGAGTTGCGGGGAATGACGCGCTCTGCCATCCGCCAGATCGTGCTGGAGATCATGAGCTGGAAGGCGCTGCCGGAAGACTTCCCGCACAACATCTGGCGCGAGTTGCGCGACCAGGTGTTCGAGATGCACACACGATGATTCCCGCGCAGCGGAAGGGCCGGATGCCCGCGACGTGGCGCGGCCGAATTCCCGCGCGGCGAAGCGGCCTGAATTCCGTGCGGCGGAACGGCACGCCTCTGGTCATACGCCCCTCCGCGCCGCGCGCGCCGTTTCCCTTCTCCCGCTTTCCCGCCTAACCAAGCGCCCCCATGATTCAACTCAAGGCCCTGGGCGTCCTGCTGCGCCAAGGCGGTCAGCCCTACCCGATCGAGCTGCTGCGCACCCTGCTCGGGCGGGCCGGGATTCGCATCCACATGCTCGACGACGGACATGCGCCCGAGCCCCTCGACCTGGTGATCGCGATGGGCGGGGACGGCACGGTGCTCAAGGCGCTGGACATGCTGCCCGGCTGCCCCGTGCTCGCCATCAATTTCGGCACCGTCGGCTTCCTCACCGCCGGCGGGCGCGACGAGCTGGAACACCTGGTGCAGCGACTCATTGACCGGCAGTACATCATCAGCGAGCGCTTGCTCCTGCGCTGCGAGTATCCCGGCGGGATGGCGCACGTGGTCAACGAGATCGTGCTGCGCTCCTCCTGGCGGCTGATGAACGTGGAGGTCTCGGTCAACGGCGGCAAGATCCGTAACATCCGGGGCGACGGGGTGATCGTGGGCACGCCGACGGGTTCGACCGGCTACCTGATGTCCACGGGCGCGCCGCTCGTCATGCCGGACGTGGAGTGCTTCATCCTCGACGGGGTCAACGAGTACAACTTTACTTCGCGCGCCCTCATCCTCTCGCCCCATTCGCGCATCCGCCTGCTCGTCGGCCCGCTCCTGCCGGAGCAGACGTGCAACCTGTACATTGACGGCAATCCCGTCTGCGCCATTCCCGCCGGGCAGGAGATCCGGCTCCAGCGCTCCGACCGCCGCGCCCAACTCCTCTTCTTCGACGAGCACTATTTCTTCCGCAACCTGTCCTCGCGGCTGGG
This sequence comes from bacterium, assembly GCA_041476685.1. Lineage (GTDB taxonomy): Bacteria > SAR324 > SAR324 > SAR324 > JACQKK01 > JBGPEV01. Next base: position 516 of record JBGOTW010000339.1, on the reverse strand, counting down.
TTGGGAGGGATAAGCCCGGCCCGGCAACGGGGTTGGGTTCGTTTTCGCGCTTTTTGTTATCCATCTGATATAATGAAGGATAGTTTCCACTTCGCAGCGGCTGATGCTCGCCCTGGGGCATAGCCCCGTGAGGTATCGCTGAGCGTGCATTGGCGATAGGGCAAGCACAGAGTTCAACGCCCATCCGCGTGCAGTAAAGTATCGCTCACTAGCACCGAGCTTCCGCATGTGCGTGTTTTCGCGACACTGGCGACCCTGGACGCGAGGAGCCTCAGGCGGAGGCGCGGCCTGACCGGCTCGTGGACCCGCGCGAAATCCTGAGACCTTCTCAAGACTCCGCTCGCTTGGAAATTCGAGCGCCGCGCGAAAGCAGATGGGACTGGCTGCGGTGTCGGGTCGCCAACCCCTATCCCCGACCCTTTCCCCGCGCTGCGGAGAAAGGGGGGCGCAAGACCCGCAGCCGGAGCGGATAGAAACCCTCCCTGCGTCGCGGGGAGGGTCGGCCCGCGGCTGTAT
>JBGOTW010000338.1:0-3999 GCA_041476685.1 bacterium | reverse complement strand
GTCAGCACCAACTCCCGCCCGGGGCCGGACTCGTCCAGCAGGGCGAAGAAGGGCTCCGCATCGGCCTTGAAGCGCGAGCGCAGCAAGCTCTTGTAGCGCAGCCGGAAGAATTCCCAGCTGATGCTCCCTTCCAACAGCGCTTCGAGCCAGGCCCGTGGCGGCGCCAGGACGTGAGCTGGATTGAGGTACGGGCTGATGCACTGCACGTGCGCGGCGTCGCCAGGGGCGGCTTGGCCAGCCAGCGCCAGGTTGCTGTGCGCAATGGATGTCGTTGAGATCATGGTTTCCTCCCTGATACCGGGGCTCCCTCCTCTGGCGGAGCCGATCGCTTCTCCCTGAGGTTAGCGTGCCGGATGAGCCTGGTCAACATTTTTTTTGTTGACCGAGATCAAGAACCCAAGCGCTCCATTACTCTTTCGAACGCCGAAGGTCGTTCAAAGTTCACGACCAAGTTTCCGCAGCGATGGTTTTCCCGCAGGCAGCCCTCCGGAAGTCTTTCCGTGGAGAACGCTCCGCCCCTCTTCACGATCAAACTGGCGGCATCTGCTTACGATTTGGACAGATTTGAACGTCTTGTATTGATCTGGCAGTAAGCTTGATCCGGATTGCTCCAGAAAAGTGCATAGACTTTTGTTGCGTTGCTAAAGAATTATGCTAGTATGAGCGCGATGCCAAACGGTCGCTCGCCCGGCTTCGCATCCCACCCCGCATTCGCTCTACCCCGCTCAGGGCTGCTCCCTCGCCAGGTTTTTGCCATGGATTCGCAGCCTATCCATATTCTTGTCGTGGACGATGAGGAGAGCATCCGCTGGGTGATCCGCAAGACCTTCAGCGGCTCCGAGTACGACCTGCACTTTGCCGCCAGCGCCGAGGAGGCGGCCCGGGTGGTCAAGGCCGAGCCGGTGGAATTCGTGCTGGTGGACATCAACCTGCCGGGCGACGACGGGCTGACTTTTCTGCAGCAGCAGAAGACCCTGCACCCCGAATTGCTGATGGCCGTGATCACCGGCCAGGGCACCATGCACAACACGGTCACGGCGATGAAGCTGGGGGCGTTCGACTTCATCACCAAGCCCTTCGATATTGACGAGATCGAGAGCCTGTTCAAGCGTGCGGCCCAGGCGATCCGGCTGGCGCGCAAGCGGCACGACATGCCCCAGGCGCCGGCGCGCGGCGGGGTGCAGGAGGACTCGATTGTCGGCAAGAGCCGCTCGGTGCGCGAGATCTACAAGTCCATCGGGCGCGTCGCCGAGACGGACCTGACCGTGCTGATCCTGGGCGAGAGCGGGACCGGCAAGGAGCTGATTGCCCGAGCCATTCACCAGAATTCGGCCCAGGCCAAGGGCCCGTTCGTGGCGGTGAACTGCGCGGCGATTCCGCGGGACCTGCTGGAAGCCGAGCTCTTCGGGCACGAGAAGGGCGCCTTCACCGGCGCCACGGAGCGCAAGGCGGGGCGAATCGAGCTGGCCCGCAACGGCACGCTGTTCCTCGACGAGATCGGGGACATGGGTCTGGACTTGCAGGCCAAGCTGCTACGCGTGCTGCAGGAGCGCGAGTTCCAGCGCGTGGGCGGGCTGGACACGCTGCGGCTGGAGGCGCGGGTGCTCGCCGCGACGAATCAGTCCCTGCTGCAGGCCGTCGAGGAAGGGCGCTTCCGGCGCGACCTGTACTATCGCGTCAACACCTTCACCATCCAGGCCGACCCGCTGCGGGAGCGGCGCGAGGACATCCCCCTGCTCGCCGATCATCTCCTTGCGCGCGGCACGCAGCGCCTCGGGCTGCCCCCGCGCACGCTCACGCCCGCCGCCAAGCAGGCGCTGATGCAATACGACTGGCCGGGCAACGTGCGCGAGCTCGAAAACGTCGTGAAGAGCTTGACGATCATGACGCGATCGAGCGTGATAGACGTGGATGACCTGCCGCGCACGATCGTCGGGGCGCAGGGCGCGCTCAACGTCGGCGAGACCTTCGAACGCTCGGTGCTGCAGATCTGGCAGGCGCTCATCCATGAGTACGTGGAGCAGGGGCGCTCGGGCCTGCTGCACGAAATGCAGGCGCACCTTGAGCGCCCGCTGATCCGCCAGGTGCTGCTGCAGACGCGCTGGAACCAGGTCCGCACGGCCGAGATCCTCGGCATCAACCGCAATACCCTGCGCACGCGCATGGCGGCGCTGGGCATCCGCAAGGCCGGCGATGAGTAAGGGAAACCCCCCGCCCGACGGCAACGGCGCCGGGGCGCTCCGCGGAGCACGCGCCATCCGCAAGCAGGCGCCCGCCCGCCGGCATCCCGCTTCCGGCCAGCAGCCGCCCGCCGGCCCGGGGGCGCAGGCTCCCGCAGGCTCCGCGCCTCGTTCCAACGCCCTACGCTGCCCGGCCTGCGGCAAGCCGGCCGCGTGGGAGGACAATCCTTCCCGTCCCTTCTGCAGCGAGCGCTGCCGCCTGCTCGACCTGGGCAAGTGGGCGGACGGCAGCTACGCCATTCCCGCCGAGCCGGTGCCGGACAAGGACGATGAGGAGTAACCTCCCGCCTCGCCCCGCCACACGATCGTTCGCACGACCCACTTTCCAAACGCTTCTGTAGCGGCGGCTTCTATCCAATCCGCCCCGCCCTCGCCGGGCAAGTCTACCGGCATAGTGCCGAATTGCACTGTGTGTCGGTATTAAACGTGCTTGGATGGCTTCTGTTCCGTCAGCCTAGCACCGCGCCACCACGATTGGACACTTAATCTGATTTATTTTCAACTTATTGATATAGTTTTGTAAATAAATATTCGCGCCTTGAAGGAATCTAGCGGGTGGGCGTCTATTGCGACATAAATGTGATTTTTATGTTGACGTAACAAGCGACTTTCCATATGGTTTTTGTTCCACTCCATGATTCCCCATTTTGCCCACACATTTAGACCATGGGCGTCGGATAAAGTTGTCATGACAAATTGACGGACAGATTCGGATTTTCATCCTCGATCTTACCCACACGGGGACGAGTCGAGCGCAGGAGGGCCGATCATGAAATCTCTCTCATTCTTGAGCTTTCTGGCAGTGGCGCTGCTGGTGCTTTCCGCCTGCAATCCGAGCGGCGGTGGCGCCGGCCGCGAGAACAAGAGCGGAATGTGGAACGGCCCCATGTCCGCGGTCGGCCCCAACTACCCCCTCACCGATGTCACCATCTCGGTTTCGGGTAGCTCGGCTGGCGGGAAGTCTTCCGCCGCGACAATAGTTCCGGAGATATTCACCGGCTCCTTCTCCGATGTGGTGCAGGTCAACGTGGTCGTGTCCGGACAGGACAAGTTCGGCGTGGTCCAGGCTTCCCTGGCGAACGTGAACTTGACCAAGACCGCCGGCGTCTGGAGCGGCACGATCCCGGGCCTGGCCGTCGGGCCGACATTGACCTTCACCGCCGGCGGCACCAACGCCTCCAGCGTGCTCATCTTTTCCGGCGTGACCAACCAGATCCTGACCGGCGTGTCGGATGCCGTGGCCGTGAACATGACCGCGAATGACAACGGCGTGCCGGTCGCGTTCCCAGTGATTACCGGCATCACCGTCCCGACGGAGACCAACGTATCCACCACCACCGCCGGGAACGCCATTGCCGTCGCCGTGACCGGCAGCCCGAGCGACACCCTCACCTACGGCTTCACGCCCGCTGCGGGCGGGGGAACCTTTGGCTCAGCCACCGGCACGCTCCTCCTGCCGGTCGGCGGCACGGGCACGATCAACTCCGCCTACACCGCCCCGGCGACGCCCGCCACCTACACGCCGCACTCGGTGGCCGTGGCAAACTCCCAGGGTAACTCGGTCGAAGCCACCTTCTCCACGGTGGTGGTCTGGTCGGTCACCACGCCCACGGTGACTGCGTACTTCGCGCCGGTCGTGACGGCCATCAAGGGCAAGCGGACGGGCACGAACGTGACGTGGACGGCCACCGTCACCGACGACAAGACACTGACCGCGTTGACCTATGTCTGGAGCTACGCAGGCACGGCGGGCGCGGCG
>JBGOTW010000337.1:0-4046 GCA_041476685.1 bacterium | reverse complement strand
GTCAGTCGTGACGACCTACCGGAACTTGCAGCGCATGCGCCGCGAGGGCGCCCGTTCACAAGGGAGATCGCCGCGGAACAAGGTCGCGCACGACAGCGACTCGTCCCGGTGCTGGCGATTGCGGGCGAGGCATCGCCATCCGCTGGGTCGGAGTGGCGGGGACGCGCGAGTCGCTCATCCGGCCGCAAGGGCGCCTCCCGTAGGATGGCGGGCGCGGCGCCATTGTCACCCCGGCGCGGACGCTGTAAGCCTGCGCCCATGGAAATCGTCTTGCAGCCCGACTTCTGGATCGCGGCGGGCCTCACGCTGCTGGCCGGTGTCGTGCGGGGCTTTGCGGGCTTCGGCGCGGCGATGATCCAGGCGCCGGTATTCGCCCTGCTCTACCCGCCGGCGGAAGCGGTGGCCACGCTGGCCGCTCTGGGCACCGTCGCCTCGCTGCAATTGCTGCCCGGGGCCGCGCGCGAATCCACCCCGCGCCAGCTGGCGCCCCTGACCGCGGCGGCCCTGCTGGCCGTCCCGCTGGGCTCCCTGGTGCTGGTGACGCTGGCCGCGGACACCATGCGCCGCGCCATTTCGGCCATCGTGCTGGCGATGGTCGTGGCGCTGCTGGGCGGGGTGCGCTATCCGGGACGGCCCGGGCCGTGGAGCGCGGCGGGCGTCGGCGTCCTGAGCGGCGCCATCAACGGGGCGACGGGGGTGGGCGGACCGCCGGTCGTGTTGTACTTCCTCGCCGGACCCCTTCCCGCGAAGACCAATCGCGCCAACCTGATCGTGTACTACACGTTTCTCAACGGGAGCACTGCGGCGGCGCTGCTGTGGCACGGGGCCTATACGCCCGAGACGGCGTGGCGGACCCTGGCGCTCTGGCCGGTGCAGGTGGTCTCGCTGTGGGCGGGCGCGTGGCTGTTCCGCCGCGCCAGCGACGCCCACTACCGCCGCATCGCCCTGCTGCTGATGCTCGCCGTCGCCCTGTTCGGGCTGTTCTACCGGCGCTAGGGGCCGCTTGAGACAGCCAGGCCGGCGAGGACCTGTGCGTTGGGTTCGATTTCGCGTTTCGCCTGTAACCGTCTGATCGGATGATCGGTTCCGGAGTGTCCCAGGGCCAGGCGCCTGTACCGCGGCGGAGGGTCGCTTGAGGTAGCGCTCAGGTGCAGTTTGGGCTGCTTGAGGATCCACTCGGGACCCTCTGGGCAATGGTTTAACCGTTGCTTCGGCTGTGGTTGCTGCGCGGGGGTCGGGCAGGGGTGGTTGAAAGGGTGAGTGGCGTGAAATGGCACCCCTCCCCTGCCGCTCCTGCTGAACATGGAGGGGAAAAGCGAAACTCACCTGCGCCTTGCGCGCGGTGCGCGCCGACTGGGCGAGGTGGGGCAGCTGGGCGGCGTGGATTCTACGCGGCGACTGGGCGATGTGGGGAACATGGACGGCGGGAAATTGCAGCCCCGGGGCCTCTCCCCCGCCCTTCGGGCGTGCCCTCTCCTTCCAAGAGGGGAGCAATCCTCTCCCCCTGCTCTACAGGAGAAGGGGGCTGGGGGGATGAGGCCTCGACAGGAGAAGGGGGCTGAGCAGGGTGAAGTGCCGGGCGATCAGTCTCCGGCGGACGCGCGGCGGGCCGGGCCGGTCGTCTCGCCGTCCTTGGGCTGCACGATGCCGGAGGCGTCGAGGGCTTCGCGGTAGCGCTGCATGCCGGCGGGCGTCGGGTAGGTGGTGCTGATGCACGCCGTGCAGAGCTGGGATTCGGGCAGGCCCACGGCGCGCAGCAGGCGCTGCATCGGGACATAGTTCAGGCTGTCCGCTCCCAGCTCGGCCGCCATGCGCCGCAGCACCCCGGCGGGGATTTCCCCGACGGCCTGGCCGCCCAGGAACGGCGGCGCAAACAGCTCCTTCACCGTGGGCATGTCGATCCCGTAGAAGCACGGGCCCATGATCGGCGGGCAGCCGATGCGGACGTGGATCTCCTTCGGCCGGCCGCGCTCGCGGATGCTGTGCACCACCATCTTCAGCGTCGTGCCGCGCACGAGGGTATCGTCCACGAGGTAGATCTTCTTGCCCTCGAGCACCTCGCGCAGGGGCGTGAACTTCATGCTCACCGCGTCCCTGCGGTTGACGCCGTCGATGAAGGTGCGGCCCACGTAGCGGTTGCGGATCAGGCCCTCGACGACGGGCAGGCCGAGCGTGTAGGCGAAGGAGTGGGCGACGGTGTTGGCCGTCTCGGGCACGGGCACGACGAGCCAGTCCTCCTTGCCCTCCTGCCGCTCCATCTGCGCCAGCTCCCGCCCGACGGCGCGGCGCACCTCGTACACCGAGCGCCCGTCGAGGTTGGTGGCGAGGTTGGCGAAGTAGATCCACTCGAAGTAGCAGTGCGCCTTGCGCTGCTCGGGCCAGTAGCGCTCGATCCGGTAGCCGTCGCGGTTGGCCACCAGCAGCTCGCCGGGCGCGAGGAACTTGACGTCGTTCATCCCGAGGTTGGTCAGCGCCACGCTCTCCGACGCCGCGACGACGAGGCCGTCCTGCTCCGCGTAGCACATCGGCTTGATCCCGAGCGGATCGCGCATCACCACCATCTCCCCCTCGGCGTTGAGGAAGGCGATGTTGTACGCGCCGTCGAAGATCGGGGCGAGGTGGGCGAAGAGCTCGGTGAAGGCCGGCGGCTCGTCCCCGCGCAGCTCGCGGTTGATGTAGTGCATCATCACTTCGGTGTCCGAGTGGTACGTGATCTGGTAGCCGCTGGACTCCAGCTCGGACTTCAGGCCGCCGTAGTTGGCGAGGTTGCCGTTGAAGGCGATGGCGAACCACTTGAAGCGCCGCCCGTGCTGCCGCTCGAAGGGCTGGGCGTTGGCGCCGTCGTCCCCGCCGCTCGTGGCATAGCGGTTGTGGCCGATGGCCGCGACGCCGGCATATTCCTGCGTGAGACGGTGGCTCTCCTCGGGGCTGTTGAGCTGGAAGACCTGGTGCACCGTGCCCACGGCTTTGTGGGTCTGCAGGAGCCGGTTGCGCTGAGGATTGTAGCTGGTCAGGCCGGCGCTGAGCTGGCCGCGGTTCTGCATGTCGAGCAGGGCGCGCACGGCGAGGGGGTAGACGTTGCGCGGGCGGTTGCGGCCGGTCTGGTACACCCCGACCACCCCGCATTCCTCGCGCGGGTGGTCGTCCAGCTGCGAAAGATCGCAGCCGTCGAGATCCCGGCTATCCGGTCCGTCGGAAGGCACGCTCGGGAGGCTCATGTCCGATGCTAGCCTGGGGGCCGGGGGAGGGCAATGGGCGGCTGCGTGCGCCATCCCGTCCGCCAAGCAGGCCATTGGGGGCCAGGCCCAGCGCGGCAATATGACCCTGGGCCACGTTTCGCAGCCCGCCGACGTCCGCGCGCGCACCCGTCCAGAGCAGTGCGCCCAAGCCTGCCACACGCAGGCCGGTCTTCGCGCAGGCGAGTTTCTCTGCTCGAGGCAGCCTGGACAAGAGGCGGATGAGATGAGAAAAGGGACCGAATTCGCGGTGAAATTGGTACGCTAGCCAGGAGCAAACCCCGGATGTCCTCATTGCCGCTAAAATTCCTGTTTCTTGCGGTAAGTCTCACCGCTTCACTCGCAGCCTGCAGCTGGGTTCAGCCCAATCCGCCCCATGAATTGACTCCCGAGGGCAAGCAGGTGCGGGTCGTCGAGCGCGCGTCCGACGTCGCCGCTTGCCGCAGCTTGGGCAAGATCACGGGCCGGGCCGCGTCGGTCGTGGGGAAAGCCGACGTTGTGGAGGATGAGACCATCGACGCCCGAAACAAGGCCGCCAAGGCTGGGGGCAACGCCATCATTCGCCGGGAGAACCCGGATCCGGTCTCGGAACCCGGCACACAAGCTTTCGAAGTCTATTTGTGTGCGCAGTAGCCACTTGTGTGTTCAGTAGCACCGCGGAGTGCCGCCTGGCGCGCGGCAGATTTGCCGAGGAACGACCGCGACTCTAGCACACCGCACTAGAATATCTGCGTCAGCAGGAACTCGTAGGCCTCCTGGACGCGCAGGAAGTCCTGCACCGTGCCCCCCTGGTCCGGATGGTACTGCTTG
>JBGOTW010000336.1:0-4096 GCA_041476685.1 bacterium | reverse complement strand
TATCGAGCAGATAGCTCAATCGAAGATCTTCCTCGGTTTTGGCATCTTCGGCTGCTTCCGGCCCTGTTCCATGAACGGGACGTCCTGATACTTGTCCAACCTCGCGAACCACGCTTTCACGTCGAACTTCATCGGTTCGAGCAGGACGCCGGTCTTCACGCGGCGAATGCGGACGCGGTCGCCCGGGAAGCGGAATTCCTTCGGCAGGCGCACGGCCTGGCTGCGGCCGTTTTGAAAGAGCTTGGCGGTGCGGGCTTCGGCCACGGATCCCCTCATGCAGGCGAAAAACCGGTATAGACCATCAGTCTATACCCGAGGAGCGGACCGGGCAATCGGAATCACGCCTTCGGCCGCCAGCGGAACCGCTCCAGGTCCGTCTTGCCCTGCACGAACCGAACGCCCTCGCGCCTGAGCAGGCGCTCTTGCTCCGCCTCGCGCGCCCCGAGGGCTCGTTCGGGCCGGGGCGCCCGGGCAGAGACGCGGCCCTGGGCGTTGATCACGCGCTGCCACGGCAGGTCGGCGGAAGCATGGGGCGCGCCCAGCGCCTGGCCCACGCGGCGCGCCTGGCGCGGGTAGCCGGCGAGAGCGGCGATCTGCCCGTAGGTGGCGACCTTGCCGCGCGGGATGCGCCGGATCAGGCCGAAGATGCGCTCGCGAAAATTTTCGAGCGCGGTGGGCGTGCGCAGTGCCTTGGGAACGGAAGCGGCCCGGCGCGGAGCCGCCGAGCGCTTGCTGCGAGGCGCCAAAAGCACTGCGGCCGAGCGCTTTTCGCGCGGCACCGACGGCACCGCCGAGCGCGTGCCGCGTGGCGCCAGCGACACCGCCGTACGCTTCCCGCGGCGCGCCATGATGGCCCTAGGTCCACATATCGAAGGCGGACTTCAGCTCTTCGCTGAGGGTCATGTCGAGCAGGGGCGCCATGGCGGTGAAGAAGGGCACGATCGCGGTCTTCAGGGCGCGGTAGTATGCGGCGCGATTCACCTTGTAGTTGCCCGCCACGATCTCCTGCAGCTGTCCCCCGCGGTTGAGGAACACCTTCAGGTGGGGGGTCACGCCGTACTTGCCGTCCTTCAGCGCGACGGCGTTCTCGACCGCCTCGTCGGCGAAGCCCACCAGGTACAGGAACCCGCCATCCTCCGTGCGGAACAGCAGGAAGCGGTCTTCGAGGTTGAAGCTGAAGCGCGTGAGCATCTTGTTCACGATGGCGATGAACTCGTCGCGCACCTCCTGCGAACCCCAGAAGTCCACGGTCTTTCCGTTCATGACCGGGTGGATCGTGCGATTGTAGGCCTTGAACGGCTCGCGATCGTTCTCCAGCACGACCTTGGCCAGCTCCTTCAGCACCATGGAGCGGATGGACTCGACCTGGCGGGCGGCTTCCATCAGCCGCTCCTCCGTCATCTGCTCGATCTTGTCGCCGAGCTTCGCCTGGTAGGGTTTGAGCCATTCGACCAGGAACGCGCGCTTCTTCCCGTTGTAGTGGACGAGCAGCGGATTCTTCGCCAGTCCCTCCATGCCGGCCTTCAGATCCGCGTAGGGCCGCTCGGCGTTGAATTGGATCAGCTCGTTGAGCAACTGCGTCAGCTTGTCGTCGCCGCTCCCCGCGGCGGCCAGCAGGAGCAGGATATTGGCGCGCGTGTTCCGCACCAGCCGCTTCACGCGCTCGCGGTAATCCTGCTCGCCGTCCACCGGCTTGCTGGCCTTCTTGCGGAAGGCGTCAAGGCGGATGGTCTTCGCGCCGGTGACCGGCAACTGCATCAGGGCGTCGAGCTTCTGCTTGACCTTGTCGGCGGGGTCCTTGGAGAAGCGCAGGGTATGGAGCTGGCCCTCCAGCTGCTTCAGGCCCGCGACGATGGCGCCGTCGTCCTTGAAGTCGAGCTGGAGTTGCTTGACGAGCTGCAGGCAGGCGCTGACCTCGTCGGCGAGCGCGGTGCCCGCCTCGAAGGTCAGGACGCCCGCTTCCTGGGCGTCATAGACTGTCTCGAATTCGCCTTTTTTTTCCATGTCCGGATCGGCTCGCCCTACGCTTCGATTTCACGGTCCGAGGCGTTCTGTTAGCCTTTGAGCTTCCGGGCGGCCCGCGCAGCCCATCCCGACACGGCGGGAACGGATTCGAGTGCGTATGCACGATTTATACACCGATGCGGTGCCGCATTTCCACTGCGGCGGCCTCGCGTGCGGGAGTTTACCCCGTCGTGGGGTCCAATCCGCGCGGAGCCGGGGTGGCATAGGCGCAGGAGGGAAGCGCCGCGCTGTCCGCCGCACCCGTCGCCTGGGCCGACCCGCTCCAGCGCCACCTCAGCGCACCGGATCGCCATGATCGCCGAAGTCGCCCTGAACGTCCCCCTGCGCCGCATCTTCGATTACCGGGTGCCGGAAGCGCTGGCCGCGAACCAGCCCCCGCTGGCGGCGGGCGCGCGGGTGATCGTGCCGTTCGGGACACGCCTGCGGGGCGGCATCGTTGTCGCGCTGAAGGAGCGCTCCGAGCTGCCGGACGCGCGGCTCAAGGCCGTGCAGCAAGTGACCGAGGGTCCGCCGCTGTTCAGTCCGGAACTCCTCGCGTTCACCCGCTGGGCGGCCGACTACTACCTGTGCGGCTGGGGGGAGGTGCTGGAGGCGGCCCTGCCCTCGGGCATGGGAGTCAAGATCCGTACGCTGTATCGGCTCGATCCGGGCGCCGCCGAGCGCTTGGCGCGAGGCGCCGATACCGCCGAGCGACGTCCACGAGACGCAAGAGGCAGCGCCGAGACCTTGCCGGGAGGCGCCGACACTGCCGAGCGACGTCCACGAGACGCAACAGGCAGCGCCGCGCCGGACGGCCTGGCGGGGCTGTCCGATCCGGTACGGGCGCTGCTGGCACGGCAGCCGGAGTGGAATGCGGCGCAGTGGGAGCGTCTGGCCAAGCCAGAGGACCAGGCCTGGCTGCGCCGGCAGCTTCGACTGGGCGGAGCGGTGTCCCTGCGGCAGGAGTATGCAGGCACGCGTGCCAAGGTGCGTCTGGAGGTCTGGCTGCGCCTCGCTCACCCCGGCACTCCGCCGGAGACGGAAGAGCCCACGCTGCGCCGGCGCCGCAATCCGCTGAAGGAAACCAAGCGCGAGCAGATCCTGCGCCTGCTGGCGGCCGAGGGCGAGATTCCCATGGCGCGGCTCAAGGCGGTCCTCGGCGCGCCGGGGGCCGCCCTGCGCCAGCTCAAGGCCCAAGGGCGCGTCGTGGAATTCCGGCGCCCGGCTCCGCGCCGTTCCGCCTTCGGACCGGCACCGGCCGCCCAGCCCTTCCTGGCCCTGAATCCGGAGCAACAGGCTGCCGCCACTGCCCTGCGGGAGGCGCTGGAGACGCGCACCTACCGCGGCTTCCTGCTGCAAGGGGTCACGGGCAGCGGCAAGACCGAGGTGTACCTGCACGCCGTGCGCGACACCCTGGCGCAGGGGCGCACCTGCCTGATCCTGGTGCCCGAGATCGCCCTCACCGCCGAGATGGTCAACCGCTTCCGCTCCCGCTTCGGCAGAATGGCCGGCGCCTCGGGTCCTGCTCTCGGCGACGGGATAGCCGGCGCCTCGGGTCCTGCTCTCGGCGACCCTGTGGCCGTGCTGCACAGCGGCCTGGGCGAAGGAGAGCGCTTCGACGAGTGGAGCCGGATCCGGTCGGGCGAGGCGCGCATCGTGATCGGCGCGCGCAGCGCGGTGTTTGCGCCGCTGGACGAGCTGGGGCTGGTGGTCGTGGACGAGGAGCACGACGGCTCGTACAAGCAGGACGAGGCCCCGCGCTACCACGGCCGTGACGCGGCGATGTGGCGCGCCAGCCGCGCCGGAGCGGTGCTGGTGCTGGGCACGGCGACGCCGTCGCTGGAAGCGGTGCGCAACGTGGAACTGGGCAAGCTGACCCGGCTGCGGCTGCCGGAGCGCAGCCTGGGGCGGCCCTTGCCCCCGGTCGAGCTGGTGGACCTGCGCACCGCGGCGCGGCAGACGGGCAGCGCGTTCTTCTCCCTGGCGCTCGTGGACGCGCTGCGGGAGACACTGGCGCGGGAGGAGCAGGCGATCCTGTTTCTCAACCGGCGCGGCTTCGCCAGCCTGGTGCGCTGCGGAGCGTGCAAGGCAC
>JBGOTW010000335.1:0-4097 GCA_041476685.1 bacterium | reverse complement strand
TCGTGCCGACTTCCGGGGAGACCGATGGGGCCATGACAGCATGCTCCGGAGCGGAAAAGAGGGAACGCGGGCACGGCGGATGAACGGGCTCCGGGAGCGCCCGCCCTTGGTGTGCGCGCGACGGCGCATCCACCTCCGTCACACCGACTCGCTCGGACCTGGGATTTCGATTGCCGTGGAATTCCCGGCTTCCACGGCAGGCATCCGCGCGTGGGGCGGGCGCAGCTCTGCGCGCCTACGGCTGATCCTTGACGGAATCCTCGCTGATCTTCCGCATCACGCTGCGCACGTGGGCGTGCACGTGGGCCGTCTGGTGCTCCATCACTCCTTCGGCGGCCCACATGGCCAGCACCACTGCGGCGCCGATGCAGGCGGCCACCGACAGAATCAAGGCGTAGTCCGAGGACATGATCCGCCGCAGCAGCAGATTGACGCCCACGGTGTACGCGCTGAAGAACATGACCAGCAGGATTCCCACCGCGATCGTGCGCAGCCCGCTGAAGCGCCGCTCCCGGTTCGCTCTTCTGCGCTGCGTCACGCCTTCTTCAGTGTTGGCTTCACCCATAATCCGAGCTTCCCCCCGTCAGATGTCCTGCGCCGCCTGCACTGTCCGGAAACCCATTCCCGATCCGAATGAAGGGATTCCTCCCCGCCAAAGGATGCGGCCCCTAGCCTCGCACACGGATCGGCATGGGTGCAACGTCACCCTGCCGGCAGCAGCCGTCCGCCGGCGCCTTGTGTTCGGCGCATGGCCAATCCATGCTGTGTCGGCTTGCGCCTGTAGACCTCTTTCGTCAAGCATGGATTCCCCTGCAAAGCCAGGCCGGTCGCCGCGGACGCAGCGCCGCAACGGGAGAATTGAAGCATGCGCGCGATCCACTGTGTGCAGTACGGCGAGCCGAAGAACCTGGTGCTCGTGCACCGGGACGATCCGGTGGCCGCGCCGGGCGAGGTGCTGGTGACCGTGGAGGCCGCCGGGCTCGGCTATGCCGACGCCCTGAACGTGCGCGGCGCGTACCAGGTCAAGCGCCCCGTGCCCTTCATACCCGGCGGCGAGATGGCCGGGCGGGTGACCGGGCTGGGGGAGGGTGTGCCAGCGCACTGGTTGGGCCGCCGCGTAATGGCGCTGTCGCCGAGCGGGTCGCTGGCGGAGCGCGTCGCGCTGCCCGTCGTGCTGTGCACGCCCATTCCCGACGCGCTGAGCGCCGAGGCGGCTGCAGGCTGCATCGTCAACTTCTGCACCGCCATCTATGCCCTGGAGACGTGCGGGCATCTGGCGGCGGGCGAGACCGTGCTGGTGCTGGGGGCGGCGGGCGGCGTGGGCTTGGCGGCGCTTGACGTGGCTAAGGCCCTCGGCGCGAGGGTGGCCGCCGCGGCTTCTTCCTCCGAGAAGCTCCAGGCGTGCATGGCGCTCGGCGCGGATTGGACGGTGGACTACAGCCGGCCCGACTGGCGCAAGGCCCTCGAAGCTGCGCTCAGCAAGCGTCCTCTCAACGTCGTGGTGGATCCGGTCGGCGGCCCGTATTCGGAGACGGCGTTCCGCTGCCTCGCGCCCGGCGGGCGGCACCTCGTGATCGGCTTCGCGGCGGGGGAGATTCCCCGAATTCCCCTCAACCTGCCCCTGCTCAAGCGCGCGTCCATCGTCGGAGTGGACTGGGGCGGCTCACATCGCGCAGGTCCACCCAAGCCTCCGCCCGAGATGGAGCGCCTGATCGAATGGGTCAAGGCGGGTAGGATTCACCCGGCGGTGCAAGCCTTCTTTCCGCTGGAGGAGGCGGGCGAAGTGCTGCAAGGGATGCTAGAGCGCCGCCAGGTCGGCAAGGCGGTGATCCGGGTCAGCGACCACTTTTAGTTCGCTGTAATCATACGATTACCAGGGACTGACCGCGCGGGTCTGTGCACTCCCGCAGGGCGGGTGACAAGCCACAGTCAGTGTGCCCTGGGGTTTCCCTGTGGTTCCCGCGAAAACCCAACCCCGTTTACTTCCCACCGCAAACGCGTTACTGCCGTACGGTTTGCGCATTTGGCTGGCGCCGGCGCCGCAGCCGGGGTATACCTAAGCGTCTGTTCTTCATCCCGATTCCTGACAAGCCGGGGCCATGAACCGTCTGCATCGCATCTGCAAGTGCCATTGGGCCGGGGACGCGTACGAGCATTGGGCCCAGCCCGCCGACGGTCGGACGCCCTTCGCGCCGCCTGGCACGCCGCCGCAGTTTGCGCCGGACACGCCGTTCGTCTCCGATGCGCTGCGCCTGGAGTTGCACCTGGACGTGGAACACCAGCGCGCCCACGGCACGACCACTCACACCTGCCGCACGCTGGCCAAGGAACTGCGGGAGATCCGCTTCCACGCGCGCGGATTGGACATCGCGCGCGTCACCGTGGACACCCACGGCGCTCACTTCGACAACACGGGCGAGCAACTCGTCATCCGCCTGCCCAAGCCTCACAAGCAGGGCGACCTGTTCCGCGTCGTCATCACCCACAGCGTCAACCGTCCGCCGGCCGGCCTCTACTTCACGACGCCCGATAAGGCTTATCCGAAACGCTTCCACACGGTCTGGAGCCAGGGCCAGGACGAAGACTCCCGCTACTACTTTCCGTGCCTGGACCAGCCCAACTACAAGCAGAAGACCGAGACCCTGCTCTACGTGCCGAAGGGCTGGTTCGCCCTGTCCAACGGCGAGCTGGTCAAGCACCAGCGCGACGCGTCCCGCACCGAGGATTTGTGGCACTACGCGCTGGAGGTGCCCTACTCGACCTACCTGTTCAGCATCGTGGCCGGGGACTTCGCCGGGCACACCGAGCGCTGGGAGGATATCGAGGTGCGCTGGTTCGTGCAGCGCGGGCGGGAGAAGGAAGGCCGCAACAGCTTCCGGCGCACCGCCGACATGCTGCGCTGCTTCTCGCAGTTCACCGGCGTCAAGTATCCCTACAAGCAGTACTCGCAGATCGCCGTGCCGGACTTCGTGTTCGGGGGCATGGAGAACTTCACGGTCACGACCCAGACCGACCTGACGCTGCACGACGACCGGGCGCACCAGGATTTCTCCTCCGACGATCTCGTCGCCCACGAGCTGGCCCACAGCTGGTTCGGCGACCTGGTGACGTGCCGCTCCTGGGCCCACGCGTGGCTGCACGAGAGCTTCGCCACCTACTTCGAGTCGGTCTACAAGCGCGAGGCGGACGGCCAGGACGAGTTCGACTACAACGTGCTGCAGGATGCGGAGGCGTACTTTGCCGAGGACGGGCGCTACCGCCGGCCGCTGGTGACGAATCGCTACGAGGCGCCGATCGACCTGTTCGACGCGCACCTGTATCCCGGCGGCGCGGTGCGCCTGCGGCACCTGCACGCCCTCACGGGCGACGCCGGCTTCCGCGCGGCGCTCAAGCGCTACCTGGAGGCCCACCGCTGGAGCGTCGCCGAGACCGTCGATCTGGCGCGCGCCGTCCAGGCGGTCACGGGCGAGAACTACGACTGGTGGTTCCACCAATGGATCACCTCCGGCGGCTTTCCGGCCCTGGAGATCGGTTACACATGGAAGGACGAGGAGAAGCTCGCGGAGATCTCGGTCAAGCAGACGCAGCGCCTCGACGACGGCTCGGCCGAGGAGAAGCACCGGCCCTTCTTCCGCATCCCCACCAAGGTGGCGTTCGTCGTCAACGGCAAGCGCGTCTCCTTCCCCGTGCGCGTGGAGGGCGAGGAGACGAAGACCCTGTTCCGCCTGGACGCGAAACCGACGCAGGTGCTGTTCGATCCGGACTACGAGTGCCCGGTCAAGACGGTCAAGTTCACCAAGTCCCAGGACCTGCTGCTGTCCCAGTTGAGCGATGCGGGGAATTGCGTCCAGCGCATCGAGGCCGCCGTGTCGCTTGCGGAGAAGCCCAATCAGAAGGCGATCGAGGCTCTGGCGAAGCAGCTGTTGCGGGAGAAATTCTGGGGCGTGCAGGCGCGCATCGCCCGGGCGCTGGGCAAGATCGGTGGCCATGCGGCCCGCGACGCCTTGATCGCCGGGCTGAAGCTGCGCCATCCCAAGGCGCGGCGCGCGGTCGTGGAGGCCTTGGGGCATTTCAAGGACGACGCCGAGGCGGCCGCG
>JBGOTW010000334.1:0-4133 GCA_041476685.1 bacterium | reverse complement strand
GATTGCCACAGCGACCGCAATTTCCTGGTGCAGAACAAGAAGCTGTACGACTACTACAAGAACTGGCAGCTCTCCGTTCACAAGCAGGAGAACGTGACCTGCGCGGACTGCCACGGCGGTAACCCGCTGGCGCCCGATAAAGAAACCGCTCACGGCGGAAAAGCCATGGGCGCCTCCGATCCCGCCAGCCCCATCAGCTACCAGAACGTGCCGACCACCTGCGCACGCTGCCATGCGGACGTCTACCGGAACTTCCAGCAGAGCCAGCATTTCAAGCATCTGAAGTCCGGCCCGGACGAGAAGCAGGGACCCACGTGCGTCACGTGCCATGGATCCGTGAACATCTCCGTGCTCAATGTGGGCACGGTGCGGGAGGCCTGCGAGCGCTGCCACAATGCCCGCACCGGGAACTACCCGGAGATTCCCGCCCAGGCCGAAGAAGTGCTGAGCAAGTTCCTCTCGATCCACCGCTACTACCGGTCCATCGCGGTGCAGGGGGATTCCCGCAAGATCCAGGCGCTGTTCAAGGTCATTGACCCGCGCGTCAAGCAGCTCGACGCGAGCTGGCACGCCTTCGACCTGGATAAGATCAGCAAGGAAACCCAGGAGCTGATCGACTTCCTCAAGGTGCAGCGGGAGCAGCTCAACAAGGAGCAAGCCGGCAAGAAGCCCGCCAAGTAGCCCTGCGGAGGCCGGCGTGCGGCTCGCGGGCGCCGCTACCCGCGGCCCGCGCGCTCAGGCATCATCCCGGGACACCCCAGGGCGCCCGTCCCCGATGGGCTGTGCGCCAGGCTCCGTTCCAGTTCACCCGTTCCATGCGATGAACCCCCATGGCAACCGACAAGAAAACCCCGCGCGGCGGCGCCAAGGAACCGCAGCCGTCCGCCGCCGGCGGCCAACCCGCGCCGCAGCCCTCCGCGCTATCCAACTGGCTGAGCCTGCTAGGCTTGGTGCTGGTGGTGATCGCCGTCCTGGGCGCCCTGGGACTGGTCGTCGCCGGCGCGATCCTGCCGTCGCCGCCGGTGTACATGGGGCTGCTGTTCGCCCTGCCCATGCTGCTCGTCGTGGCGGGCGTGATCCTGTACCCGGTGGGATACGCACTGGAAAAACGCAGGCGGGCCCGCGGAGCCGCAGGCCTGAAAGCGCCGCAGATCGTGATCGACCTGTCGCTGACCCGGCACCGCACCATCCTGCTGCTGCTCCTCATGGGCGGGATCGTGGCCACTCTCGTATTCGTGATCGGCTCGTTCGCCACGTTCCAGACGATGGATTCCAACGAGTTCTGCGGCCAGATGTGCCACAGCGTGATGAATCCCGAATACACCGCCTATCAGCACACGCCCCACGCCCGCGTGAAGTGCGTGGAGTGCCATATCGGCTCCGGCGTGGAGTGGTACGTGCACGCGAAGTTCACCGGCATGCGGCGCCTCGCGGCGATCGTGACCGGCAGCTTCGTCCGGCCGATCCCCACGCCGATCTCGGACATGCGGCCCGCGCGGGAAACCTGCGAGGAGTGCCACTGGTCGTCCCGGTTCGTGGGCTATAAGGGGAAAGTCCTCACCTACTTCACCAAGGGCGAAGACAATCCGGAGCACAAGCTGCGGCTCCTGATCAAGATCGGCGGGAGCGATTCGCCCTTCATGAAGGGCTTCGGCATCCACTACCACATGCTCGGGGCCAACAAGGTCGAGTACATCGCGCGCGACCGGCAGCGGCAGGAGATCGCCTGGGTGAAGGTGTCGCGCGCCGACGGCAGCGTGACCGAGTACGCCAACGAGGAATTCCCGCTCTCGACGGAGGAGCGCAAGGCCGCGTCCGTGCGCAGGATGGAATGCCTCGACTGCCACAACCGGCCGGCGCACAACTTCAAGTCGCCCGTGGACGCGGTGGACGAGGCCATGGCGGCGGGCACGATCCCACGGAACCTGCCCTTCATCAAGGTGCAGGCGGCTAAGGCGCTCGACGGCAAGTACGAGACCACGGCCGAGGCGACCCAGGGCATCTCCGAAAGCCTGACCGCGTACTACAAGGAGAACTATCCCGACGCGCTGACGAAGAAGGCGGACGCGCTGAAAAAGGCCATCGTCAACCTGCAAGGAATCTACAAGACCTCCTTCTTCCCCGAAATGAAGGTGAAGTGGTCGGCCTATCCGAACAACATCGGCCACCGGGACTGGCCCGGCTGCTACCGCTGCCACACCTCCAAGATGGTCTCCGCCGACGGCAAGCAAGTCTTCACCGACTGCACCAAGTGCCACCTGATCCTGGCGCAGGGGAATTCCGTCAATCAGTCGGCCCCGGTCAACTTCACCAAGGGGCAGGTGTTCGTCCACCCGGGCTTCAACGAAAAGATCAAGGAATACACGAAGTGCATTGACTGCCACACGGGCGGGGCGGACCTCTACTGACGGCGCTCACGTTGCGCCGCACGCCGGCGCGGCTTCGCCTTCGCATGCCGAAAGGACGCTATGGGAAGCCAGCAGGGGAAAGAATCCGGCGCTGCCGCCAAGAAGTCGCGCGGGGGCATGTGGGCGGCGGCCGTGCTGGCAGGGGTGCTCCTGGCGGTCGGGCTCTATTGGGGTGCCGGCCGCGGCGACGCCCAGGGACGCTCGTTTCAGGTGAACGGCGGGGAGACCCGGCCCGTGCTCGATGCGAGCCAGTTCGGCACGGCCGGCGCCACTCTGGCGTACACGGCGGCGAAGCGCTACCCGGAGCTGCTGAACAAGGTCTACTGCTACTGCGGGTGCGACCGTCCGCCCATCAATCACAAGAGCCTGCTCAGCTGCTTTGCGACTCCGCACGGCTCGACCTGAGGGATCTGCCAAGAGGAGGCCCGTCGGGTCGCCCAGCTGGCAGATGAAGGCAAGTCCATTGACGAGATCCGGACCGCGATCGACCGCGCCTTCAATTGAGCCGTAATTGACGAGCTGCGATTGAGCGGGTGCGGCGCGCACCGAATATCCGGCATTCCCTCGCTCCAATCCCCCACCGGCGGCCCAGCGGGTGCGCCGCCTTGCGCGGGCGCTGCGCTGCAAGCCGCTCTTGCGGTGCGCCCCTGCGGTCAATACACGGCAGTCCAGCGCGGGTCCGCGCATTGCCCATCAGCGCCCCAGCGCTCAGCGCGCGGCTGGTCCTCCCACCGCCGGTCAACCTGCCGCCGGTTCCAGGATCATCTGCGTCTGGGTGACGAGGGCGACGAGCCTGCCCTCCGGGGTCGTGATGCGCGTCTGCCAGACGTGGGTGCGCTTGCCCCGATGGATGGGCGTCGCTTCGCCGATCACCTTGGTCCCCACCGGCGCGGACGCGATAAAATTGGTCTTGCTTTCGAGCGTCGTGGTCCAGAAACCGGCGGGCAGATTGAGGATCGTGCCCGTCCCGCCCAGCGTGTCTGCGAAGGCCATGATCGCCCCACCGTGGAGCACGGCCGGCCGCGTGCACAGCTCGTCCCGCACCTTGAGTTCCGCGACCACCCGCTCCGGCGCGGCGCTGACGAAGGTCAGGCCGAGCAGCTTGGCGAACGGCAGCATGCGCTCGGTCAGTTCCGTCACCGTGTCCATGCGCGTGTCTCCGAATACGTGGCGCGAGGGTCCCGGCGCGCCGTCCTTTTGCGGCTGGGCGACCCCGCCTACAGCTTGGCGCGCACCTCGTTCGCGAAGCGGTCCAGCATGACGCGGGCGGTCTCGGGCGTCTCCGGCTTGTAGTCCAGCACCAGGTCCGTCGCGCCCAGGTCCTGGTAGCGGCGCACCGCGTCCAGGATGTCCTGCGGCCGGCCCTCGGTCGCTTCCTGGCCGGGCTGCGGAGCGCGGTCCTGGAAGCCCACCGGCACCTTCGGCGCCAGGCCCATGTGCGCGGGCTTGCGACCCGCCTCCTCGAGGTAGCGCTTCAGTTCCGGCAACTTCTCCTTGAGCAGCGCGTGGCTGGGCTTGAACGGATGCCACACGTCCCCGCAGCGCGCGGCGCGCCTGAGCGCGGCGCTCGAACTGCCCGCGATCCAGATCGGCGGATGCGGCTCTTGGAGCGGCTTGGGCGCGCAGTAGGCCTCCTCGAAGGAATAGAAGCGCCCCTTGTGGCTGGCCTTTTCCTGGGTCCACAGCTTACGGCAAATCTCCAGCCCCTCATCGGTGCGCGCGCCG
>JBGOTW010000333.1:0-4134 GCA_041476685.1 bacterium | reverse complement strand
GGCATGGACAGCACCCGCCGGCCGTCTTCGCCCTTGGGCGGCTCGATCTTGACGACATCGGCGCCCTGATCCCCCAGGAACATGCCCGTCCCGGGCACGGCCCAGACCGAGGACAGGTCGAGCACCCGGATTCCGTGCAGCGGCTGCGGCATGGCGACGGATGGGCTGAGGGGAGGAGCGGCGGTTCCGGTCGACGGGTGGCTGGGCCGACTCGTGACTGCGGCCACCTTGTGACTGCGGCCACCTTGTGACTGCGGCCAGCGGGCGGCTGCGCCCTGCTCATGCGGCGTACGACCCATTGGGCCGATTCGTAGCACGAAATCGCGCCCCGTGGCGGCCGGTCGCGGCTTGCGGCGCCGCACTGTCCTAGGGGGCGGCGGGCCGTTGCGTGCGACGGGCGGGGCGCGCGGGACCGCTTGACAAAAGCTAATGGGTTGCAACAATCGTCTCTGGCCGCGGTCGGCTTCGCAAGCGGACGCCCGGAGTGCAGCGAACGTGGGAGGAGCGTGAGAGCGGGACTGGGGATCGGCTTGGCCGCGGGACTGTGCATGGGGGCACTCGTCCACGCCGCGCCCCGCATCCAGACGATGGTCACGGTGCCGCCCCAGCGGTACTTCGTGGAGCGCATCGGCGGGGAGCGGGTCGCCGTCGCGGTGATGGTTCCGCCGGGGTTCGATCCCCACACCTACGAGCCAAGGCCCGCGCAGCTCATCGCGCTCCAGCGGGCGCAGGTGTACTTCGCCCTCGGCGATGCGTTCGAGGGCGCGTGGCTCGGCCGGCTGGTGGCGGATGGGCAGGGGGCCCGCATCGTGCGCACGGACGCGGGAATCCGGAAGCTGGGCCGCGGGCGCGCGGGGGGCGGCGGGGACGATCCGGGCGGCGACCCGCACATCTGGCTGTCGCCGCCGCTGGTCAAGGTGCAGGCGCGGCACATCCGGGACGGCCTGATCGCGGCGGATGAGCCGGGGCGGGCTGCGTACGCCGCGAACTACGAGCGCTTCGCGGCCGAGCTGGAGCGGATGGACGGGGACTTCAAGGCGCTGTTCCGGGACGCGCCGCAGCGGGAATTCGTCGTGTTCCATCCCGCCTGGACCTACTTCGCGCAGGCGTACGGCCTGACCCAGACGGCCGTGGAGGTGGAAGGCAAGACTCCCACGCCGCTGCAGATGCAACGCCTGGTCGAGCGCATGCGGCAGCGGCGCATCCGGGTCGTCTTTGCGCAGCCGCAGCGCTCGCTCCGGCTGGCCGAGACCGTGGCCGCATCGGTCGGGGCGCGGGTGGTAGTCGCGGACGATCTCGCGGAGAACTGGGAGGACAACCTGCGTTCCGTGGCCCGGCAGCTGCGGAGCGCGCTGGAGGAGGGTGGGCCATGACCGCCGAGCTGGTGGCCGAATTGAAGAATGTGCACTTCGCGTACGGGGAGGACCCCGTGCTGCGCGACGTCAGCCTGGAAGTGAGGCGCGGGGACTTTCTGGCGATTCTCGGGCCCAATGGCGGGGGCAAGTCCACCCTGCTCAAGCTCATGCTGGGGCTGCTCACGCCCCAGGCGGGCACCGTGCGCCTGTTTGGGGAGCCGCCGTCGGCAGCCATCGGGCGCGTCGGCTATGTGCCGCAGGCGTTCGGGGGCGGCCGCGGCTTTCCCATGACCGTGCTGGACGCGACGCTGCTGGGCCTGCTGAGCACGGCGAGCCACGGCTGGCATCATCGCCGTCCGGAGCGCGTGCGGGCCGAGGCGGCGCTGGAGCGCGTCGGGATGGACGGGGCGCGGCGCCGCCAGCTGGACAGCCTCTCCGGCGGGCAGCGCCAGCGCGTGCTGATCGCCCGGGCGCTCGTCAGCCGTCCGGAGCTGTTGCTGCTGGACGAGCCGACGGCCAGCGTGGACGCGGAGGGCCGGGGGCAGCTGCACGAGGTGCTGAGCGAGCTCAGTCGGGAGGTGACGGTGGTGATGGTGAGCCACGACGTGAGCGTGATCTGGAGCGCGGTCAAGTCCGTGGCCTGCGTGAACCGCACGCTCTACTACCACCCCCGCGCGGAGATCACAGAGCACATGGTGCGCCTGATGTACGGCAGCCCGGACGATCCGGCCTGCCCCGTCGAGCTGATCGCGCACGGCCTGCCCCACCGCATCCTGAAGGCCCATCCGGACTCGGCCCCATGATCGAAGCGCTCCAGTTCGAATTCATGCGCCATGCCGTGCTGGCGGGCCTGCTGGCGAGCATCGCCTGCGGCCTGATCGGCAGCCTCGTCGTCGTCAACCGCATGTCCTTCCTCGCCGGCGGGATCGCACATGGCGCTTACGGGGGCATCGGCCTCGCCCTGTTCCTGGCCTGGCCTGTCACGCCCACGACGCTGGGCTTCTCCGTGGCGCTGGCCCTCTTGATGGGCTGGGTGACGCGCCGGCGGCGCGAGCGGGCGGACACGGCCATCGGCGCGCTGTGGGCGGTGGGCATGGCGGCGGGCGTGATCCTGACCGAGCTGCGGCCGGGCTACGGCGTGGACCTGATGAGCTACCTGTTCGGCAGCCTGCTCGCCGTCTCGACGGGCGACCTGCTGGGGATGCTCGCGCTCGACGCCGTGATCCTGCTGGTGGTGCTCGGGCTGTATAAGCCGCTCGTGGGCATGTCGTACGATCCGGAGTTCGCGCGCTCGCGGGGCGTGCCCGTGGAGGGGCTGTACTACCTGATGCTGGCGCTGATCGCCCTGTCGGTGGTCGTGCTGCTGCGCGTGGCGGGGCTGATCCTGGTGCTGGCCCTGCTGACGATTCCGCCTTCGGTGGCGGAGCGCTTCTCGCCCTCGCTGGGGCGGATGATGATCCTGGCTTGCCTGCTGAGCGCGAGTTTCGCGCTGCTGGGACTGGCGCTTTCCTACTTGCTCAACCTGGCCTCCGGCGCCGCCATCATCATGGTCGGCGCGGCCGCCTACTTTCTCCTCCCGCTCGCCCGCCGCCTGGTGGTCCGCGCCCGCTAGGCGCCTCGCCGGCCCCGGCGTCCCCGCATCCGCACGCGCGGCCGCCCTGGGTCCCGAGCCGGACCGCGCCGGGCGCGTGGCGATCAGCAAGCCGCTTGAGGACGGGGCACGGAACGGGGTACCCATGCAGAGGCAGGTTCCCCGCAGCACCATTGCCCAGCGATTGCCCAGCGAAGGAGCGACATGACCGCCCACCCAACTTCCGTCGCGCGGCTGCGCGAATTGCTCCGCAAACCGGGCCTGGTGCAGGCGCCGGGATGCTTTGACGCGTTTTCCGCGCGGCTGATCGAGCAGGCGGGGTTTCCCGTCGCCTACATGACGGGCTTCGGCTCGTCGGCGAGCGTGCTGGGCATGCCGGACACGGGTCTGATCTCCTTTGCAGAGATGGCCGGGCACGCGCGCAACATCGCGGCGGCGCTGAAGATTCCGCTGATCGCGGACGCGGATACCGGCTACGGCAATGCCGTCAACACTTACCGCACGGTGCGCGCCTACGCCCAGTCTGGCGTGGCCGCCGTGCAGATCGAGGACCAGG
Organism: bacterium; assembly: GCA_041476685.1. GTDB lineage: Bacteria > SAR324 > SAR324 > SAR324 > JACQKK01 > JBGPEV01. Next base: position 632 of record JBGOTW010000333.1, on the reverse strand, counting down.
TGGCGCCGAAGAAGTGCGGCCACACGCGGGGCAAGCAGATCGTTCCGCTCGGCGAGATGGTGGGAAAAATCCGGGCCGGCGCGGATGCCCGGGCGGAGCAGGACATCGTGCTGGTGATCCGCACCGATGCGCGGGCGGTGGCGGGCTTCGACGAGGCGCTGGAGCGCTGCCTGGCCTACCAGGAAGCCGGCGCGGACGTGATCTTCTTCGAGGCGCCGGAGAGCGAGGCGGAGATGGAGACGATCGCGAAGCGGGTGCGCGCACCCCTGCTCGTCAACCTCGTGGAAGGCGGAAAGACCCCGTTCCTGCCCCGCAGCCGCCTCGAAGCGCTGGGATTCAAGATCGCGATCTATCCGGCTACGCTGCTCACGACCGCGGCCAAGGCCATGCAGCGCCAGCTCGGCCACTTGGCGCGGGAGGATGCGTTCGGGCCGAACGACGACCAGATCACGTTCGAGGAGCTGAAGAATCTCGTCGGCTTCCCCGACTACTACGCCCTGGAAGAGCGCTACCGCGGATAGGGCGGCGGGACAATGCCGAATCAATTGGCTCAGGGGGGAAATGAAAACAGATACAGCAAAAGTGACGGAGATGTTGAGCAAGGTTCCAGAGGTCACCCTGTACTTCTGGGT
>JBGOTW010000332.1:0-4135 GCA_041476685.1 bacterium | reverse complement strand
GTGGAAATCACCACTTTCGCCCCGTTGATCCCCGCCTGATTCAGCGTCTCGAACTGGCTGATATCGCCGTAGATGACCTTGACTCCGATGGCCTGGAGCTTCTCGTGCACCTGGGGGTTGAAGTCCACGACGACGAGCTTGTCCTTCAATGGCGCGCTGGTGCGCTGGATCTCCTCCACCAGCGAACTGGCTACCTGGTAGAACCCCAGCAGGGCGATTTCCTTCTGCGGGGCGTCTTCCTGCTCTTCGACATTCGACGAGATGTCCGACACGCCGAGCCGGACAAGCGTCCGGCTCAAGGTGCGCTGCACCGGGTGGCTGAACTTGATGAGGTAGCTCGAGACGACCGAGGTGATGACGAATATGAAGATGATGATATCCAGAATGTCCTGGTCAATGTGACCCATGGACACCCCGATCGTCGCGACGAGCAGCCCGATTTCGCTCGTTTGCGCAAGATTGAGCGGCACCAGCAGGCTCACCCGATGCCCCTGCTTGAGGCTGTAGAGCACCGGGAACAGGGCGAGCCAGCGCGAAGCCATCACGAATACCGCGGCGGCGCACGCCGTAACCAGCAATCCGACGTGCTCGACGGGATTGGGAATCTGCATCCCCAGGGCGACGAAGAACAAGGTTAGGAAGAAATCGCGCACGCTGGAAATCTTTCCGGCCATGTCCGTCGCATACGGGAAAGTGGCCAGTGAGGCCCCCGCGATGAGCGCCCCGACTTCCAGCGAAAGCTGCAGGTAACCCGCGATCCCCGCGATGAGGAAGCACCAGCCCAGCGACGACACCAGCAACAGCTCCGGCACCTTTGCGATTCGCCGGAACAGGCGGGGCATCACATAGCGGCTGAGCAGCAGGCTCACCAGCACCAGTGACGCGCCTCTCACGACCGCGAGCACGGCCTCGATCAGGACCGATTGTCCCAGGTTCGGCTGGATGCGGAAGAAGAGCATCACCCAGATGTTCTGAAACAGCAGCACGCCCAGCGTGAGCTGACCCGGCAGGGTGTTCAGTTCGAACTTGTCATAGAGCAGCTTGGCCACCAGAGTGGTGCTGCTGATGGAGCAACACACGGCGAGGTAGACCATGTCGAACTGGCCGTGACCCACGGTGAAGCCCAGCCAGGCGAAGAAGCCGAGACCCAGGGCGACGCAGATCACGAACTGGGATGCGCCCGCGAGAAAAAGCGCCTTACCGGAGTCCCTCAGCTTCCGGATGTCGATGTCGAGGCCGATGATGAACAGCAGCAGCACCAAGCCGATCTCGGAGATGGCGCGAATGTCCGACTCGTCGCTGATCAGCCCGATACCCATGCCGGGACCGATCGCCATCCCCGCCGCCAGGTAGGCCAACAGGAGGGGAACCCGCCCGATCATGCCTAAGTAGGCCAGCACCGTGGCGGCGATGATGATCAGACCGACGTTGGTGACGAGGGTGTCCTGCGCCTGCACCACCACGGCCCGCACCGGGAACGGGAGCAGCACGAACAGACCGAGCAGCGCCCCCAGCCGGATGGCCCGGCTTGCCCTGCTGTTGCGCATGCCGGCTGACGGGCCACGGCCGCGAGATTCCGCCCCAGCCTCCGCCGTTCGCGCCAGATCTCGTTCCTGGCCGCCCGGCGCAGGGCAATCCCTGCCCATGAAATGCATCTTCACGTTAACGCTCCCCCTGCCAGCCCGCGGATAGCCCCGACTTGCGTGCACCGAACATTGGGGGCGGGTCCACACCCCTTGGCCGGACAACTCGGCAATTCGCCCTTCGGGTTTCGCTATTTCATGGGCCGGAAGGCGACCGGTTGTCCAGCAAATTCTCAAGCAAATCATGGGCCCGCCGGTAGATGCCCGGAATCTGGCTCTCCCGTGGCCCGGCGATGTTCAGGGTCTGGATACGGTTGAAACGAAACCAGTCTTGGACAGCGGCAGGATCGGGAGGCCGATTCAGGTCCAGCACTAGCACCGGCCGGCCCTGCTCCCGCGCCGCCTCCAACGTCAGGGCCGTTCCGCCCGCCGGCTCGCCCTCGGCCAAAATCAGCGTTCCGTCGGAATCCCGCACGTTCCAGCGCGTCCGCTGCTCGTAAGCCTCGCTCGGCGTCTCGGTCAGCGGATAGCGACTCGCAATGGCGCCGTCCTCGGCCTTGCGCCCATTTGGGCACCATCCGCCACAGGCCAGGCCCAGTTCGAGCGCGACGTCCAGCGCCGCCCGGTCCACGCCAGTCTGCCCGCCGGACACGATGCGCTCCGGGCGACCGCCGGTTTCCGGAAGTAGGGAGGTCTGCATGGAATCGCAGTCGCCACGCGGCCCCGGATGGCTGAATCTGCCTCGCGCCCCCGGCGGGGTGCCGGACGCCGCAGCCCAGCCTTGTCAGACCGCGCCGATTCAGGGTACGGCCTGACCACTCCGGTCAGCCGGAAAATGTCCAGCAGCATAGCCTATCGCGCAAGGAGGACAAACCATGGCGAAGCAACGAGTGGTGCTGACGGGGGCCGCGGGCTACCTGTCCCAGCGCATGTTCGGCGATTTCCAGCAGCGCTACGATCTCGTTCCCACCGACATTCGCGACACGTTCCGGGACGGCCAGAAGGTGCCGGGCGTGAAGCTGTGCGATCTGACCGCGATGGACCGCGCTCCGATCCGCGCGCTGTTCCGCGGCGCCGATTGCGTGGTCCACAACGGCTTCGCGCTTCGCCTGGGCCTCGGCGCCACCGAGTGGCAAGTGAACAGCGAGGACAAGTTCCGGCTCGAGTACCAGAACGTGGCGATGGCCTACAACGTCTATCAGGCCGCGCTGGAGGAAGGCGTCAAGCGCGTGGTCGTGTCCAGCTCCAACCATGCGGCGGACTACTACGAGCGGCTGATCTGGAGCGAGCGCTGGGACAGCGTCACGCCGGAGATGCCGACGCGCTCGGATAACTTCTACGGCTGGGCCAAGATCTCCTATGAGGCACTGGGCTTCGTCTACGCCACCGGCAAGGTCGGGGGACGCAAGCTCGAGGTCGTGCAGCTTCGCATCGGCGGCCCGCGCGAAACCGACATTGACGAGATCAAGCCGGGCGAAATCCAGAAGCTGCACCGGGCGCTGGGGGCGTATCTGAGCGTGCGGGACCAGGCTCAGCTGTACGTTCGCGCGGTCGAGGCGCAAGGGATAGAGGACGAGAACGGGGTGCCCTTCGTGATCGCCTACGGGACCAGCGGCAACACCCACGGCTTCTGGAGCCTCGTCAGCGCGCGCAAGAAGCTCGGCTACGCCCCGCAGGACAACAGCGCGATCAAGTTCGCGGACCAGATCGCCCGCCTGATGAAAGGCTGAACGGCGCGCGCCCACCGCCCGGGCCCTTGCGCGTCACGCGCCCTGGCGCAGCATCAGCTCGGCGGGATGCGGGTCGAGATACACCTGCCCGTCCAGGCTCGGATGTGGGTGGCGCCGGCCATGCTGGCTGATGAGCGTGAGCGGCGCGCTCAGCGGCACGCGCCCCGCGCGATAGGCCATGAGCAGGTGCGCCAGTTCCGCCCGGTCGCCCCGATCGAGCGCGCCCGCCAATTGACCGGCGAGCCGGGTCAGCACCCTGGCGTTGCCCGCACGCGTTGGGGGCCGGCTCAGCGCGGCCATGAATCCGCGCACGTAGCCGGCCGCCAGCGCCCGCAGCGGCCCCCGTCCAGGCCGGGTCACCAGCCGCTCCAGCGCACGGGAGGCCCCGCTCCCGTGGGCCATCAGGCTGAGCCGGTGGGCCGCGTGAAAGGCGGCCAGCCGCGCGCGCGTCAGCCCGAGCTCCTCCAGCAGCTGCCAGCGCCGCAGCGCCACGACCCGCTCCAGGAAGCTCTCCCGCAGCACCGCCACGCTCAGCCGCCCCTCTTCCTCCACCGGCAGTTCCGGGCGCGCCGCCATGAATGCCCGCGCATAGATGCCCACGCCCCGCCGCGCCGGCGCTCCCCCGCCAGGCCGGTGCAGCTTGACCCGCGCCCTTCCGCAGCTAGGGGAATCGCTTTTCAGCACATAGCCGCTGATCTGCTCCAGCTCCGCGGCGACGCTGCGGCCATAGGCCGCCAGGCGCTCCGTCACATCCAACCCGCCCCCATCCGCCGCCAGGGCGCGCACGCCGTTGCCCGAGGCAACGAGCCGGATGGGCGGGCG
>JBGOTW010000331.1:0-4142 GCA_041476685.1 bacterium | reverse complement strand
GGGACGTTCAAGGACCACCTGCTGATGCTGCGCGATCCCCACCAGTTCCTGGAGGGGATGATCATCGGCTGCTACGCCCTCGACTGCCATCACGGCTACATCTACGTGCGCGGCGAATCCATGGTCGCCATCCGGCGCCTGCAGAAGGCGATCGACGAGGCGTACAAGGCGAAGCTGCTGGGCAAGAGCGTGGCCGGCAAGGGCTACGAGCTGGAGCTGACGATCCACCCGGGCGCCGGCGCCTACATCTGCGGCGAGGAGACGGCCCTGCTCGACTCCCTGGAAGGCAAGCGCGGCCAGCCCCGCTTCAAGCCGCCCTTTCCGGCGGTGGCGGGCTACAACGGCGGCCCCACCAGCGTGAACAACGTCGAGACGCTGACCTGCCTGCCCTGGATCGTGAGCAACGGCGCCGAGGCGTTCAAGAAGATCGGCACGCCGAACAACAGCGGCACGCACCTGGTGAGCGTCAGCGGGCATGTGAACAAGCCCGGCGTGTACGAGATCGAGATGGGCGTCCCCCTGCGGAAGATCATCGAGGAGTTCGCCGGCGGCGTCCGCAACGGCAAGAAGCTCAAGGCTGTGATTCCCGGCGGCTTGTCGGCCAACGTCCTGAAAGCCGCCGAGGTAGACGTCCCCTACGACTTCGACTCGCTGGCGAAGGCCGGGACGATGATGGGCTCCTCGGCGGTGATGGTGTTCGACGAGGACACCGACATGGTGCAGGTCGCCTACCGCACGATCAAGTTCTTCAACCACGAGAGCTGCGGCCAGTGCACGCCGTGCCGGGAGGGCACCAACTGGCTCAAGAGCATGATCCGCGAATTCGTGGACGGCGCGGGCAGCGACGCCCTGCTGCACCGGGTCGAGCGCGTGGCCGGCAACCTGCTGGGCACGACCATCTGCGCATTCGGAGACGCGACCGGCGGGCCGATGCGGACATTCGTGCAGAAGTTCCCGGAGGAGTTCCGCCGGCACATGGCCCTGTCGAAGGCCAGCTAGGGGAGTCCTCACTCCCTGTCCCCCCTCTCCTCGCACGCGCCGCCGCAAGCTTAGCGGGCCGGCAGGTGGGTGGCGAGGGGGCGCCCGCGCGGGCGGGGGTGAGGAAGCCAGCGGTCCACGGTCACCAGTTCACGGTCACCAGTGCATAAGGGGCCATGCCCACGTTTCTCCTGGACGGCAAGGAAATCGAGTTCGACGCCGGGGAGTCCATCCTGCGCGCGGCCCTGCGCCACGGCAGCGAGATCCCCCACTACTGCTTCCATCCCGGCCTTGCCGTCACCGCCCAGTGCCGCATGTGCCTGGTGGACGTCACCGACATGGGCAACGGCAGGGGCATGCCCAAGCTGCAGACGTCCTGCTCCACACCCGCCTCGGCCGGCATGAAGGTGGACTCGCACTCCGCGAAAGTGCAGGAGGGCCAGAACCTCGTCAACGAGTTCCTGCTCGTCAACCACCCGCTGGACTGCCCGATCTGCGACCAGGCCGGCGAATGCGACCTGCAGGACTTCGCTTTCCGCTACGGCTCCGGCCATTCGGAGATGACCTACGAGAAGCGGACGTACGGCTGGCGCAACGTCGGCACGTTCATCGCGCTGGAGCGCAACCGCTGCATCCACTGCTCGCGGTGCGAGCGGTTCAGCCGCGACGTGGAAGGCGAGCACGACTTCGGCATGTTCCTGCGCAGCCACGAGCTGACCTTCGACACCTACGAGGACGCCCAGATCACGCACAAGTTCCAGGGCAATCTCGCCGACCTGTGCCCGGTGGGCGCGATCACCAACCGCGACTGGCGCTTCAAGAAGCGCGCCTGGAAGTTCAAGAAGGTGCCCTCGGTGTGCACGAGCTGCTCCACCGGCTGCAACGTCACGCTCGAGCACCACGAGAACAAGATTTTCCGCATCAAGCCCCGCGAGAATCAGGCGGTGAACCGCTGGTGGATGTGCGACGAGGGCCGCATCAACTTCCGCGCGCTGAACGACCGCCAGACCCGCATCGCCGAGCCGCACGCCCGCGTGCAGGGCACGCTGCGCCCGGCGGACTGGGACGCGGTCTACCAGGCGCTGGGCGCGCGCCTGAAAGAGCTCGGCGCGAAGGGAGCGCAGATTGTCGGGCTGGCGGATACGCACGCCACGAACGAGGAGCTGTTCCTGTTCCGCACGCTGCTGAAGGAAGGCTTTGGCGGCGCCACGGCGTTCTACCCGCACCGCGAAGGCCGGCAGCAGGAACAGCCGCCCAAGCATCTCCAGGACCCGTTTCTCTACACCCTCATCACCACCGACAAGTCCCCCAATACCGCCGGCGCCAAGGCGCTGGGCCTGAGCGGCGATGCGGACGACAAGCGCCTGACCGCCGCGCTCAAGGCGGGGCCGGCGGTCGTGCTGGTGCTGGGCAGCCCGTACGGCGGGGCGGACGGCAGCGCGATCCGCGACGCGGCGCAGGCGGCGCAGCTGATCGTGCAGATCGGCACGCACGAGGGCCCGTGGAGCGGGATCGCGGACGTGGTGCTGCCGGGCCTCACCAGCGCCGAGAAGGCGGGGACGTTCACGAACAAGGCCGGGCGCGTGCAGCGCATCCAGCCGGCCCTGCGCCCGCCGGACGGGGCGCGCGAGCAGGTGCGCATCCTGCAGGAGCTGTTTGCGCTCGCCGGCAAGGCCCAGGAGATGGGTCCGGCGGACAAGGTGTTCGACGCCATCGGCGGCCAGGTGCCCGCGTTCAAGGGGCTCACCTGGCAGGCCCTGGGCGAAGTGGGCGCGCCGCTTGCCGCGCAGACGGCGGCACGGAAGGCGTAGCTTCGCCCGACTTCCCGCTCGCCCCGTCCGCGAAGCCGGGCGCTTGCGCGAGGCCCGCCAGGACGGTGCTGGACAGGACGGTGCTGGACAGGACGGTGCTGGACAGGACGGTGCTGGACAGGACGGTGCTGGACAGGACCGTGCTGGACAGGACCGTGCTGGAGAGGGAGCCGGGCGCTGCAGCCGTTTGCGGTGCAGCCGTTACGGATCCGCACGGCCAACCCGTGAGCCCACGGCGCGGGAGCCGAATCACCGACGCATGGCAAGCCAGGATCAACTGAGCGGGAAGCGTGCATGCTGGTCGCGTTCTACATCCTCGGAATCGTGTCGGTGCTCGGGGCGTTGACCCTGGTGCTGGTGCCCAGCCCGGTCTATTGCGCGCTGGCCCTGGTGGCCTCGTTCTTCGCGATGGGCGCGATCTTCATCCTGCTCAACCAGGAATTCGTGGCCGCGATCCAGATCCTCGTGTACGCGGGCGCGATCATGGTGCTGTTCCTGTTCGTGATCATGCTGCTCAACCTGCGCTCCGGGGAGCCGTTCGCGGTGCGCTGGAACCTGCGGCGCGTGGTCGGCGTGGCGATCGTGCTGGGCATCCTGTCCCAGCTCGTCGCCGTGTTCAGCGCGCCTGCGGCGAAGCTGGGGCCGTCCGGCGGGTATCCGATCGAGCGCATCATGAAGGAAGGCGCCGTGCAGATCGTGGGCGACCTCCTCTTCACCCAGTATGTGCTGCCCTTCGAGGTGATCTCCGTGCTCTTGATGGTGGCGGTGATCGGCGCGGTGCTGCTGGCTAAGCGGCCGCCCGGGGGCGGCCCTGAGACCGGGCCCGAAGGCGGCGCTCCGGCCGCTCCGAAGGAGGGCGCGTGATCCCCGTCGCCCACATCCTCACGCTCTCCGCCGTCCTGTTCACCATCGGCGTGGCGGGCGTGCTCGTGCGCCGCAATGCGATCGTCGTGTTCATGTGCGTGGAGATGATGCTGAACGCGGTGAACCTGGCGTTCGTCGGCTTCGCCTATGGGATGCAGTCCATGGTGGGGATCATGGTGGTGTTCTTCGTGCTGGTGGTGGCGGCGGCAGAGGCCGTGGTGGGCCTGGCGATCATGCTGCAGATCTTCCGCAACCGCGCCACGCTCAACATCGACGAGATCAACCTGCTGAAGTGGTAACCGCACCGCGCTCGACCGGGCCCGTAGGAACCCGTCGCCATGGCAATCGAGTCGCACAAGGCCGTGCTCGTCCTGGCGGATATCGGCGGGTACACGCGCTTCATCAAGTTCCACGACCTCGCGCTGGTGCACGCGGAGACGATCATCACGGACCTGCTGGAGAGCGTGATCGACTCCTCCGAGCATCCGC
>JBGOTW010000330.1:0-4154 GCA_041476685.1 bacterium | reverse complement strand
AGGTCGTCAACGGCGCTTCTGACCTCGTCGTGCAGATCTTCGGCGACAAGGGCCGCCATGCCCGCACCGCCGTGGGCGCGGGCAGCCTTCCGGCCAACGTGGCCACCGAAGTGGAGATGATCGCCGCGCTCGAATAGGGTGGTGTCCCGTTAGGAACTTTCATAAAGGATTCCAACTTCGCGGGGCGCTGCCCCGCACCCTGCTGGGGCCGGGGGCCCCAGACCCCTTTGGGTTCCAAGGGCCATCGGCCCTTGGCGGGAGTGTTGGGGGCGGAGCCCCTGGCACGCGAACGTGTCCGTGCCCATTCATTGTATTTCAGGGACGCCACACTACTCCGCTCGCCATGGCCGCTTCACCCGCGGCGGCACGGCGGGCGAGGGGTGCTCGCTGTCGAGACTGAGGTTCGGACTGTAGGCCGGGTCGTCCAGCAGCAGCCGCCCCCAGCGTTCCCGCAGCAGCGCCTCCTCCCGGCGCGTCTCCGCCCACTGCGCGGCCGAGCGCTCGTAGCCCCGCGAGACGCTCTCCAGGTGGTGCAGCACCGCGTGGGGCGTGAACACGGTGCGGTGCCCGCGCGCGGCCAGCCGCAGGCACAAGTCCACGTCGCTGCACGAGACGGGCATGGCCTCGTACAGCCCGCCCGCGTCCAGGTAGAGCGTCTTGCGCACGACCAGGCACGCGCCCGTCACCGCCGCCACGGTGTGCACGACCGTCAGGCGCCGCCCGGGCCCGGGGGCCTCGCCCGGCCAGTGCCGGCACACGTGCCCGGCAAGCCCGAGCAGGCCCAGCACGATGCCCGCGTGCTGGATCGTGCCGTCGCCGTAGACGAGCTTGGCCCCGACCGCGCCCACGCCCGGCCGCAGGGCCTGCGCCACCATCTCCCGCAGCCAGTCCGGACTGATCACGGCGATGTCGTTGTTGATCAGCCCGAGCACGGCGCCCCGCGCTTCCCGCGCGGCGAGATTGTTCATGCGCGAGAAGTCGAACGGCGCGTCGTAGGGCAGGATGCGCACGCGCGGGTCCGCTGCCAGCGCGCGGAAGGCCGCGAACGTCGCCGGCTCCCGGCTGCGGTTGTCCACGACGATCACCTCCAGCGCCGGATAGTCCGTCTCGCGCAGCAGACCCGCCAGGCACGTGCGCAGCAGGTCCGCGCGGTCCCGCGTCGGCACGATCAGCGTCACGAACGGCGGCGTCGCGTCGAGCGCGTAGCGCACGCGCAGGTCCCCCGTGGCCAGCACGTCCACCCCCGCCACGGCCGCGCCGCGCCCGCTCAGGTACCGCTGCACGACGCGTCGCCGCGGCTCGGGCGGCACGGGCAGCGCGCCGGCCTGCCGGTGGGCGAGGACGAAGGGCACGCGCCGCACGATCTCCGCGGCGCTCCCGCCTGCCATCACGACTGCGGCCGCGGCCACCTGCAGCGCCACGGCATAGGCCGCCGCATTGCCGCCTACTGCACTGCCGCCAGCAGCCGTGCCGTCCGCGGCCGTGCTTTCAGCAGCCGTCCCGCCAGCGGCCATCCCGCCCGCTCGCTCGAGGGCGTCCCGGCGCAGCACGAGCAGCGGGCCCAGGTAGTCCTGGGCCAGCAGCAGATCTTCGTCGAACTGGGGCTTGAACCATGGCTCCTCGCGCGCGCCCCGCTCGCTGAGGCGATCCTCGTCGCCATAGAGCAACGCGGCCCTGGGCTGCGTTTGCAGCGTCGCGGCCACGAGCGCCAGGGCATCGGGCGCGAGCACTGCATCGTGCCGCAGCAGCGCCAGCCAGGGCGTGCCCGCCGCCGCGATCCCCTCCCGCAGCCAGACGCCTTCCTGCTCGGCCGGCGCGTCCGCATCCGGCCGCGCAGCCACAACCTGCCAGCGCGCGGCCACGGAGTCCGCTCCGGCCGGCAAGGCGTCCCGCAGCAGCGCCGCATCGGCGCCGGGTCCCGTCACGCGGCACTCCACGTCCGGAAAGAGCTGCGTGCGCACGCTCGCCAGGCAAGCCAGCGCGTGCCGCCGGGCCTGCCCGCCGGCGGGCCCGGGCCCGATCACGGTGAAGCGGGGACGCTCCGTCAGGCCGTGCACCCAGGCCCCCAGCGCCCGCGCGTCCGCGGCGGTGAGCGTGTCGAAGGTGCGCACCCAGCGCGCGTAGCTCCAGGCGCGGCGCCGCCCGAACAGCACGCCCAGGCGCGTCTTGAGGAAGAAGCGCAGCCGCTTCTTGGCCGGCTCGGGCAGCGGAAGCAGGCGGTACGCGTGCCGCGCGACCCCCAGCAGGCCGCCCAGCAGGCTGCGCGGCACGACGTGCCGCACGGCACGCTTCACTGTGCGCCGCAGCGTGGAGATCAAGGCCATCACCGGCAGGGATTCGGAGTGACGAACAGGAGGGACTTCGCCCGGCGACCCGGCTTGCGCTCGTCCGTTGCCGGAGGGGCTTGCCGCTACGCGACCGGCCCGACGGGCAGTTCGCGGCGCACCTTGTCCAGATAGGGCAGGTCAATCTCCCCCACGACGATGCCGGGGCGCTCGGGCGCCAGCGCCGTCACCGAGCCCCACGGATCCACCAGCGCCGTGTGGCCGTGGGAGGCGAACTTCGGATTGTGCTGGCCCTGCTGCGCGGGCGCGGCGACGTACACCTGGTTCTCCACGGCCCTGGCCCGCAGCAGCACTTCCCAGTGCGCCGCGCCGGTGGGCGCCGTGAAGTTCGAGGGCACGAACACGATCTGCGCGCCCTTGCGCCGCAGGTGCTGGTACAGGTCCGGGAAGCGCAGGTCGAAGCAGATCGTCAGGCCCACCTTGCCCAGCGGCGTGTCGATCACGGGCGGCAGGACATCCCCGGGGACGATGCTGTCGCTCTCCTTGATGCTCAGGTGCGGCAGGTCCACGTCGAACAGCTTGAGCTTGCGGTAGCTGCCCGCCAGCTCGCCCCGTTCGTCGATCAGCACCGAGGTGTTGTACACCTTGTCCTCGCGTCCGGGGATCCGCTCGTGGACGCTGCCCAGCAGCAGCCACACCTTGTGCCGCCGGGCCGCCTCGCGGAAGCGGCCCACCACCTCCCCGTCGAGCGTGACGGCGTGGGCGAGCTTGCCCGCCCGGCCGCCGATGAACAGGAACACCTCGGGAAAGGCGATCAGCTCGACGCCGAGCGCGGCCGCCTCGTCCACCCGTTGCAGGGCCAGGGCCAGGTTGGCGGCGAAGTCGTCCGTGGACGTGGTCTGCACCATGGCGATGCGGCTCATGCGCTCCCCGCGTGAGAGTATTTCCGGGCCGGTCGCGCGGCGGACTCCTCGGCCGCGGGCTCGCCTGGCGGTTCCGCGCGCTCCTCCCCAGGCTCACAGCGCACAGCCGCGCCCGCCATGTCCGCACTGGCGTCTCGCGGCTCGCCCGGCATGCCGCTGCTTGCGGTCCCTGGCGCGCCCGGCATGGCCGCGGCCGCTGTTCCTGGCGCATCCGGCACGCCAACGCCTGCTGTCCCCGTGTCGCCCTGGACGCCGGGGCTTGCGGCCCCCGGCATGTCGAGCTGGAGGCGGCGCAGGTTGACCGGAGTGGAGGTGATGGTGAGGTGGATGCCGTCCTGCTCGTAGCGCACCTCGTCCACGCGGCTCCACTTGTAGATCTTGGCCAGCTCGCGGGAGTGGGCGTACTCGAGCCGGAGCGGCGTGGTCACCATGGACTGGTCGAAGAACTCACCGATGCGCACCCGCAACGGCTCCACGTCGTCGCTCAGGGCCGAGACGAACACGGCGTCCGGCGTGCGGTGCCGCGCCAGGGTGAGCGTCACCTTGTCCACGCGGTCCAGCTTGTTGAAGACGAGCAGGCGGGGCACGCCCTGCGCGCCGATCTCGGCCAGCACCTGCTCGGTCGTCGCGATGTGCTCGGCGTGGGCCGGATGGCTCAGGTCCACCACGTGCAGCAGCAGGTCGGCGTCCTTGGCCACCTCGAGCGTGCTGCGGAAGGAGGCGACGAGCTGGTGGGGCAGGCGGCGGATGAAGCCGACCGTGTCGGAGAGCAGGATGCGCGGCTGCTGGTGCCGCAGCAGGATGCGCGTGGTGGAGTCCAGCGTGGCGAAGAGCTTGTTCTCCACGGCCACCCCGGCGTCGGTGAGCCGGTTCATCAGCGTGGACTTGCCCGCGTTGGTGTAGCCGACGAGGCTGACGCGGAAGCAGTTGGCGCGCGTCTTCTTCT
>JBGOTW010000329.1:0-4166 GCA_041476685.1 bacterium | reverse complement strand
GGCCGGCGGCCCGTCTGCAAGCGGCGCTGTGGCTGGCGGTACTGTCTCTGGCGCCGCCGTAGCCCAGCACTGGAGCCTGGATCGGCCGCTCCTGCGCGTCGTGGACGGAGACACGCTGGACGTGGACCTGAACGGGAACGGACGCCTCGAGCCGCCGAGCGAGCGGCTGCGCCTGCTGTTCATTGACGCCCCGGAACTCCATGCCAGTCCCAAGGGCTTGGATCTTGAGCACGGCCTGCCGGCCAAGGCCGCCCTGGAGCGCCTCGTGGCCGGGGCAGCGCTGGACATCCGCGTGCTGCGCGGCAATGAGCAAGATCGCTACGGCCGCACGTTGGCCCTGCTGCAGGCGGGCACCGTGCAGGTCAACCTGGAGTTGATCCGGCTCGGGCATACGCCCTTCAATGCGCGCTTCGCCTTTCCGTCCGACTACGAGGCCTATGTGGCGGCGGAAGCCGAGGCCTTCACGGCGCGGCGCGGCATCTGGGGCGACGTTCCGTCGCTGCGGCGCTATCTGCTGCGGCTGCGCAAGGAGGGCCGCACCCCGCAGGCTGCGGGCAACCGGCTGTTCATGCCGGGCGTGCAGGGGGTGGGAACGCTTGACGCGGGCCAGGCGCTGGGCCGCTACGTGGTCGTGGCGGGGATTGTCCAGGCCCGGCGCCCCCTGCGCAAGGGCGTGTGGCTACTGACGTTGGGCGATGCGACCCGGCGCTCTTTTCGCAGGCTGAACGCCGTCGTGTTCCGCCGGCAGGCCGAGCGGCTCGGCGTGCCAAGCTGGCCCGGCGCGGCAGTCGTCCGCGCGGAAGGCTTCATCGCGCGCTACAAGGGGCGGCTCGAGCTGCAGCTGCACTATGCGCGGCTGCTGCCACGGGCGACGCCGTAGCCTGTGCATGAGCGGCCGACCAACGACCCGCCGGCGCGGCACCGCATTCAAGCCCGCCGCAATCGTTCCGATACCGTTAGGGAGGATCCAGCACCGGAAACCCACGCCCTGCGGAGCCATACCATGCACCCCGGCAGACTGCGGCACCCCGCCAGACTGCTGCAGTGCGGGGTGCTCCTGGCCGCGGCATGCCTGCTGACCCCGGCGAGCCCCGCGCACGCCGACATTGCCGCGACCCGGGAGGCGATCTCCGGAGAGGGGCGGATCGAGATTCAGGCCACGGAACGCACTCAGAAATCCGATGCCACGATCGGGACCGTGCCCGCCGCCGACATCTCCAGCACCTACGCCAACGATCTCGCGGTCCTTTCCGTCGGCGCCGGACGCACCTACGCCGCGGCGATCTGGAAGCACTACGAGCTGCGGATTGACGACCGCCTGCAACTGATTGACCAAAGCGACAGCGTGGACGCGCTGGGAGGCGTGCTGAGGATTGATGTCTTCAACGCCAAGCCGGACGAAGACATCAACGTCCTGCGCATGTTCGTCACCACGAACAGCATGACCGAAGACACCCGCTTCAACGCACCGTCGCTCGCGTTCAGCCGGACATTGAACATCCGCGACACCGAGAACGTGTTCGGCCTGCGCTACGGGTTCGGGGGATTTCTCGCCGTGGGGGGAGCGGTCGGCAGCCGGGACGTGGCCATCCGCACGGTCGATTCGCTCGGGACTGCCGCGGCGGGCACCGTCGCACCCGGCACCCAGCAGGTGTTCGCGACCCTGCGCCTGGGCCAGCGCAGCGGGTTCAGCGCCCTGTTCAACTACATCGACGACAAGACCGTCAAGACGGCGGGCAACCTGTTCACGTTCGACGCCGAGTCCATCCTGCGCATCGCATCCATCGGGACAAGCTGCAACCAGCGCGGCCCGGGGCTCTGCCTGACCTACAGCGTGCTCGAACAGAACCAGCACGTGTCGGACATCGAGTCCGTGGAGGCGCAAGTCGACACGGCCACCCTGCGCATGATCTTCAAGAACTGGGGCGTGGATGTGAGCCAGGAGTCGAGGAAGTCGTTCCACTCGGCGACCGCGCTCGGCGTGACCCAGACTTCCAATAACACGATCGAGACGGTGCGGCTGGGCTTGGTCATTTTCTGGGACTAGCGGCCTTGATCGGCCCCCGGCCGAGGTTGCACGAGCTTGCAGCCCCTATGGTCGCATAAAGGTGCGCTCAGGTGCAGGTTGGGGCTGTTCGGCGTCGCAATGGAAGCGTGTGCGCGCGGGTTTAATGAGTGCCTCCAGTGCGGGAGCGGTTGGCCGGGGGCCGGAAACCCGACACTGAAGGGGGAGTGTCGCGAAAAGTCGAATATACTCGCGCTCTGCGGGCACCGCCTCTCCGTTTGGAGAGGAGGAATTGCGGCGGCGGCGGCATGCAGTGCGGGTAACCTCAGCGATGCGGAGCGAGTGGGGCAGTTGGGGCGAATGGGGGTATTGGGGCGGGCGCAGCGGGCGAGGCGGAAGCGCAGCGGCTGTCTTCCGCCGCAGCAACGCCTGTGAATCGCCCTCAGGACCCCGCTTTTCCCGTCTCCCGCCAGTGCTCCCCGCGCGGCGTGAGCAGCAAGAACGCCAGCAGGAAGGCGAGGCTCCGGTCGAGCGGATTGGGCTGCCGCTCCAGCCGCTCGCGCATCGCCCGGTAGAAGGGCTCGGTCAGCAGCCGCTCGCGCCGCTCCAGGGCCGCCAGGAGCACCGCCCGCTCAGGTGCTGCCTCCCCGGCCGGCAGGGCCGGGGGTGGCGGGTCGCGCAGCACGCTCAGCAGGGCGTCGGCGTCCGCGACGCCGGCGCGCATCCGGTCCCGCCATTCCCGCTCCAGCTGCGCCCGGTCGCGGTGCAGCATGCCCAGGTCCAGGTAGAGCGCGTCGTATAGCCCCAGCACGCGCGCGATCGCCAGCGAAAGCTCGTCCTTGACCTGGGGCGGCAGGTCGAGCGCGTACTTCTCCAGCAGCAGCGGATAGGCGTCCAGCCCGCCCCAGAGGGACAGCGCGCGCGCCCCTTCGATCAGCACGAGCGGATTCTCCGAGGAGGAAAACACGATCTCGATCAGCGGCGTCACGTCCTTCTCGCCCAGCTCCACCAGGGCGTGGATCGCCTTCGCGCTGAGCAGGAAGTCCTTGCTGAAGACGACCGCCTGGAGCAGCGGCGCCGCCTCCTTGACCTGCCAGCGGCCCAGGCACTCCGCGGCCAGGTGGGCCGTCAGGTAGCGGTTGACGCGCAGGTCTTCCAGCATCGTCTGCACCAGCTCCGGCGAGGGCCGGGCCGTCATCAGGCTCACCATCGCCTGCTGCCGCACGAAGAAGCTGGGCGAGCCGAGGTAGTGGCGCAGGTCCTCGTGGAAGATGGCGGCGGACGAGCCGCGCATGGCGTCCAGCGCGCGCGTCTCCTCGTCCTCGCTTTGCAGCGCCAGGGCGCGCTTCACCGCGTAGGCCGCGCGCCAGTCCCCCGGGGAGGTGAGCGCGCTCAGCGCGTCGCGCACGCGCCGGGACTTCAAGCGCGGCAGCCGGAACAGGATCACCGTGCGCAGCATCATCAGCACCAGCAGGGCGCCGAAGAACCAGCGGAAATGCAGGAGCGGGTCGCGCGCCAGGTCCGCGGTCTCGCGCAGATCCTGCAGCGTCCAGCCGCTCGCAACCAGCGCCACGCCGGCGACGATCCCGCCCATTCCCTGCGTGACGATCCCCAGCGGCAGCTGCTGGCGCCGCGTCGTGATGCTGATGAAGTAGTGCTGCATGGACGCCTGGTACGCGATATTCACGTACCCGGTCAGGAAGAAGATCAGGCCCAGCAGCGCATAGGACAGGTGCACCGGCAGCAGCACGATCAGCGCGACGCTGACGATGTCCACGAATCCGGTCAGCACGAGCAGGGGCCGCGAGCCCAGCTTGTCCATGAACAGGCCGTAGGCGTAGGACGCCGCGATGCCCCCGCTCACCCCGATGATCACGTAGAGCAGCACGATCCGGTCCGACAGGCCGTAGCCCTGCTTGGCCACGAGCACGAGGAAGATCTTGAGGATGCCCTGCGTGACGGGAATGGCGGCCATCATGGCGAAGAACCAGCGCCGGCCGCGCTCCTCCAGCATCCAGCGCACCTGCTCGGTCAGGCTGAACGGAGGCGCCGCGCGGAACTGGCCGCTCTCCGGGATGCGCCACAGCCCCCACGCCGCCAGCAGCCCCGCCCCGACCCCGCACGAGAAGAACACCTGGTAGCGCCAGGTGTGCGCCTCGGG
>JBGOTW010000328.1:0-4174 GCA_041476685.1 bacterium | reverse complement strand
GCCGTCCACGATCGAGCGCACGGCGTCGCCGATCGGATCGTTCGGGTCGTCGCCCTCGACGAGGACGGTGTAGATGCCCGTGACGGAGCCCTCGCTGCCGGACATGCCGGCCCGCTCCAGCAGCTTGGGCAGGATCGCGAACACCGAGGGCGGATAGCCCTTGGTCGTGGGCGGCTCGCCGGCGGCCAGCCCGATCTCGCGCTGGGCCATCGCCAGGCGCGTGATCGAGTCCATCATGAAGAGCACCTGCTTGCCCTGGTCCCGGAAGAACTCGGCGATGGCGGTGGCGAGGAAGGCGGCCCGGGTGCGGATCAGGGGCGGCTGGTCGGAGGTGGCGACGACGAGCACGCTGCGCTTGAGGCCCTCGCGGCCCAGCTCGCGCTCGATGAATTCGAGCACCTCCCGTCCGCGCTCGCCGATCATCGCGATCACGTTCACGTCCGCGGTGGTGTGCCGGGCCATCATGCCCATCAGCACCGACTTGCCCACGCCCGAGCCGGACATCAGCCCCACGCGCTGGCCCTGCCCGAAGGTGAGCAGGCCGTTGATCGAGCGCACGCCGATGTCGATGGGCTCCCGGATGCGGCGCCGGTGCAGGGGATTGATCGCGGGCTGGTACAGCGCCCGCTCGCTCGAGCCGATGACCTCGCCCTTGTGGTCGATGGGCCGGCCCAGTCCGTCCACGACGCGCCCCAGCATGTCGTCCCCGACGCGCACGGTCGGAGGACGGTCCTCCGGGATGATGCGGCAGCGCGGGCTGATGTCGGGCACCTGCCCCAGCGCCATCAGCAGCATCTTGTCCTCGCGGAAGCCGACCACCTCGCTCAGCACGCGCTGGCCGCTGTCCGGGTTGTAGATGGCGCACAGGCTGCCGACGGCGCTGCCGGGATTGAAGGCCTCGATCACCTGGCCGACGACCTGGGTGACCTTGCCCTGGCGGCGGATGAAGTGGCCCTCCCGGAACAGTTGCGCGTAGCCGGCGAAGTTCGGCAGGCCCGGCGGCGGCGCGGGGGCGGCGCGGAAGGCCGGGCCGCCGGTAGCCGAGCTACGTGCGGCGGGCGCGTCGGAGAGCGTGACGGGCGAGCCGCCCCGCTCCGTGGCCGGCCGGGCGTCAGGTGCCATCGGTCTCCCCCGCTTCGGCAGTCGGCGGCACGGCGGCGCCCTGGCCCTTGCGCTTCACGACCGTCTCGCGCTCGTTGAGGGCCTGGCTGAGCAGGCTGTCCAGGTGGTGGAACTGGCTCGCCAGGGTCAGGTCGATCATCTCGCGGTCCGACTCGATCAGGACGTTGCCGGGCGCCAGGTCGGAGCGGACGCGCAGGGAGAGCTGCTGATCCTCGCCCAGGAACTTCTCCAGCGCCGGACGCGCGGCGAGCATGAACTCGTGGTCGGCAGGGCTGAGCCAGACGCGGAACGTGCCCTTGTCCTCCAGGTCGGACAGGGTGCGGGCGAGCAGCTGCAGCACGACCTTCTTGTTGAGCTTGAGCTCCTGCCGCAAAATCTTCTTCGCCAGCAGCACGGCGAGCCGGATGCTGTCCTTCTCCACGTTGAAGCGCACCGCATCGCGGAAGGCGGCGATCTCGTCCAGCATCGTCTCCAGCGCCTGCAGGTTCGCGCCCGCCTCCTCGTAGCGCTTGCGCAGGCCCTCGCGCTGTCCGGCGTCGAGACCCTCCTGGTAGGCCTGCTCCCGTACCGCGTCGGCCTGGGCCTGGGCCTGGGCGACCCGTTCGGCCGCGTCGCGCCCGGCCTGCTCCTTGGCCTGCCGGGCTTCCCCGTAGCGGGCCTGGGCCTGCCGGTCCAGCTCGCTCACCTCCGCGCGGAGCTGGCGCACGTACAGCTCGGCCTCCTGGCGGATGCTGGCGGCGTACTCCTCCGCGTTGGTGAGGAGCGTGTTCTCGCGCGTGAACTTGAGCGAGGCGAAGTCCGTCTGCCCGGCGGTGGCGCGGGGTCCGCCCTGGAAGGCCTTGCCGGGGTCGTCCCGCTCCCCCCCGGAGGCGCCGGGCCCGGGCAGGAACTCGCGCCCGGCCGGCTCCTCCAGCGGAGTCACCGGGCCGTCCTCCTCGTCGAAACTGCGGGGCTGGTACGGGTCCACTCTGGGGTGGAGCCCGCCGTTGGCAGCCATGGAAGGATCCTATGGAAAACGCGCCTCTGAAACGACCCTTCGGAAAACGGGCCTCTGGAAAGCGGACTTTCGGGAACGGGGCGCCGGGGCGCGCCGCCTAGCGGGACTTCTCCTTGAGCCAGCTGCGGATGGTGTTCGCCGTCGCCAGCGGATCCTGGCGGGCGATCTCGAGGATCTTCTCCTTGGGCGGAATGCCGACCTCCTTCTCCGTCGGGATCTCGAGCTCCTCGCCTTCGAGCTCGCCGATCGTGGCGGGCAGGCCCATCAGCAGATCCAGGTCCTCCGGCTTGGCGCTGAGGCGCTGCACCATCGGGCGGATCACGAACAGGATCAGCGCGAGCAGGCCGACGCCGAGGAAAGTATAGCGCAGGATGTCGAGGAAGAATTCGCGGTTGCGCTGGGTCGCCTCGACCTGCCGCGACACGTCCTCTTCCGAGCCGCGCGTGAAGCGCAGGTTCACCACCTCCAGGCTGTCGCCGCGCTTGTCGTCGAAGCCCACGGCGGCCTTGATCAGCTTCTCGATCTCCTGCTTCTCCGCGGTGGTCCATTCCTCGTACTGGCGCGTCACCGTCCGTCCGGACGCGTCGAGGATGGGCTTGTACTTCCCGTCGATCAGCACCGACACCGTCAGGCGCTTGAGCTTGCCCAGCGACGGCTCGCTCAGCACGGTCTTCAGGCTGTTCTCGTAGTTGCGCGTCTCCGTGCTGCGCTGGAGCTGGGACACGTTGGCCACTTCGCTCGCCCCGGCCTGCGTCTCCGGCAGGTTCGAGGTCACGCCTGGAACGCCCACGGGGATCGAGCGCGTGCCGGCGGAGGACTCGCTCGATATCTGCTCGCTGCGCACCACCGAGGCGTCGGGATCGTAGATCTCCTGCTTGAGCTTGGTCTTGTCGAAGTCCAGGTCCGCGGCGACGCGCGCCTGCACGCGGTTCTCGCCCACGACCGATTCGAGCTGGCTGACGACCTTCGACTCCAGCGCCTGCTCCACCGAGCGCCGGAAGGCGTAGTGGTCGGAGAAGTTGACGCCGCTGGCCTCGTCGCTGATGCCGCGGCTGAGCAGGTGGCCCTGGTTGTCCACGACCACCACGCCTTCCTTCTGCAGGCCCTCCACCGAGTTGGCGACCAGGTGCACGACCGTGAGCACCTCGTTGCGCCCCAGCTGCGTGCCCGGGGCCATGTCCACCACGACCGAGGCGGTGGGCTTCTGCTCCTGATCCAGGAAGACGGTCTTCTTCGGCAGGGCGAGCGTGACCTTGGCGGAGCGGATGTTGTTGATCTTGGCGACGAGCCGGCTCAGCTCGCCCTCCAGCGCCATGCGGTACTTGACCTGCTGCTGGAACTCGGTTTCCCCGAGGGAGGATTGCCCGATGAACAGGTCGGCGAAGCCCAGGCCGCCGCCCAGCGAGACGTGCTCGCGGGCCAGCGCCAGGCGCGCCTCGTCGGCGCGGCCCGTGGGCACCAGGATCGAGCGTCCGCCCGGCCCGATCTGCACGGGAATCTGCGCCTTGTCCAGCTTCTCCTTGACGACCGCCGCGTCCTCGTTGGTGATGTTGTTGTACAGCGGCGTCCAGGTCTCGCGGTTCGCCAGATATACCAGCGCCGCCATTCCGACCAGCACGACGGCCAGGACGGAGAACATCGCCACCTTGCGCGCGACGTTCAAGCTCTGGAAGAAAGATTGGAATTGGCCCAGCACGCCCCGGACGGACGCGGGTGAGAGGGTCTCTTCAGCCATGACGCGTTCTCGCTCCCGACCTTAACCCATTCTCGCGACTGACCGGTTCGCACATCCCGTGCTGGCGACCCGGAGCCCGCATGCTAACGTCCGCGGCTTCCGGGGGTCCCGGTCCCTTGGATCAGCGGGGCGGAGGCGGCAATTCCGACCCACCCAAGGGGAAAAAATGGAGCGCCGCCGGCTGTCCTGGGGAAAGCAAGTTCCATTCCGCCCCGCCGGCCTGATCCGCCCTACAACTGCATGCGCATCACGTCCTGATACGCGGCCGTCAGCTTGGCGCGGATCTGCATCATGAGCCGGAGCGACAGATCGGCCTTCTG
>JBGOTW010000327.1:0-4180 GCA_041476685.1 bacterium | reverse complement strand
CGCCGCAACGCGCCCGCCGCCGCAAGGGCCGGCCCGAAGCGACGGGGGACGAGCAGGCGCTCGGCGAGGACGAGGGCGGTGAGCCCATGGAGGCCGACGGAGAGCCGGGCGAGCCCGGTGACGATGCAGCCCCCGGCGACGGTGCAGCCCCCGGCGACGAGGAGAGCCAGGACGGCGCGCCCGGCCTGTCCGTGCCGCCGGAAATCGAGGCCAAGCGGGAAGCGGAGCGCCGCCAACGCCTGGGTGCGCTCAACCGCTCGCTGGCGCCCCAGGCCTTCGGGCTGGAGGGCCGCTACCTGCGCGCCCTCGCCGCCCGCTTCGCGCGCATGGTGTCCAAGGTCGCCGAGGACTCGGCCGACATGCCCACCCAGGGCGACGACGAGTGGGACCTGGAGGAATTGCGCACGCGCCGCTTCACCGGACGCCTCGTCAGCCAGTGCCGCATGACGCGCGAGAAGCGCAAGGTCGCCGTCGTGCTGGACACGAGCCCGTCCTGCGAGCACCAGGCGCGCCTGTTCGGCTCGGTCGCCCAGGTGGCCGAGGCGCTGGGCGACTGCGAGCTGTACGACGCCCCCAACTTCGCCATCGTCGCGCGCAAGCTGAGCGCCGCGTGGGAGACCCTGCCGGAGCTGGAGCGCGAGTGGCAGTTCCAGCGCCGCGTCGTGCTCGCCTTCGGGGACTTCGACGGGATTGACCGCATCTGCAAGGCCAGCCAGGTGCGCGGCAACAAGATCTACTGGTTCTCCTGCGAGGAGCGGCCCAGCGTGCTGGACTCCCAGCGCGACACCTTCGTCAAGCACTACAAAGGCCACTACCTGCCCGCGACGAATCTCGCCGCGCTGATGAAGGCGCTGGGGCGGGTGCGCTAGGCGCGCCGGAGCAGCGGCAGCCACGGCACGGCATTCGCTCCAGCCGCCCCGCGCCAATGCTGCCTGCGCGCAGCATCTCGCGCCGCGTCATCGTGCCGCCCAGGTTTCAGGGTATCCCGGAACGAGCAGGTTGATGCCCAGCCCTGCTGCCACACGTCCCTGTTGCGGCACGGTCCTGCTGCCGCACGGCCCTGCTGGCGCACGGCCCTGTTGCCGCGCGGCACATGGGCGGCGTAAGGTGGCCGCGAATCCGGCGGCGGGTGGGTGGCGACGGGGCGCATCCATCCGGACGGGCCGGGGGAGAATGCCATGGCCGCGCAGGGCGCAGGCGCTGCAGGAACCGCGGCGACGGCCGGTATCGTCGTCATCGGGAACGAGATCCTCTCGGGCAAGGTCGCGGATACGAATTCGCCCTACCTGTGCAAGGAGCTCAACTTCCTCGGCCTCGACCTGTGCCGCATCACCACCATCGCGGACGACTTCGAGCTGATCGGCAGGGTCGTGCGCGAATTCTCCGAGGCGTTCACCTGGGTCTTCACCAGCGGCGGCATCGGGCCGACCCACGACGACATGACGGTGGCGGCGATCGCGGCCGGTTTCGGCGTGAAGGCGGTGCGCCACCCGGTGCTCGAGGCGGCGCTGCGCCGGCACTACGGCGAGCGGCTGACCGAGGATCACCTGCTGATGGCGCTCGTGCCGCAAGGGGCGGAGCTGGTGGAGGTGGACAGCCTGTTCGTGCCGCAGGTCTTGTTTCGCAACATCTTCATCCTGCCGGGGGTGCCGCAGCTGTTCCAGGCCAAGTTCAACGCCATCAAGCACCGCTTCCGGGGCACGCCGGTCGTGCTGCGGGAGATCTTCATGAAGGCGGACGAGGGCGTGATCGCCGCCAGCCTGCGCGAGACCCAGGCCCGCCATCCCGGCCTGCTGATCGGCTCGTACCCGAATTTCCTGCGCAGCGAGTACTCGGTCAAGGTGACGCTGGAATCGCGGGACGGCGCCGTGGTGGCGGAGGCGCTGTCCGAGCTGCAGAGCCGCCTGGCGCAGCTGCCCGTCACGATCGTCCGCACGACCTGAGCGCGCACGCGCTCCAGACGTCCTGTCGCGCGGGCGGGTCCGCCCGCGCCGGCCTTGGCGCGGCGATCCAGTAGAGGAAAATGCCAATGCCGGGCTGGGACGGGACGCGGCGTGCCTTCTCCGCACCGGGCGTGGCCACCCTGCGCCGGTTGC
The DNA here is from genome assembly GCA_041476685.1 of bacterium. Classification (GTDB taxonomy): domain Bacteria; phylum SAR324; class SAR324; order SAR324; family JACQKK01; genus JBGPEV01. The sequence goes on along the minus strand of JBGOTW010000327.1, from coordinate 2,084 downwards.
TGCTCGGGGTCGTGCGGCGCGCCCGGGGGAAAGCCGGCGCCGCCGGCCGGCTCGCGCCCGCGCTCCCGGGTCAGCGCGGCGTCGTGGACGGCTGCACGACGGCATACGTGCGCGGCTGGGCCGTGGACGGGAACAACCGGCCGGCGCCCCTCTCGATCTCCGCGGACGGCCGCGTCGTCGCGGAGCTGGTGCCGAACCTGCAGCGGGACGACCTGGAGACGACGGGGATCGCCGGGAACGCGGGCTTCTGGCATTGGTTTGCGCAGCCGCTGTCTCCGCGCAGCACCGTCGCCGTGTCCTTCGCGGACGGCGCCACCCTGGAGCGTTGTCCCTGCACGCCAGGCGCGGTTCCGGAGCGGCTGGAGCGCCTGCTTGCGGGCGTGAACCCGCAACTGGGCACGGGGCTGGAGATCGGCCCCCTGGATCGGCCGCTCCTGTCGAAGGCCTGGGCCAACGTCTATTACGTGGATCATGCCGACCGCGCGGGCCTGGTGCGCAAGTACGAGGGCCATCCCGTCGAGTCCGTGGACCCGGCGCGGATCGTCGCGGTGGATTTCGTCTGGCCGGGCGGCGAGCTGGCCGCGGTCCTGCCCGCGGGACTGACGTTCGATTTCTGCGTGGCCTCGCATGTGATCGAGCACGTGGGCGACCCCGTCGGCTGGCTCGCCTCCGTCGCCGCGGTGCTGAAGCCCGGCGGCCGCATCTGCCTCGCCATTCCCGAGCAGACCCTCACGTTCGACTACCGCCGGGCATTGTCGAAGCCCGCGGACCTGATTGACGCGTACGTGCGGCGCCTGCAGCGGCCGGGACCCGGGCAGGTCTTCGACAGCCTCGCCTACACGTCCCCCATCGAACGCAAGGGCGAGCATCCGCCCCCGCCCGATGACGACAGGCTCCGCCTGGCGCTGGACGCGGCCCGGAGCGCGGAGGGCGGGACCTACCACGACGTGCATTGCCACGTGTTCACGCGGCCGTCGTTCCTGGAGTGCTGGGACGTGATCGCGCGGCTGAACCTGCTGCCGCTGACCGTGGCGGAATCGTTCGAGCCGCTGCCCGGCGCGAACGAGTTCGTCGTCATCCTGCGGAAGACGCCGGGCTAGGCTTCCCGTCCGCGACCGCCGGCCGCGCGCAGGCGCCAGTCCCCGGGCCGAAGAGGCCCGCCGTGGCGCTCCGCGGTGACCGGCTCCCGCCTTACGCCGCCGTCCCGTTCAGGGCGAAGTCGAAGATGTCGAAGTTGCGCAGGCCGGCCCGCGCCTTGGCTTGGTAGGCGGCGTTCAGCGGCGCGCTCAGCTCGAAGGGCACGCGCTGCTCGGCCAGCCCACCGTGGGAGCGCAGCGGCTCCTTCAGCAGGCTCAGGTCGTGCGCCTGGGGCGACTGGCCCAGCACGACGTGCGCGCCGCTGATGACGACCAGGTCCCCCACCCGGTCCGGCGGCAGCGCGAAGCGCGCGCACGCCGCCGCGCGCGGCTCCGCGTACCCGATTCCCCGCACGCGGCTCAGCCGCTCGCGCACGCGCGGCCCGTCGGCCGGATCGCGCAGGTACACCGTGGCGTACGAGCCCAGCGCGCCGTGGTGGAGGACGTACGGATCGGTGATGGGCAGGATCACGCGGAAGCGGCCGGGGGCCATCTCCTCGGCCAGCACGGACTCCAGGTACACGACGTCCGGCGTCCCGTCGGCGCGCGCCTTGGCGTTCATGCCGTGGTCCGCGGTCAGGCCGACGAGCGCGCCCATCCCCTCCAGGCGGCCCCAGGCCGCGTCCAGCGCGCGGTAGAACGCGTCCGCCGCCGGCGTGCCCGGCGCGTGCTTGTGCTGCACGTAGTCGGTGAGGGAGAGGTACATCGCGTCGGGCCGCACCGTCTCCAGCAGCCGCACGCCCGCCTCCATCACGAACTCGCTCAGGGCCGCCGAGTACACGTCCGGCGTCTTGCGTCCCACGAGCGCGGTGGCGTCGGCGATCCCGTGTTCCGCCACGGTCGTCTCGTGGGCGCGCTCGGCGGAGAAGCAGATGCCGCCCTGCACGCCGTGGCCCAGCAGGCGGCGCAGCTTGTCCTTCGCCGTGACGATGGCGATGCGCCTGCCCT
>JBGOTW010000326.1:0-4207 GCA_041476685.1 bacterium | reverse complement strand
TCTCCGGCTTGTAGTCTAGCACCAGGTCCGTCGCGCCCAGGTCCTGGTAGCGGCGCACCGCGTCCAGGATGTCCTGGGGCCGGCCCTCGGTCGCTTCCTGGCCGGGCTGGGGAGCGCTGTCCTGGAATCCCACCGGCACTTTCGGCGCCAGGCCGACTTGCTTGGGCTTGCGACCCGCCTCCTCAAGGTAGCGCTTCAGTTCCGGCAGCTTCTCTTTGAGCAGCGCGTGGCTGGGCTTGAACGGATGCCACACGTCCCCCCAGCGCGCCACGCGCCTGAGCGCGGCGCTCGAACTGCCCGCGATCCAGATCGGCGGATGCGGCTGCTGGAGCGGCTTGGGCGCGCAGTAGGCATCCTCGAAGGAGTAGAAGCGCCCCTGGTGGCTGGCCTTTTCCTGGGTCCACAGCTTGCGGCAGATCTCCAGCCCCTCGTCGGTGCGCGCGCCGCGCTCGGCGAAGGGCCAATTGAGCGCCTCGAATTCGTCCGTCAGCCAGCCCACGCCCACCCCGAAGATGAAGCGCCCGTTGGAGAAGCGGTCGAGGGACGCGACCTGCTTGGCCGTTTCGACGGGATGATGCATCGGCAGGATCAGCACGCTCGTGCCGATGCGGATGCGCTGCGTGCGGGCCGCCACCTGGTTCAGCACGGTGAGGCAGTCCCAATAGCCCTCGATCCACGCAGGCGGAACTCCGCCATGCGGAGTGTTGGGATAGCTCTGCGTGAACTTCGGGAAGAAGATGTGATCGCTGCACCACAGCGAGTCATAGTCCAACGCTTCCGCCTGCCGCGCCAGAGCAAAGAACGCCTCGGGCGTGGCGTCCTTGCCGCGCATGATCAGGGATACGCCGAATTTCATGCCTCACCTCGTTGTCAAGGACGCGACCCGGCACGCTTGGTTTCGTTTTCGTGTTTTTTTATATGCTCTTGATACGACTGTCTTTAATTTCAATGACCCAGTTCCCTGCACAGGCAAGCGAGACAAGCAGCGCTGGTTCGTTTCCGTAAAATTGGGGTTCACCCGCAGCGGGTCCGTCTCCGCGGAACCGGGCCCCGCGGTTCGTCCGGTATGGCGCAGCGCGTCCTGCGCGTGCTGCAAATCCAGGTACGGAACTGGATCGGGCTGAGCTGGAGCGTGCCCTGCTTCCCCAGGGTACTTGGCAGAATAGCCGAAATGGTCCGGCATGGGGAGGACGAGTGGCTTTGCTTCCGTTTCCCGCCGTGATGCCGGCTCGGCTCGCAAGCTCGCCTTGCATGGGGGAAGGGGAGAACGGCTCTCTCACCAGGGCAGTCCCCGCAAGTCAATCCGGCCCTGCGTCGCCGCCGCCTGGCGGATCCCCAGCGTCATGGATAGGAATTTCGTGAACGGGGCGCTGCCGCCTGGCTGCTGCACGATCACTATTCCCGAGAAGCGTTGCCAGCCCTGGTGCGCGTAGTACATCACGAGGGGCGGTTCGCAGAAGAGCAACGCAAACGCCACCTTGGCGTCGTCGTGCAGGACGGTCAGCGCGCGCCTCAGGCCGGTGCGGGCATGGCCCTGGCGGCGATAGTCGGGATGGGTCATCACCGCGCCGATGCCCCCGATGCGCACCGGCAGCCCATCCCATTCCGCCTCGCGCACGTAGACGCCCACGTGAGACACCACCAGCCCGTTCTCGTCGCGCACCAGCACGCGTTGGGCCGCGTGCGCCCACGTCACGTCGCGTCCCACCCAGGTCTTCATGATCTCGGGCGGATAGACCAATGCCTCCAGCGGCCTGACCGCCGACCAGCCGGACTCGCCCGGCACCAGCTCCACCTGCATCGGCATGGGACTCCTGCAGCGCAAACCTCCGAACCGGCCGCGGCACCACGCTAGGGTCGCAGCTTCAACCGTTCTCTGCCACGGATAGGGCCGCGCCGCCACCCTACCGGCATCCCTTGCCCGTGTGTATAGACCGTGCGAGAGGGGGTGCGGCACGCGAGGCTGGATCTGCCGTCGGGTCACCGCGCCGCGCGTTCCCGCACGCCCGGCCCGCGCGGGACGAGGCCCGGCCGAGAAAGCCCGTCTAGCCGGAGAACCAGTAGAGCGCGCGCAGGCCGAGCCAGGTGTGGGACAGATTGGCGGTGCCCGCGGCGCCTGCCGACCTGGAGCCCAGCGTCAGGCCGATATTCACCGAGGGCTGGACCGTCACACTGCGGTACTCGGCGCCGACAACAAAATTCGGCGTCACCGACAGGTCGGCGCCCAGAAGGATCTGCTGCCCGCTGGCGTCCTTCAAGTCTTCGAAGGCGTTCGAGTAGCCCCCCGCCGCCAAGGTGGAAGTGACCGATGAGCTCAGCTTGTTGGCGTAGTGGTACTGGATGATCCCATAACCGAAGCGGGCATTCACTCGGTCGATCCGCTTCAGCCCCACGACAGCCAGGGACGTCCCCTGGACGGCAATTGTACCTTCGCTGAGCTTCAGGCCGTCGCGGTCGCCGGTCTTGTTGACAGAGTAGTCGAGCAGGCCCACTTCCCCGAGCACGGCCCAGCCCTGGGGCAATTCGATGCCCGCACCCGCGAACGGAACGAAGGTCGTGGTGCTCGAATGCTCGGGCGCGGCGGACAGCATGGCCAGTTCCCCGCCTGCCTCCAGCACGATCGCCTGAGCCGTATGCGCCGCAGGCAAGAGCGACAAGACGGCAGCCAAGGCGAGCGTGGAGATGCGGGTTTTCATGCGCCCCTTCCTGCAAACGTCGGCGCCGGTGGAGCCGGACGCGACCGGGCCTGCCTCGTTGGGATGAACGCGGGCGAGCGCGCCCGGCTTGGACCGTGCCGAGCGAGCCAGAGTGTCCGCCGCCGTGACATGGCTCAGTCTGGACATGGCCCAGTCCGGACATGGCCCAGTCCGGACATGGCTGCGACCGGACATGGCTCCGTCCGACCAGCGGCGCCGCGAATCGGCCGCTCGTCGGGGTGCGGTCAATTCACCACGATGGCAAAGGTGACGGCCACCGCATTGTTCTGGGAGTTGGTGAGCGTTAGCGTATGGTTCTTGGTGCCTGTCGTGCCCGGTGCCTTGTACGAAGTGTTGATGGTGCCCGTGCCACTGGCCGGCAGAGCGATGGTGCCGGTGCGCGGAGTGAACGTCCCGCCGGTGGTGGGAGTGATGGCGAAACTCAGCGTTTCGTTGGGACTGCCGGTCACACCGATCGGGATGGCGACGCTCGTATTGCGCAGCAGAGTCGCCGGAAGGGGCAAGCTGGTGACGACCGGAAAGTTGAACGGTACGCCGTTGTCCACCGGGCTCATGCGCGCGGCCACCTGATCCGCCGTGCCGGTCAGCACCTGACTGACCGCGCCGGAAAAAATCTTCGCACTGGTGGCGGTGTAGCCGTTGGCGGTGAAGGTCAAGGTGGGCCCGACGGCGAGGCCGGCGATCGTTCCGCTCCAGACACCTGCGGCCAGGGTCAGGTTCGCGGTCGCCAGCAAAGCCTGCACTACGCCAAACTTGTCCTGGCCCGACACGGTCACGGTCACCGTGGTCACGTTGGAGAACGAGCCGGTGAAGACGAGCGGGCGCTCGAAACCAGCGGGAGCAGCCTGGGTGGCGGCGGCATCTTCGGCCGCAACTTGAACTTCGGTGACGGGGTAGATCTGGGCGCGGCCACCGGTGGAGTCCGAGCTTTCGCCTTGACCACACGCGGAGACCGACAGCATGGCGCCTGCGAGGAGACCGATGAGCGCGCGCTGGGTCATGGTCCGGATTCCTGCCCTCGACTCGCCCCGGGTGCGGGACGAGTCGAGGGCGCAGCGAAGAATCCAACGCCGAACCGGGTCAATCTCGCGAGGCGGAGCAGGCTCAGGGGCGAGCTGGGGGCCCAGTGGGTCTTGCGACACCGCCTGGGCGCTTCCGCTCCACGACCGCCGGGTTCGTGCCTGCCCCTAATTCCCAACTCCCACGCCATTGGGGAACTGTCCGGCGACCAAGCCGAAGGTGATGGTCGTGGTGAGGTTGTCGCCGTCTTTCACGGCGAGCGTGACGGTGCCCGCCGCGGCTGCGGTATACCCGGTCATCGTGGCCGGATTGGCTGTGGAGCTCAACGCCGCCGCGCCCGCCGTGCCTGCGTAGCTCCAGACATAGGTCAACGCGGTCAGTGTCTTGTCGTCGGTGACGGTGGCCGTCCACGTCACGTTCGTGCCCGTCCGCTTGCCCTTGATGGCCGTCACGACCGGCGCGAAGTACGC
>JBGOTW010000325.1:0-4221 GCA_041476685.1 bacterium | reverse complement strand
TGCCCACAGCCTCATACAACAGCTTGGGGGGATTCCCGGCGAGATAGAATTTCGTGGGCATTGTTGCCCTGATACACAGGATAGCTGCTGCTGCAAAAGCAATTCCGGACGCGCTAGCAGACCACGCAAGGGCGCCGTTTAGACCTTTTGTTGCAACATAGGCGATGAATGCACCCGCAATAGCTGTCGTGGCGGAAATAAAAACGCCCGCAAGAGTCGCAGCACGTTGATCGGAGGATGTGGCGATCTGCAATAATGGCTTTAGATACTCTTGCGCTTCTTCAGCAACCAACTTTACGGTTTTCTCGTCGCTTTTTGACCAATCTGGAATAGGCATACACAACTCCTGGATATTAGCAGAAATGTCGAACGTTACGTAAGTCATACCACAAAGCTCGCAAACGGAGTTATTTTGTCAGGTGCATAATTCCGACTCGCATTTCCCCCACCCGCCCCGCTTCGCGCAGGTTCCTCCTGTCGCACAGATTCCGCCCGGGGTGTAGCTGTCCTGTTCCGCTCAATCGCCGCGCACGGCCCGCTTCGCGCGCATTCCCCTCCCCGCCCGCGTTGCCCGCTTCCCCCGTTCCGCGGCACCGCTTGCTTCCCCCCACCTCCCCCGCATCGCAAAGTTCGCCCGCACGGCCCGCATGAGCATCGCGAAAGTCCCGTCCCGCGAGCGCTGGCACGGCCGCAAGAGCGACAGCCGCCCCGAGTGTCGGGATTGGGCCGGCCCGGCGCAGCAAGGTGCAACTGAACCTGCCGTCAGTCCGACGTCCGGACGAGTCCAAACCGATGCTGAACAGCGCCGAAACGCTACTGAGCGCTACTTGACGCAACGCTCCGCCGCGGCGTCGGGCCAAGGAGTGCTCTCCCGCTCCACTTCGTGGAGAGGGAGCCGGAGGGTGAGGACTCGCCCTACTTCGCCGCCGCCAGCGCCTGGTCGAAGTCGGCGATGATGTCCTCGATGTGCTCCAGGCCGACGGAGACGCGCACCATGTCGTCCGTCACACCCGAGGTCTTCTGGTCGGCGGCGGAGAGCTGCTGGTGGGTGGTGCTGGCCGGATGGATCAGCAGCGTCTTCGCGTCGCCCACGTTGGCCAGCAGGGACGCCAGCTTGACGTTGTTGATGAGCTTGCGCCCGGCTTCGAGCCCGCCCTTGATGCCGAAGGTGACGATGCCCCCGAATTGGCCGGCGCGCAGGTACTTCTTCGCGCGGGCATGGCTGGGATGGCTGGGCAGGCCCGGGTAGTTGACCCAGGACACCTGGGGATGCTTGCCGAGCCATTGCGCGAAGGCGAGGGCGTTGGCGCAGTGCCGCTCGACCCGCAGGGACAGCGTCTCCAGGCCCTGCAGGAACAGGAACGCATTGAACGGGCTGAGCGCCGCGCCCTGGTCGCGCAGGCCCTCCACGCGGGCGCGGATGATGAAGGCGATGTTGCCGAAGGGGGACTTCGGGTTGAACGCGTCGGTGAAGACCAGCCCGTGGTAGCTGGGCGAAGGCTCGGTGAAGAGCGGGTAGCGGCCGTTGGTCCATACGAACTTGCCCGAGTCCACGATCACGCCGCCGATCGAGGTGCCGTGCCCGCCGATCCACTTGGTGGCCGAGGCGACGATGATGTCCACGCCGTAGTCGAAGGGCCGCGCCAGGTAGCCCGCCGCGCCGAATGTGTTGTCCGCGACCAGGGCGACGCCGTGCTTGCGCGCCACCTGCGCCAGGCCCTCCAGGTCGGGGACGTTCAGGTGCGGATTGCCGATCGTCTCGATGTAGAGCGCGCGCGTCTTCGCGTCGATCAGCTTCTCGAAGGCGCCCGGCTCGTCGCCCTCGACGAACTTCACCCGCACGCCCATGCGCGGCAGCGTCACGTTGAACTGGTTGTAGGTTCCGCCGTAGAGGCTGCGGGTGGAGACGATGTTGTCGCCCGCCTGCGCGAGGGTCGTGATGGCGAGCAGCTGCGAGGCCTGCCCGGACGCGACGGCCAGCGCGGCCGCGCCGCCTTCGAGGGCCGCGACGCGCTTTTCGAACACGTCGCTCGTCGGGTTCATGATGCGCGTGTAGATGTTGCCGAATTCCTTCAGCCCGAAAAGATTCGCCGCGTGGTCGGCGTTGTGGAAGGTGAACGACGTGGTCTGGTAGATCGGTACCGCCCGCGCCCCGGTGGTGGGATCCGAAACTTGGCCGGCATGCAGTTGCAGGGTTTCAAAGTGCGGTTTCGCGAGACTCATGGGCAAGGGCTCCAAGACAAGACGCTGCGTGTAGAATAATTAACATCACCATATCACTGTACAGTGATCTTAACGGTTACTGTGCGTCTCGGCGAAAGTCAATCAAAACTTTCTGCATGTCGTAACAAAGGTATAGCTTCACAAGGGCCTGTGACAGGTGGGGCCCGCGGGCCGGTGCCTAGCACGAATACCTGCCGCTCACGCCGCCGCCGGGTCAGTCGCACGGGCAATCTTTGGGTGTCCCCCCCGCCACGGGCGGGAGCCGGCGCGGCAGAAAGCCCCAAGGGATGATTGCGAATTCCCTATGCCGTGAGCCCCGAAATTCTCCCTGGTTTTCAATGAGATGTGCGCGGAGCGAAGAATCCCGGGAAAGCGGTCCGTGCGCGGGGGGGCTGCGCCGTATGAAAATTGCACGGCTGAAGCCAATTGCCACGCCCATCCGCGTCCGCGCGAGCGCCTACCCCAAGGCTGCAACCCGCAGGCACCGGATGCGAAAGGCAGGGACGGCATTGTGCTGTCCAATTAGCCGGGCCATGCTCGCAAATTCGTGGCCGGCGATCGCTCACGGCGTCTGAGGATGTTCCCAGACGCGGCGTGTTTCCCCGCTGGAGGACTGATTGATGAAGATGCAAAAGGGACAGGCGTCCAAGCTCGCGACGCTGCTGGGATTGGCCTTGGCCGTGGCGGTCTTGCTGGCGCAGCCCGCGCACGCCGATACGTTCTCCGTGTTCGCCGACCTGCCGGTGGATTTCTCGCTGCACCTGGACAACGGCGCGGGTACCACGGAAACCGCCTCCGCCTCCGGCTTGTCCGGCTACAAGGTCGGGATCACGTTGCCGATTTTCATCGGCCTCGCCTACGAGAGCTACGGGGGCAAGTTCAACAGCCCGAACATCGTCGGCCAGTCGTTCAACTACGACGTGACCATGTACGACCTGTTCCTCAACTTGCCGCTGCCTGTGATCAACATCGCGGTGGGCGCCGGGGCAGGGACCGGAAAATTCAGCAATGGGCCGGTCGGCGTGACGGTCAAGGACGCAAACCTGAGCCAATGGTTCGCGTCCCTGGGCGTCAATGTGGCGCCCTTGGTTGATATACACGTGGGCTACCACTCGTTCAGCGGCACGAACGATATCGCCAACGTGCCTGGGGCGCCGGGCCTGAAGGTGGGCGGTACGATGACGTCGTTGGGCATCAAGATCGGCTTCTAGGCGGAATTTCGAGGCAGGGCCGATTCGTAGGCTGAGCCGGAGCGCCGCCCTTCGTCCCGCAGGCGGGGGCGGCCTACCGCGTCCTGACCCGCACGAGCTTGTTCACGCCCGACTCCGCGCCCCACACCTCGCCCGCCCGGCCGTGGATCTGCCGCACGCCCGCGTTGCGCGAGGGCAGCGTGACGGAGTCGAACCGCCCGGATTCCGGATCGAAGCGCACGAACGCGTTCGCTTCCCAGTCGCTCAGCCAGACCTTGTCTTCGGAATCCACATACACCGCGTACGGGCGGGGATTGGGTCCCGGCAGCTTCCACTCGCGCCAGGCCCCGGTCTTCGGGTCGTAGAGCGCCACACGCGCCCCGTTCCACTCGCTCACCCACACGCGGCCCAGGCTGTCGCTCCAGGCGCGCCGCGCCCCCTGGCGCTCGGTCGGCGGATTCAGCACCGTCACCCGGCCCGGCCCGTCAATCCGTCCCAGGTAGCTCCCGGCCAGGGAGGCGTAGTACACGCCTCCGTTCGGCGTGGCCGTGATGCCGTAGGGGCCGGAGCCGCGCGGCGCCGGCCAGACGCTCACCTTGCCCTCTTTCGGGTCCAACCGGCCGAACACGCCGCTCTGCCCGGTGAACCACAGCACGCCGCTCCGGTCGAAGACGGGCGTGTTCAGGTTGGCGTACTCGCGGGTGGGCAGCGGATAGACGGTGACCGTGTGCTTCGCCGCGTCCACCTTCACGATCGCGTTCTGCCCCCCGTCGGTGACCCAGGCATTGCCGTCCGGTCCGACGATGAC
>JBGOTW010000324.1:0-4233 GCA_041476685.1 bacterium | reverse complement strand
TCATCGAGGACTTCCGCAATTTCAAGAGCGACAAGGGCCTGCCGCGGCTGGAGGTGAACCTGAAATACGATCCGAACGGGGAAAGCGTGATTCGCGGGTTGAAGCGGATCAGCACCCCGGGCCTGCGCCGGCACACCGGCTACCGCAATCTCCACGCCGTGTACAGCGGACAGGGAGTCGCGATCATCACCACCTCGAAGGGCATGATGACGGACTTCGACTGCCGCGAACAGAAGATCGGCGGCGAGGTGATCTGTCACGTATGGTAGGGCGGCCCGCCGGGCGGCGGATAGCCGAACACCACGAATGGAAGGCAGGCAGAAAGACCGACCCAGGGGCGACCGTTTCAGCGCCGCCTGGGAAGGATTGAACGTCGCCGCGGCAGCATCAGCACGGCGCATCCATAACGGAAGGCCCGACCCATCATGTCACGCGTAGGCAAGAGACCGATTCCGATCCCCAAGGGCGTCACCGCCGTGCTGCAGGAGGGGCTCGTGGTGATCAAGGGCCCCAAGGGCGAGAGCCGATTCCAGGTGCCGCCTCCGGTGCAGGCGGAGCTGAACGCGGAACGCATCCAGCTCGTGGCGGACTATCAGCATGACCGCGATGCGAGCCGGCTGATGGGCACCACCCAGGCCGTGCTGCGGAACATGATCACGGGCGTATCCCAGGGCTTCACGCGCAAGCTCAACCTGGTCGGCGTGGGCTATCGGGCCAGCGTGCAGGGGGCGAACATGGAGCTTACCCTTGGGTTCTCCAAGCCGGTGAAAGTCGCGCTGCCCAAGGGCGTTACCGCCCAGGTGGAGGGCAACACGGCGATCACCCTGAGCAGCCACGACAACGTTGTGCTGGGACAAGTGGCGGCGAACTTGCGCTCGCTGCGCCCGCCGGAGCCGTACCAGGGCAAGGGCGTGCTCTACGACGGCGAGAAGGTCCGCCGCAAGGCCGGCAAGACCGGCAAGAAAGCGTGATGCCCGCCCGCGCCGCGGCGCGCGCACCCGATGGCGGTGAAGCGGGGCGCGGCACGGCGGGAGAGCAGGACGAGGAACGCGAGGATTGCCAGATATGCCAAAGCTAGCGAGCCGATCCGACCGGCGCGAGAAACGCAAGTTCCGCATCCGCAAACACATCAGCGGCAGCGCCACCAAGCCGCGCCTGAGCGTGTTCCGCTCGGCCAGTCATATCTACGTGCAGGCCATTGACGACTTGGCGGGCAGGACGCTGGCGGCCGCGGCGACGACCGAGAAGGCCGTGGCGGAGCAGATCAAGGGCTACAAGGGCAACTGCAATGCGGCGCAGGCGGTCGGCAAGACCATCGCCGAGCGGCTGCTCAAGCTGGGCGTCAACGCGGCGGTGTTCGACCGCGGCGGCAACCGCTACCACGGACGGATCAAGGCCCTGGCCGATGCGGCGCGCGAGGGCGGGCTGAAGTTCTAGCCGCGGCGGGCCCCGCACCCTGGCAAGGCCGGTAGGGCGTACGCGGCGGTCCGGTTCAGCGTGGAACCGCGTCGGAGATGACGTCACAGGCCGGTGTCACAGATGCACGCAGGAGTCTTTAACGTCGGGCGGCGTATAGCAGGAGACGAGCGGTGACGGAACAACGAGGCGAGAAGGGCGACCTGATCGAGAAGGTGATCAAGATCAGCCGCGTGGCGAAGGTGGTGAAGGGCGGGCGGCGCTTCAGTTTCAGCGCGCTGGTGGTCGTCGGGGACGCCCGGGGCCGCGTCGGCTACGGTCTGGGCAAGGCCAACGAGGTGACCGAGGCCATCCGCAAGGGCATTGACCAGGCCACCAAGACCATGAAGCCGGTCATCATCGAGGGCCGCAGCATTCCCCACCAGGTGCAGGGGCGTTTCGGCGCGAGTGCGGTGGTGATGCGGCCGGCGAGCGCCGGATTCGGTGTCATCGCCTCCGGGGCCGTGCGGGCGGTGATGGAAGCGGCCGGGATCCAGGACATCAGCGTGAAGTCCCTGGGCGCGCACAATCCCCACAACGTCGTCAAGGCGACGCTCAACGCACTGTTCAACCTGCGCTCCTACGAGGACATCGCCCTGCGGCGGGGCGTTTCCGCCGAGCGGATGCGGCAGGCGCGGCTGATCTAGCGGCACCCCGAGGACGAGGAAGGTATGGCGGAAAAGAAGACCACAGCGCAGGCGAAGCAATCCGCACGCGAAATCGCCGGTGCCAGGCAGGGCGGCGGTTCGAAGCGCAAGAGCGCGCAGGCCAAGGGCGCGGCGGCCGCACCCGCGGCGCCGAAAGCCCGCAAGCCCAAGGCGGCCGCGGGCGGCAAGACCGTCAAGGTGCGCCTCGTGCGCAGCGGAATCGGCACGCCCAAGGATCAGCGCGCGACGCTGCGCGGCCTGGGCCTGACGCGCATGCAGCAGGAGCGCGAACTGAAGGATACCCCGGCGCTGCGGGGCATGATGATCAAGGTGCGGCACCTGATATCGGTGGACGGACAACCCGCCGCCTAGGGCCGAAGCGCCACACGGCGGACCCGCCCGCGGAAGGGCGCGATCGCGGGGCGGGTACGGGCGACGGGAACGAGACAAGAAAGAGCGGACATGAAGCTGCACGAGCTGAACAGGTCCCCGGGTTCCACCCACCGCCGCAAGCGGCGCGGTCTGGGACCGGGCAGCACGCTGGGCAAGACCGCCGGACGCGGCCAAAAGGGCCAGTACGCCCGCAGCACGGTCAACCGCCACTTCGAGGGTGGCCAGACGCCCCTGTACCGGCGGCTGCCGCGGCGCGGGTTCAACAACGCGATCTTCAAGCAGGAATACCGGATCGTGAACCTGGGCGACTTCGCCGTGCCGGCCCTGCAGGACAAGAAGACGATCGGCGTGCAGGAGTTGGTGGAGGCCGGTGTGATCCGCGGCGGGTCGCTGCCGGTCAAAATGCTGGGCGACGGAGAGCTGAAGCGCCCGGTGACCGTCCAGGCGCACAAGTTCAGTAAATCCGCAGCCGAGAAGATCAAGGCCGCGGGCGGCGAAGCGGTGGTGATCCAGGCCGAAGCATAGCGGAGCCGAAGGAATGCTGCAGACATTTCAGAACGCGTTCAAGATCGAAGAACTGCGCTACAGGATCCTTTACGTCCTGGGGATGCTGATCGTGTTCCGGATCGGGGCGCACATTCCCACCCCGGGAATCGACGGGGTCGCCCTGTCCGCCTTCTTCAAGGCCAACGAGGGGACGATCCTGGAGTTCTTCGACATGTTCTCCGGAGGCGCCCTGCAGCGCCTGAGCGTCTTCGCCCTGGGGATCATGCCGTACATCAGCGCGTCCATCATCATCCAGCTCCTCACGGTCGTGTTTCCGTATTTGGAGCGGCTGACGCGCGAGGGAGAGGCCGGCCGGAAGAAGATCACGATTTACACCCGCTACGGCACGGTGGGCCTGAGCCTGGTGCAGAGCTTCGGCATCGCCGTCGGCCTGCAGAGCATGAGCGCGCCGGACGGCTCGGCGATCGTCCTGCCCACCATGAGCTCCTGGGGCTTCCGCCTTCTCACCGTGATCACGCTGACGGCCGGGACGTGCTTCCTGATGTGGATCGGGGAGCAGATCAACGAGCGCGGGATCGGCAACGGCATCTCGCTCATCATCTTCGCCGGGATCGTGACCCAGATCCCCAACGCGGCCCTGAACTCGGTGCGCCTGGTGGAAGCCGGGCAGCTCAATCTGTTGATCTTGACGCTGGTGGCGGTGGTGATGCTGGCCGTGATCTTCGCCGTGATCTTCATGGAGACCGCGACCCGCAATATCGCGGTGCAGTATGCCAAGCGCGTGCAGGGCAACCGCATGTTCGGCGGGCAGGCCAGCCACCTGCCGCTCAAGATCAACTCCGCGGGCGTGATCCCGCCGATCTTCGCCTCGTCCATCCTGGCGTTTCCCGCCACGATCACCGGCTTCATCCAGATTCCCTGGGTGCAGGCGATCAGCAGCCAGCTGATGCCGACGGCGGCGTTGTACAACGCGCTCTACGTCCTGATGATCTTCTTCTTCTGCTTCTTCTACACGTCGATCCAGTTCAACCCGATGAAGATCGCGGACGAGATGAAGAAGTTCGGCGGCTACATCCCGGGCATCCGGCCCGGGCAGAAGACCGCCGAGTACATCCAGCACGTCCTGGTGCGGATCACTTTCGGCGGCGCGCTGTACCTGTCGGCCATCTGCGTCCTGCCCGTGATCCTGTTCCGGCTGATGAACGTGCCGTTCTTTTTCGGCGGCACGGCG
>JBGOTW010000323.1:0-4241 GCA_041476685.1 bacterium | reverse complement strand
CGTTGAAGCTGATTTCCTGGGCGTGCAGCGAGCGGCCGGAGGTCTGGATGTGGTACTTGAGCTTCTGCGCCCGCTCGTCGGCCCGGTACAGCTCCTTCATTGCCACGGCCCAGATGCGCCGGGCCACGCGGCCGATCACCGCGTACTCGGGATCCATGCCGTTTGAGAAGAAGAAGCTCAGGTTGCGCGCGAACAGATCGATGTCCAGCCCGCGGCTGAGGTAGTACTCCACGAACGTGAACCCGTTGGCGAGCGTGAAGGCCACCTGCGTGATCGGGTTCGCCCCCGCCTCGGCCATGTGGTATCCGCTCACGCTGACCGAGTAGAAGTTCGGCATGTCGTGGCGGCAGAAGTACTCCTGGATGTCCCCCATCATCTTCAGGGCGAAGTCGGCGGAGAAGATGCACGTGTTCTGCGCCTGATCCTCCTTCAGGATGTCCGCCTGCACCGTGCCCCGCACCGTGCGCAGCGTCTCCTCCTTGAGCCTCCCGTAGACGTCCGGCGGCAGGAGCCGGTCGCCGCTCAGGCCCAGCAGGCCCAGCCCGAGCCCGTCGTGCCCGGCGGGCAGCTCGCCCCGGTACTCGGGCGCCGCGACGCCCCGTTCGCCGAAGAAGCGGGCCATCTCCCCGCGCGCCGCCTCCCACTGGCCCTGCTCCTTCAGGTAGCGCTCCACGCGCTGGTCAACGGCCGTGTTGAGGAAGAAGGCGAGGATGATCGGCGCCGGGCCGTTGATCGTCATCGAGACCGAGGTGAGCGGATGCAGCAGGTCGAAGCCCGAATACAGCCGCTTCATGTCGTCCAGGCTGCAGATGGACACGCCGGAATTGCCCACCTTGCCGTAGATGTCGGGGCGGGGATGCGGGTCCTCCCCGTAGAGCGTGACGGAGTCGAAGGCCGTGCTCAGCCGTTTGGCGTGCTGCCCCTGGGCGATGAAATGGAAGCGGAGGTTGGTGCGCTCGGGCAGGCCCTCGCCGGCGAACATGCGCGTCGGCTCTTCCTCCGCGCGCTTGAAGGGGAACACCCCGCCCGTGTACGGGAACGAGCCCGGCACGTTCTCCAGCATCAGCCAGCGCAGGCGGTCGCCCCAGTCGCGGAAGCGGGGCAGCGCGATGCGGGGTAGGCGCGTGTGCGAGAGCGTCGTGGCGAAGTTGTCCAGCTTCACGTCGCGCCCCCGCACCTGGAACGTGAACCGGTCCTGCGCGTACTCGGCCTGCAGCGCGTCGAAGCCGGCCAGCTCCGCGCGCCACTCGGGGGCAAGGTCGGCCAGCGCCGCATGGTAGGCGTGCGCGAGCCGCTCCGCCGCGCTGGCGCCGGTCGCGTCATCCGCCGCGGCGGAAGCGCCGTCCGCGGCCGCGCCGTGTGCCCCGTCCGGCAGCGGCTGCGGTCCGTCCGGCACGGGCACACCCAGCACCTCCAGCGCCTGCCGCAGGCCGTACGCGCGCGAGGCCGAGCGTGCCTGCTCCTCCGCGCGGCGCTTGTAGCCGCGCACGGCGTCGGCGATCTCCGCCAGGTAGCGCACGCGGCGCGGCGGGATGATGATGTTCGGCGGGGAGTCCGCGCCGGAGAGCAGGCGGCTCTTCCAGGCGAGCCCGACCTTCTCTCCCAGGCGCCGCACCACCGCCGCGTAGAAGCGGTCCGTGGCGGGATCCTGGAAGCGGCTGGCGACCGTCCCGTACACGGGCAGCTCTGCCTCGGGCGTCTTGAACAGCCCCCGGTTGCGCCGCACCTGCTTGCGCACGTCGCGCAGGGCGTCCTGCCCGCCGGCCTTGTCGAACTTGTTGATGGCGATCATGTCGGCGAAGTCCAGCATGCCGATCTTCTCGAGCTGGGAGGCGGCGCCGTATTCGGCCGTCATGACGTAGACGGTGAAGTCCGCGAGGTCCACGATCTCCGTGTCGCTCTGCCCGATCCCCGCCGTCTCCACCAGGATCAGGTCGTAGCCCGCCGCCCGGCAGAGTTGCACCGCGCCGCGCACGCTCGCCGCCAGCGCGAGGTGCTCCCGGCGCGTGGCCAGGGAGCGCATGAAGGCCCGCTCGCCCGTCACCGCGTTCATGCGGATGCGGTCGCCCAGCAGCGCCCCGCCCGTGCGCCGCTGCGTCGGGTCCACCGACAGGATCGCCACGCGCTTGTCGCGGAAATCGTCCAGAAAGCGCCGCACCAGCTCGTCGGTGAGCGAGGACTTGCCCGCCCCGCCCGTGCCGGTGATCCCCAGCACGGGGATCGCCCCCTTTGCCGCCACCTGCTGCTCGGCGAGCCGGCGCACCTGGTGGGCGACGAATTGCCCGGCCTCGCCGTTGACCCGCGCGGCCACGTGCAGCTCATTGAAGGTGAGCAGGCGCGCCAGGGCCGTCACGGACCCCTGCGGCAGGCGCTCAAGCTCTTCCTTGACCTCGATCTCCGGCTCTACGCGGCACTGGCTGAGCAGGTGGCGGATCATGCCCACCAGGCCCAGCTTCTGCCCCGCCTCCGGACCATAGATCTTCGCCACGCCATAGGACTCCAGGGCGGCAATCTCCTCCGGCACGATCGTCCCGCCGCCACCGCCAAACACCTTGATTCGCCCGGCCCCCAGCTCCTTCAGGCGGTCCACCATGTACTCGAAGAACTCCATGTGCCCGCCCTGGTAGGAGCTGACGGCAATGGCGTTCGCGTCCTCCTGGATCGCCGCCTCGACGATCTCCTGCACGGAGCGGTTGTGGCCGAGGTGCACGACCTCCGCGCCCTCGCGCTGCATGATGCGGCGCATGACGTTGATCGCCGCGTCGTGGCCGTCGAACAGGCTCGTGGCCGTCACCACGCGAATGGGCAGTTCGGCATTCATCGTCGCTCCCGCGTCTCCAGTTGGTTCCGGGCCGCCTGGGCCCCTTTCATGTCCGCGGCCGCCCGCGCTCCCGCTCGCCGCGCGGCCCACCGCGCTTCCGCTCGCCGGGCCGCCTAACCCGCCTGCGCCCGGTCTTCCCGCACCAGCCGTTCGAGCAAGGGCAGCCGGTCGTTGCCCCACAGCATCTCGTCCCGATAGAAGAACGTCGGGGTGCCGAAAACGCCCCGTTCCCAGGCGGCATCGGTCTCGCGCTTGAGCCGCTCCTTCGCCTCCGGCGCGGCGATCCCCGCCTGGAATGCTTGTACCTCCATCCCCAGTCCCGCCACCAGGTCCGCCAGCACCTCGTCCTGGAAGAGGTCCCGGCCCGCTTCCCAGTACGCCCTGAAGCAGGCATGGACGTATGCGGCGAGGAGCGCGGGCCCGGCCTTCGCGTCTGCGGCGTCCGCGGCGCCCGCGCCGGCCGCGCCACCCGCGACACACAGCCCGGCGTGCTTGAGCAGCAGGGCGCCCCGCGCCGCCTTGAGCGAGTTGACCGGATGCAGCGCGGGCAGGCGGAAGGGGATGCCATGCAGCCGCGCCCAGCGCAGGCAGTCCTGGCGAGCATACCGCCCGCGCACGCCGTCGGTGAGCAGCGGGCGCTGACCCGTGCGCCGCAGGATCGGCCCGAGCATGAGCGGACGCCAATCCACCGCCAGCCCGAGCCGGCCGCACTCCGCCTCGACGCGCTCGCTCGCGAAGTACGCGTAGGGCGAGGAGAATTCGAAGTAGAATTCGAGCGCGCTCATGGCCTGCGCCCCCGCATCCGATGCTTGAGTGTTTGGCGCCGGAGCGACTGGAGCCGGGTGCGGATGTGGCGCCGGTACGCGGCGAGGTCCGCCTGCAGGGCGAGCAGCTCGCGCAGCTGGACGTCGAGCCCGGCCTCGTGCCGCTCGAGCTGCCCGTCCAGCACCGCCAGCATCTGCGCCGTGGAGCGGTTCAGCGCGAACACCTCGTTCAGGTGCCGGATCTCGGCGAGGCTGAATCCCAGCCGCTTCAGGCGCCCGATGAACCTAAGCCGCTCCAGGGCATCGCCGTCGAACACCCGCCGGCCGCCCGAGAACCGCCGCGCCGTGCGCAGCAGGCGGATCTCCTCGTAGTAGCGGACGGTGCGCGTGCTGACCCCGGCGACGCGGGCCAGCGCCCCGATGGGGTAGGCGACCTGCGCCGGCGCGGAGGGGCGCCCACGGGAATGTGCTGCTAGACGCACCTTGGAACGCCCGGCCGCGCGCGGCATGTCGCGGCGGCGCTTGCGGAGGGGAACGGCCGGGCCCACGCTCTGGGTGGCGCGCATGACGCCTCGCTCGTGACTTCGGTGCGGTGCGGCCGAAGGACTGAATGGATGGAGCGAGTCTAGCCATGATTGCCAGTTCGCGTCAACTGG
>JBGOTW010000322.1:0-4315 GCA_041476685.1 bacterium | reverse complement strand
GATTGAAGAGGCACCCCCAGACCCCGCGCGGGAGTCCCGCTCGCCCCGAGCCTGGGCACCATCTTCCCCGTCCCCCCTGCGGTATGCGTTGGCGACACCACCCACGACGAGCGGGTGGCAGCCAACTGATTCCAGGACGCCTGAGAATAGTGAACAAGTGGCGCATACTTGAAATGGGTGGTAAGGACGGTCCGGGGAACGGACCGGGCGGCAATGTCCGTGCGTCCCCAAGAGATTGGCTGGGAGCAGGTCGCCGGGGTGCCGTGCTGATGAAGCCGTTGCAGCACCTGCAACCGGCAGAATGTAGAGGAATCAACATGTGGCTCAAATCAATTCTCCCTGGCAGTCTGGCAGTCATCGCGGCGGCCCTAGTGCTCGCCGGGTGCCAATCTTCCAGTTCTTCCGGTTCCTCCTCCGGCACGCCCGCCAGCACGCCGCCGACGATCGCACAAGTGTACCAAGCCTTGATTGCGGTTTCGAACGGAATTAACGCGGCAGATGCGGGCACGTCCGTTGCCGCGCCTCCGCTGGCGCCAGTCGGCGCGCCGGAGAACGGGAATGCAATCAATTTCCGCGTTCCCGAAACCGTGAACGCGCTTTCCAGCCGCATCCGGCCGGATACCCTAACGTGCAACCAGGCCGGCACGGATTGCACACTTACGAACAAGGCGGGGACGGTGGTTGTTCATTTGGCCACCGCCGATAAATTTGTCACCGTGACGGGAACCGTCGCTTTCACGAACTATGGCGATGCGGCCACGACCTATGTCGTCAATGGCACGCTGACCGGTGCCGAAATCTGCACCGGGACAAAGTGCTCAAGTTTCATTGCCACGGTGACCGGCACCCTGGAGTTCACGGGCCCGACCGCCTTCTCGATGGTATGGAATATCGCCGAGAGCGTTACCGGCGGCACCACATCCTGCTCGGGTACGTTTGTCGTCGGCGGCACCACGTACACGCTCTCGCCCAACTGCTCGACCGTGTCATAGCCAAGAGCGCGGACGCCCGGTCTGGGGGGACGGCGTCCGCTTCACCCCTTTTCCCCGCTGCGCCCCTCTTCCCTGCTTTGCGCTTTCTGCCTGCTTTCCCCCGCTGCGCCCCGCGAGCCGCACTCCGCGCGTTGCCCGCGCCAAAGCTGGTAGACAAGCGAAAGCGTCCGAAATATATTCTATTGCGTACGTTTCGCGCCCGTCCGTCCCGCCCATCACATTCGACACCCTCGGGAAGCTATCCAACCGCTACTGAGTGCTACCTTACCCGTCTCCCAGCCTGCTCCAATCCTGTCCCTCGAATGCTCCAAACGATACCGCAACGGAGGCTTGACG
The DNA here is from genome assembly GCA_041476685.1 of bacterium. Classification (GTDB taxonomy): domain Bacteria; phylum SAR324; class SAR324; order SAR324; family JACQKK01; genus JBGPEV01. The sequence goes on along the minus strand of JBGOTW010000322.1, from coordinate 2,987 downwards.
GGACCACAGCGTCTGGCGTAAAAATAGTTGTCTGCTGGAATCGGTTGCTCCGGTGCCGCACTTTTCCCGCCGAGCGCGTCCCATGTTGCATATGCCGCCCGACAACGTGCCCGAAAATCCGCAAGGCACGACGCCGCGCCCGCCCCTGCCCCAGACGCTGAAGGGCCGCGGCAGCATCGCCAACCCCGCCAACCGCTTCGACCGGCTGCACGTCGCGGACGACCCGGAGTGGCTGGACGCGGAGACGGGCGCGGAGCGCATGGAGCGCCGCATCCCGACCGAGTTCTTCGTGGATCGCGCGCAGTCGGTGATCGCGCGCAACGACAGTCCCGACCTGCCCTTCACGTACAGCCTCAACCCGTACCGGGGCTGCGAGCACGGCTGCACGTACTGCTACGCGCGCCCCTATCACGAGTTCCTGGGCCTCTCCAGCGGCCTGGACTTCGAGACCAAGATCATGGTCAAGCCCGACGCGCCGCGCCTGCTGGAGCGCTGGCTGAGCCGCCCGGGCTGGGTGCCCGAGCCGATCGCGTTCTCCGGCGTGACCGACTGCTACCAGCCTATCGAGCGCAAGCTCGGCATCACGCGCGGCTGCCTGGAGGTGTGCGCGCGCTTCGGCCAGCCCTTGGGCCTGATCACGAAGAACGCGCTCGTGACGCGCGACCTGGACGTGCTGACGGAGCTGGCGCGCCGCAACCTGGTGCACGTCACGCTCAGCGTCACGACGCTCGACGGGCGCCTGGCCCGCAGCATGGAGCCGCGCGCCTCGACGCCCGCGCGCCGCATCGCAGCCATCGCGGCGCTGGCCAAGGCCGGCGTGCCGGTGGGCGTGAACCTCGCGCCGATCATCCCCGGCCTCAACGACCACGAGATTCCCCGCATCCTGGAGCGCGCCGCGGACGCGGGCGCCACCTCGGCCGGCTACATCGTGCTGCGCCTGCCCTACCAGGTGAAGGCGGTGTTCCTGGACTGGGTGGAGCGCGAGTTCCCCGCCCGCGCGGCGAAGGTGCGGCACGCCATCGAGGCCCTGCGCGGCGGCAAGCTCAACGAGACCGAGTGGGGCACGCGCCTGAAAGGCGAGGGCTGGCGGGCGGAACTGGTGGAGCGCCTGTTCAAGTCCACGCGCGACCGGCTCGGCATGACCGAGCGCTGGCAGCCGCTCAGCACCGCGCACTTCCGCGTCCCCGCGGGCGCGCAGCAGGAGCTGTTCGGCGGGACGTGATGAATTTTGCTATATCAATAAGCCAAAACAGAAATGCGAAAACGACCCCAACGCATTCACCTTCCTACGCGGACCACCACGCGACCACGCCAGACAGAGCGGAGATGACCAGGCACAGGGGCGAGAACAGGCGCGTGTCCCAGTTGGCGAAGAGCGTGCCGCGGCGTGACTTGAAGAAGCCGAACGTGCGGAAGTCGCCGCTGGCCCGCGCCAGGAACAGCACGCACAGCACCCAGGCTCCTGCGCGCAGGAGCCAGCTTGGCCCAAGCGGCAACCAGCCCGCCCGGCCCAGCAACACGGCCCCCGCCGCGAGCAGTGCGAGGGCAACAGCCAGGGTCGCCAGAGGCGTCGGATGCATGTGGCGACGCGCGGAGGGGTTCGGGCTGACAGGCGCCGTGGGCGCCGCGCCGCGCCATGCGGGTGGAAAGGCCGCGTCCGCGCCCCAGCGACCGCCCAGCGCCCAGTACATGTGAATCGCAGCGAGCACGGCGAAGATTGCGGCGCCCAGGCCGGCCGCCATCCGCGTCGCCAGCACTGTTGCGTCCATCGCGGCACCGGGGCGCGGGGGAGGACCGGCCGCAGGCCGGGTGGGGCTGCCGTTCGCGCCTTTACGCCGACGCACCGGTCCATCCGCTCGTCCGGTCCGTCGGGTGCTGAAGCCTACGCCACCTTCTGGATCTGCAGGCGGCCCCGCTCGTCGGTCAGCGTCTTGTCCAGCAGCTTGGTCAGGGCGAAGACCGTGTCGATGTGCGGCGTGGGCACGCCGACCAGCTTGCCCAGCTCGATCACCGACCCGATGATCGTGTCGAGCTCGAGGGAGCGGCCGTGCTCCACGTCCTGCAGGGTGGAGGTCTTGTGCTTGCCGACCTTCTCGGCGCCCGCGATCCGCTTCTCCAGGGGCACGCGGAACTCGATGCCGAGCTTGTTCGCGATCACCTGCGCCTCGGTCATCATCTGCGCCGCCAGTTCGCGCGTGAGCGGGTACTGGCAGATGTCCACGAGCGTGGCGTGGCTGAGGGCGCTGATGGGGTTGAAGGACATGTTGCCCCACAGCTTGAGCCAGATCTCCGCGCGGATGTTGTTCAGCACGGGCGCCTTGAGCCCCGCCTTGGTGAACACCTCCGAGACGCGCTTGACGCGGTCGGTTTCCTTGCCGTCCAGCTCGCCCACGGGGAAGCGGTCGCCCTCGACGTGCTTGACGACCCCGGGAGCGATCACCTCGCCCGCGGGATAGACGACGCAGCCGACGATGCGCGCCGGGTCGATCGTCGCCCCGATCTCGCCGGTGGGATCGCAGGTCTCCAGGCGCCGTCCCTCGTAGGGGCCGCCGTGCCGCTGGAAGTACCACCAGGGCAGGCCGTTCTGCACCGGCACCAGCACGGTCTCCGGCCCGAACAGCGCGTCGAGCGACTTGGCGACGGAGGCGATGTGCTGGGTCTTCAGGGCGAGGATGACGAGGTCCTGCTTGCCGGCCTCGTTGACGGAGGAGACGGCTTGCCGGGGCCTGGCCACTTCCTCCTTGCCGTCGGGTCCGATCACCTTCAGGCCGTTCTTGCGGATCGCCTCGAGCTGCGCGCCGATGTCCACCAGGGTCACGTCCTCGCCCGCCAGGGCCAGCTTCAAGCCCACCAGGCCGCCGATCGCGCCTGCTCCGACCACACAGACTTTCATGGGACTCCCTGTGGCTGGACTGTTGCCGCTCGTTGAGACTCCATCCCGCGGACGCCGACTGCTGGCCGCGCTGCGACCCTTGAGCGCTTCGCCT
>JBGOTW010000321.1:0-4321 GCA_041476685.1 bacterium | reverse complement strand
CGAAGAGGCCGCGAAGCTTGAGCGGGCCGGCAGAGCGTCTTGACCGCCGGCATCCTGACCATCGGCTTCCTGACTGCGCGCTTCCTGACCGCCGGCATCCTGACTGCCGGCATCCTGACTGCCGGCCTCCTGACCACGGGCATCTTGACGCGGTCATTGTGACCGTCGGCGGACTTGGGCGGGGCCTGGAGCGGGGCGCGGAGTGCGGCGCGGAGTGGGGCACAGCGCCGGCAAGGGCCGGCCGGAGCGGCGCGCGCCGCAGACCGCGGCCGGCCGCAGCGCCAGCCGAACCGACTGCCGAACCGCCTTCAGACACTCATGGCCTCCCGCAAGCTGGAACATCTTAACGAGCGCCTCCGGCACAAGCTGGGCCTGATCCTGGAGCGGGAATCCGGCGATCCGCGCTTCCGGCACGTGACCATCACGGGCGTGCAACTGTCCCGGGACCTGGCCCACGCGCGCGTCAGCTTCGCCACCTACGACACGCTGCTGCGGCCGCAGGGCACGCCGGGCAAGCGGGCCAAGCGAGGCAAACTCGGCCCGGGCGCGACCGCTCCGGCAAAGCCCGTCCCCGCAGCGGCGCGGGGCAAGCGGGCGCCTTCCGCCACGGGCGACCTGGCCAGCCTGACCGAGGCCCTCAATCGCGCCGCGGGATACTTCAATGTCGCGGTGGCGCGCACCCTGGAAACCCGGCTCAGCCCCAAGCTGACGTTCGTGTACGACCCCACCTTCGACCGCGTGCAGGAGATGGAGAACCTGCTCAAGCCCCTGCGGAAAGCCGGGGAGATGGGCCCGGCCGGGGACGCCCCAACCGGGGAGGCGGCGGATGCCGGGCAGGGATCCTAGTGGACCAAAATAGAAACTTCGTTAGTAATTGCGAGAGGCTTTGCCGCTCGCGCTCTCCAGCAGGGAGCGGTTGCTCCCTGCACCCGGATTCGACGCGAAAGCCGCCCCGTTGCCCAGGCGACCGTGCGCGGCATTCGCGCCCTGTTGCCCGGGCAACACTGGGGTCTGGGGCCATCGGCCGCAGTTGGCTGGGCAACCCGGGGGTGCGGGGCAGCGCCCCGCGGCTTGCGGGCCTGCCATGAGTGCCGGGATCGTCATCTTGGACAAGCCCTCGGGCCTGGGCAGCAACGCGGTGCTGGGCCGCCTGAAGCGCCTGCTGGGCGAGTCGAAGATGGGCTTCCTCGGCACGCTCGATCCGCTCGCCAGCGGCGTGCTGCCCGTGTTCACGGGCAAGGCCACGCGGCTGATCCCCCTGTTCGAGGGCCTGCCGAAGACCTACCGGGTCACGCTGAAGCTCGGCGAGCGCACCGACACCTTCGACGCGCAGGGCCGGGTGGTGGAACGGCGCGCGCTGGGAGACCTGACGGAAGCGCGGGTGCGCGAGGCGATCGTAGGCCGGGCGGGACGGCAGCGGCAGGCGGCGCCCGCCTACTCGGCCATCAAGGTGCAGGGCGTGCCCGCCTACAAGCTGGCGCGGCGCGGCGAGGCGGTGCCGGAGCGGGTGCGGGAGGTCGAGCTGTGGGACGTGGCCGTGGAGGACGTGCGCCTGCCCGGGGCGACGTTCCGGCTGACCTGCTCCGCCGGGACGTACGTGCGCAGCCTGGTGGAGGCGCTGGGGCTGGCCCTGGGGCCCGGCGCCCATGTCACGGCCCTGCGGCGTCTCGCCTGCGGACCCTTGTTTACCCTGGCGGATTCGGTTACGCTGGAGGGTATTGACGAGAGCCTGAAAGCAGGCCAGCAGGGGTTGGTGAAAAATCCCGCCGCATTCCTGCCCGAATTCGCGCCCTGGATCGTGGCGGCAGGGACTGAACTCCAGCTCCGGGACGGCAGGACGATTCCGCTGGAACCCCCGCAGCAGGCCCAGGCAGCCCAGGAAGATGGCGCGGCGCGCGACGCATGCGCGGCGGGCTGGACTCCTGGCCAGCGGGTGAAGGCCCTGGGGCCGGATGGCGGCCTGCTCGCGATCGGGGAAGTGGTTTTCGGGACGCCCGGCCGGCTCGCTTTTCGGCCGACGCGGGTGCTGATCTAGGCGGGCCAGGACCGCTCACGCACGAGGCGAACGCGCGGCAGCCGGCTGGGGGAAGACCGATCAATCAGGCGTGTCCGGACGGGCATGGCACGACTGGCACGGCGCGACTGGCAAGACATAACCGGCACGGCACAAGCTGCACGGCACGACTGGCACGGCACAACTGGCACGCACAGAGGAGCAGTAGCGTAGATGATAACAGCGGAGCGCAAGCAGGAGCTGATCGGGAGTTACCGCCGGTCCGACACCGATACCGGATCGCCGGAAGTGCAGATCGCCCTGCTTACGGAACGGATCAAGTCCCTGACCGATCATTTCAAGGAACACACGAAGGATCACCACTCGCGGCGCGGCCTGTTGAAGATGGTCAGCCAGCGCCGCAGGCTGCTGGATTACCTGTCCCGCACGGACAGCCAGCGCTACAAGGCGATCATCGAAAAGCTGGACCTGCGCCGCTAGCAGGTCTCCGGTTTCCCGTCCCGCCCCAATGGGGGGGTGTGGACATCAGTGGGGGTGGACGTCAGCGGACGCCAAGCCCTTTTGGGATGCAATACCCGTTTCAGCCCGGATGGAGTTCCCCGCGTGGGGCAGCGCCTGGTGCCAGGCCGCATTGCGGAAGGCAGCAGGGCGCAGGGCGGCCCGCCGCATGTGCTGCGCGGCCGGCCCAGCACGGCCAGGGCGCACCATCCAGGACCCGGCATTCCCGCCCGGCACGGGGGGCCTCTCCCCTGCCCTGCGGGCATTCCCTCCCGCCAGAGGGAGGGGAGTGAGGGGAGAGGCCCCCGTGGCCGGCGGCTCGGGGGCCCGCGGAAGCTGGCATTGGATCCCAAAATAGCGTCGTCCGGCGTCTCCACCTCCGCATCCTCAAGATGTGGAGAATTCCATGCACACAGTCACAGGCGAGCTGGGCGGAAGGCCCATCTCGATCGAATCGGGCAAGCTGGCCCGCCAGGCCGGCGGCGCCGCCGTCGTCCGCTACGGCGATACGATGGTTCTCGTCACGGCCACGGCGGACAAGCGCGAGTCGCCCAAGCGCGGCTTCGTGCCCCTGTCCGTCCACTACGTCGAGAAGATGTACGCGGCCGGCAGGATTCCCGGCAGCTTCTTCCGGCGGGAAGGGCGGCTCACCGACCACGAGACGCTGATCTCCCGCTTCATTGACCGCCCCATCCGCCCGCTGTTCCCGGAGACCTGGCAGAACGAGACGCAGATCATCGCGACCGTGCTGAGCACGGATCACGACAACGAGCCGGCCGTGGCCGCCATGCTGGGCGCCTCCGCGGCGCTCGCGCTCTCCGACATCCCCTTCCCCTCCGCCATCGCGGGGGTGCGGGTGGGGATGCTGGAGGGCGAATACGTAATCAATCCGACCGCGGCCCAGCTCGCGGGCAGCGCGCTGAACTTCTTCGTCGTCGGGACGCAGGACGCGATCCTGATGGTGGAGGGCAGCGCGAAGGAAGTGTCCGAAGCCGACGCCCTGGACGCGATCATGTTCGGGCACAAGGCGATCCAGCCCCTGCTGGAGATGCAGGCGGAGCTGCGGGAGAAGGAGGGCAAGCCCAAGCGCGCGGTCAAGCAGGTCGAGCGCAACAAGGAGCTGGAAAAGGCGGTCGAGAAGGCCTGCCACGCCGAGCTGGCCAGGGCGCTGCAGGTGCCGGACAAGCAGGAGCGCTACGCGGCCCTGGACCGGGTGCAGGAGGACGTGCTCGCCCAGTTCTACAAGGACGGCACGGACGAGCCGGCGCTGAAGGCGGAGGTGCAGCAGGTCTACAGCCGCCTGAAGAAGGAGGTGATGCGCGAGCGGATCCTGAAGGACGAGATCCGCGTGGACGGGCGCACCACGACGGACATCCGGCCGATCACCTGCGAGGTGGGCGTGCTGCCCCGCGTGCACGGCTCGGCCCTGTTCACGCGCGGCGAGACCCAGGCGCTCGTCGCCGTCACGCTGGGCTCGCGCGAGGACGAGCAGCTCATCGACTCGCTCACCGGCGTCTCGTTCAAGGGCTTCCTGTTCCACTACAATTTCCCCTCCTTCTCGGTGGGCGAGGTCTCGATCCTGCGCGGCCCGGGCCGGCGCGAGATCGGGCACGGCTTCCTGGCCGAGAAGGGCGTCACGGCGCTGCTGCCGCCCAAGGATCAGTTCCCCTACTCGATCCGGGTCGTCTCCGAGATCCTGGAGTCCAACGGCTCGTCCTCGATGGCCTCGGTCTGCGGCGCGACGCTCTCGCTCATGGACGCGGGCGTGCCCATCAAGTCTCCGGTCGCGGGCATCGCAATGGGCCTCAT
>JBGOTW010000320.1:0-4322 GCA_041476685.1 bacterium | reverse complement strand
ATGAAACCCCACGTGAACGTGGTGACGTACGACACCAAGCTCACCAAGGAGAACGCCCTCGACATCTTCAAGGACTACGACATCGTCGTCGAAGCCTCGGACAACTTCGAAACGCGCTACCTGGTCAACGACGCGGCGTACTTGGCGGGCAAGCCGCTGGTGTACGGCTCGATCTTCCGCTTCGAAGGCCAGGTGTCCACGTTCAACCCGCATGCGGGCGGAGCCTGCTACCGCTGCCTGTACGCCAATCCGCCCCCGGCGAGCCTGGTGCCCAGTTGAGCGGAAGCGGGCGTCCTGGGCGTGCTCCCGGGAACGATCGGCCTGATCATGGCCACCGAGACCCTCAAGCTGATCCTCGAGATCGGCCAGCCGCTGGTGAACCGGCTGATCCTGTTCGATTCGCTGCGCATGTCCTTCAAGGAAGTGAAGCTGCGCAGGAATCCGCTGTGCGAGTTGTGCGGCGAGCACCCCTCCATCACGGAGCTGATCGACTACGAGACCTTCTGCGCGGTCGAACTGCCCCAGGCCGCCGCGCCCCAGCCCGCCAATGGCGGCTCGCTGGAAGTGACGGCGCCGGAGCTCAAGCGCGTGCTCGATGCCGGCAAGGCCATCACGCTGCTGGACGTGCGCGAGCCGCACGAGTGGGAGATCGCCCGCATCGGCGGCGCGCGGCTGACGCCCTTGAGCCAGTTCGAGAGCTTCATCCCCCAGCTCAAGCGGGAGGATGACATCTACCTGTACTGCTATAAGGGCAAGCGCTCCATGACGGCGCTGAAGAAACTGCAAGAGGCGGGCTTCAAGCATCTCCACAGCCTCGCCGGCGGGATCGACAAGTGGGCCGTCGACGTCGATCCTGCGGTGCCGCGGTACTAGAACCTCACCCCCTGCCCCCTCTCCAAGAATTGGAGAGGGGGAGCACAGCAACCTCAGAGGTTGCTGTTCGCTCAACATCGCAACGTTGGCACACGCTCGTAAACCAAGTGATTCGTTCGTCCCCCCTTGCTCCGTTTGCGGCCACTTGCCTCGGCAACCGGGAAGCCGGAGGGTGAGGTCGCCGTCCGGCCGAACCGCACCTCACCTCCGCCCCGCAGGCACCTCCACCCCCTCCGCCCTCCCCTCCCCCGCCAAATCCCCATAGCCCGCCGCCAGCGCTTCCACGGCCGCCTCTTCTTCCGCCGTCCACACGGTCGGCACCAGCTCCACGCCGAACTCCGCGCTGAAGCATGCCAGCAGCCGCTCACGCACCTCGGCCAGCGAGATGCGCGGCAGCACGCCCGCGCTGGTCAGGTCGGTCATGGCGCCGCCCATCGCCTCCCCGGCGCCGTCCCGGAATACCTGGGCCAGCACGTCGCCCTGGGGCGCCAGCGGGATCGAGCCGTGCTGGAGGAAGGCGTCCGGCAGGAGGCGCTGGGCGCTGCCCACCAGCTTGCGTCCGTCCAGCAGGATCTCGAAGGCGGAGGGCGTCGCGAAGCACACGGGCGAGGCCAGCTCGGCGCGCTGGCGGCCCGTATAGACCTGCACCTGCGGCGCGCAGCCGAGCTGCTCGAAGAAGCGCACGAACACGCGCGACAGCTCGCGGTAGAGGCCCGGAATGCCCTGCCGCGCCGCCGGCCCAAACGCGCCCGCCCCGGGCCCGGTCAGCGGGGCGGCCACGGCGTAGGTGAGATCGGTGCCGTGCAGCACGGCCCGCCCGCCGGTGATGCGCCGCACCACGGGGATGCCGAGGCGGCGGCAGGCGTCCAGGTCGATCTGCCGCTCCACCTGCTGTCCCCGGCCCACCGACAGCGTCAGCCGCTCCCAGGCATACAGCCGCACGCTGGGCTTCCCCTCCCGCGCCCGCTGCAGGGCGAACTCGTCGCGCGCCATCTGCAGCGCTCCCGAGGCGGGCCGCAGCTCGCCAGGCTCAAAGCCCGCAAGGCTGTACCCCCCTCCCCTTGTGGGAGAGGGGTAGGGGTGAGGGGGCGTCGTCGGCCGTTCCTCCTCTCCAAACGGAGAGGAGGTGGCCGCAGGCCGGAGGTGAGGTGCTTTGGCCGTTGCCGTTCCCCTCTCCCCTTGTGGGAGAGGGGTAGGGGTGAGGGGCGCTGTTCGCCCATCGAGTTGAACGAGCCAGGTGCTCATGGACTCATAGGGGATGTTTGGCCGGAGCGGAGCGGCCGGGCGGACCAGCCACGCCGGGCCAGCAGGCCGCTCCCGGGACGCGGTGGATGGCCGCTGGGCGCGGCCGGGTTCGCCCCGCAGCGGCTCACGCCGCCCCCGGAAAATACTGGATTCCAACGCTACTCCATGTTAGCTAAAGTTCCTGTCGGAAACACGATTCGGGGGGCGGGAGCTGAATTGTGGCGACATCCAGGATGGCCCTCCTGATGGGAACCAGGCCGCCGCGGGTCCGCAGCGCGGCAGCGGCCGCACCGGTATTCCACCCAGATTACCAGAAACCGGGTGATCCTGAAGGCGTCGTCGCCGCACGTGCCGACGCCCCGGGGGCCCGGTCGAGCTTGGAGTCCGATTCGCGTGGCATCCTGCGCAGCCTCCAGCGGTCCACCGGCCGGCGTTTCCCGCCCCACCCCGGCACATGCCCAAAGGCTCGCTCCGCCTCGTCCGCGGGGCAACCGGGGCTGGGCTGCACGCCTGACCGCGAGGGGGATCGCGCGGACCCGAGAAGGAGCATCATGAGAGCGACCCGGTTTCTGAGCGTACTTCCGATCGTCGCGGTGCTGCTCGCCTATGGGTGCGGTGGACAGCAACCCGGTGCGCCCGCGCCGGGCAAGCCGGCCGCGAAGGCTCCCACCGTTTCCCAGGAGCAGGTCGCCGTCGCCGCGAAGGCGGACGTGGATCCGAAGCTGCTGCCGCCCCAGCGCCCGCCTCTGGCGACGACGCCGGACCTGTCGAACGCGACCTATGCGGTCAACGCCGCCTCGCTAGGGTCCATGAAGCAGAACGGCGTGCCCGATGACGTGCTGAACAACCTGCGCAAGCTCGACGGCAAGTCCTATGGCAATACCTCGGCCTTCGTGGCCGCGGCCAAGGACGCCATCGGGGAAACGGCCATGGACGCGAACCAGGGCGCGATACTGCGCAGCGCGCTGGTGGTCACGCTCGCCGAGGCCCCGGCAGGCCCCCGCGGCCAGGCTTCCCTCGATGAGGCCGCCGCCCGTTCGCAGGCCGGCGCCATGATGTTGACGGCGATGCGGACGAAGCCCACGGACTTCAAGGTGGTCTACTTCGACTTCGACAAGTACAACATCAAGTCGGAGTTCAAGGCGGCGATCAAGGAGAACGCCCAGCGCCTCGGCGCCGACAAGGACAAGGTGGTGATCGAAGGCCACTGTGATGAGCGGGGCAGCAACGAGTACAACCTGGCCCTGGGTCAGCGCCGCGCGGAAGCCCTGCGCCAGGCCCTCGTCGCCGAGGGCGTTCCCGCCGGCCTGCTGAAGACCATCAGCTACGGCGAGGAGCGCCCCGTGGATCCCGGACATACCGAAGAGGCCTGGGCCAAGAACCGGCGCGCCGTGCTGACGTCGCCCTAGCCGGGCGGCCCGGCCGGTCCGCAGCAAGGCAGTGTCCCTCTCCGCAGGGTGGAGAGGGACCGACGCGCGCAGCGCGGCGAGGGTGAGGTGCCGTTCGCTGCGAGCCCTCCGGCAGGTCATTCATTCACCCATCCCTTCCCTTCCGCTCCGCAAAGGGGGTAGCTGCCCTGTGTGGTCCTACATATCCACGGCCAATTGGTTCGCGCTGACGATCCTGGGCCTGCTCGTGCTCATGTCGGCGGTGTCCTGGGCCATCATGGTGTTGAAGTTCTTCCAGTTCCGCCAGGTCCAGGCCGAGAACGAGTACTTCCTGGACGCGCTGGCCAAGGATCAGCCGCTGTCCAGCCTGTACAGCGTCGCCCAGCAGCTGGGCAGCTCGACCCTGGCCCGCATGTTCGAGCAAGGCTACCGCGAGATCTCGGGATTCAAGGCGCGCATGGACAAGGCGCCCGTGCCCGACGCCCGCGAGCGGCTGATGGAGGCCTTGTCCCGGGCGCTCGAGCGCATCTACAATCAGCAGTCGCAGGCGCTCGAGCGCAAGTTGCCCCTGCTGGCGACCATCTCCAGCTCCGCCCCGTATGTGGGGCTGTTCGGCACGGTGCTGGGGATCATCGAGGCGTTCCGCGACATCGGCCTGTCGGGGGTGACCAGCCTGGCGGTGGTCGCGCCGGGCATTTCCGGGGCGTTGATCGCGACCGCGGCGGGCCTGGCCACCGCGATCCCGGCCCTGGTCGCGTATAATGCCTTTCGCGGCCGCCTGCGGGACGCGGGCGCGGCCATGAAGAACTTCGGCCT